>NZ_CBDRIY010000013.1:0-147681 GCF_965344335.1 Nocardiopsis eucommiae
GAGGGGTGCCCTCTCCCCCCCCCCCCCCCCCCCCGCCGTGTTCTCCGTCGCTCCGGTCGCTAGGCCGCCGTGTCCAGCAGCAGCAACCGGTCCAGGATGTCCTGGAGGGTCACCAGACCCACCAGCTCACCCTCGTTCTCGACGAGAGCGAGGTGGCTGCGGCTGTCCCGCATGATGCCCATCGCCGCGTACATCGGCGTACCCACCGACAACGTCAGCACCGGGCGCATGAGGTCGGCGGCGGTGGTCCCGGCCGGGCTGGTCAGCGCCTCACGCACGTGCAGCACACCGACCGGTTCACCCGACTCCATCACCACCAGCCTCAGGTGCGTGGACTCGCGGGAGACCCGCTTGACCTCCTCCACCCCGGCGTCCGGCGTCACCCAGGCGATCTCCTCGCGCGGGGTGAAGTGCTCGTCCAACGGCTGGGAGTTGACCTCCAGGGCCGTGGCCAGCTGGTCCCGGCGCTCGGAGTCCAGGGCACCCGCCTTGGCGGAGTGCTCCACCAGCTCGCGCACGTCCTCCGGGTTGTGCCCGCTCACCAGCTCGTCCACCGCCTGCACACCGAAACGGTGCAGCACCCAGTTGGCCATGCCGTTGAGCATCACGATCAGCGGGCGGGTCACCCACATGAACGCCCGCATCGGGATCGCCAGCATCGTCGCCGACTTCTCCGGGTGGGAGATCGCCCAGGACTTCGGAGCCATCTCACCGATCACCAGGTGCAGGAACGTCACGATGATCAGCGAGAACGTGAACGAGAGCACGTACCCCACCGAGTCCGGCAGACCGTCGAACAACGGCTCCAGCATGTGGTGGAACGCGGGCTTGGAGATCGCGCCCAGGGCCAGGGTGGCCAGGGTGATCCCCAACTGCGAACCGGCCAGCAGCAACGACAGGTCGCGGGCGCTCTTGAGCGCCGCGCGTGCCGAGGCACTGGTGTGCGCGGCCTCCTCCAGCCGGTAGCGGCGCGCCGCCACCAGGGCGAACTCGATCGCCACGAAGAAGCCGCTCAGCGCGATGAACACCACGGTCAGCGCCATGGCCCACCACACGTTCATGTCACTCATGCCCGCACCTCCCGAGCGCCGTCCTCGACGACCTCACGCAGTCTCAGCTCCACCGTGTTGGGAACGTGCCGCTGGACCGCGTTCACGGTCAGCGTCAGCGCCATGTCGGGGTCGCCGTCATGGGCGCTGGCGGGTCGGGGCAGTGACAGCTCCACGCGGTCACCGACCTGCGGCAACCGGTGGAGTTCGTGGATGACCAGACCGCCTATGGTCTCGTAGTCACCCTCGGGCAGGTCGTGCCCGATCAGCCGCTCGACCTCGTCGATGTGCAGCGCGCCCGGAACGATGTAGCCGTTCTCCCCGTCGAGGTGGGCCGGGGCCTCCTCCTCGGGGGTGTGCTCGTCGGCGATCTCACCGACCAGCTCCTCGGCCAGGTCCTCGGTGGTGATGACCCCGGCCAGACCGCCGTACTCGTCCACCACGCAGGCGAACTCCTCGCCCGCCTCGCGCAGCTGGTCCAGCACACCCGGCAGCGGAAGCGAGGCGGGGACCATGACGGTCGCCCGCGCCACCTCGCTGACCCGGACACCGGACAGGTCGCGGTCGCCCAGCGCGAGCACGTCGCGCAGACAGATCACGCCCACGATGTCGTCCACGCCCTCACCCAGGACCGGGAAACGGGAGTGGTCGGACGCCATCAGCTCCACGACCCGGCTGACCGGGTCGCCCTCCTCCACGGTGGTCACCTCGGGACGCGGGATCATCGCGTGCCCGGCGGTGCGGTCGTGGAAGTCGAGGGTGCGGTCCAACAGGGTGGACACCTCGGCGGGAAGGTCGCCGGTCTCACGCGACTCGGCGATGATGCGTTCCAGGTCACGCGGGGTCGCCGCGTGCTGGACGTCCTCCACCGGGGTGATCTTCACCAGCTTGAGCAACCAGATCGCCGCCTGGTCGAACAGCCAGATCACCGGTCCGAAGACCTTCAGGTAGATCCCCGTGGACAGGGCCAGCCAGCGGGCCACCGGTTCGGGTCGGGCGATGGCCAGGTTCTTGGCGAAGAGCTCGCCGAACACCATCTGGACGACCGTGGAGAACAGCAGGGCCAGGAAGAGGCCGATCGCGAGGCCGGTGCCTACCGGCACGCCCGCGCCGCTGAGGAGCTCCCCGACACCCTGTCCGATCATCGGTTCGGCGACGTAGCCGACCAGAAGGGTGGTGACGGTGATGCCCAGCTGGGCACCGGAGAGCATGAAGGACGTCCGGTTGGTGATGGCCAGGGCGCGTTTCGCGCCGGCGTCACCGGCCCCGGCCCGCGACTTGAGTCGCGAGCGGTCCACGGCCATGTAACCGAACTCCTGGGCGACGAAGTAACCCGTCGCCACGGTGATCAGGAAGACCACCAGGGCACCGAAGGCGATGCTGAGGACGGTGCTGATCATCGGGCACACACCGCCTGGGTCCGCCCGTGGGCAGGGGTCCTACGAAGGTGCGCGCCCTTCGAAGAAGGGGGCTCGTCGGAGTCTGGGTCACAGCATCCCTTGGGGATGCTGCTGGTACTTCGGGACGGGTCCACTGTTCCTCTCTCTGCGCCTGTGCGCGTCGGGTGTGATTGGAGTGGTCTGTGGTTCACAGGAGGGACGTCCAGCGGGGAAGAAAGATTCCCGGGCTCAGCTTCCGACGGGCGCGTTCGCCTCGTCGTCGAAGGTGGCCCACTCGCGGCGTCGTGCCTCCGCCAGGGCGATCGACGTGGCCACGGCCACGTTCAGCGATCCGACCCGGCCGATCTGCGGGATGTAGGTGACGGCGTCCGCGCCCGTCAGCAGGGCGGGGGAGCAGCCGTGGTCCTCGGCACCCACGGCCAGGCAGACGTCGGGCTCCAACGGCGCGGCGTGCAGCGGCACGGCGCCCTTGGCCAGCTCCACGGCGACGACCTTGTAACCGTCGGCGCGGGCGGCGGCCAGCGCCTCGGCCGTGCCGGACAGGCGGGTGTGCGGGACCTTCGCGCCGGTACCCAGGGCGGTCTTGCCGACCTTGGGGTCGTCGGGGTCCGCGCTGTTACCGGTGAGCCAGAGCTGGTCCACGCCGAAGGTCGCGCAGGTGCGCAGGATCGAACCCAGGTTGTAGGGCTGGGTGACCGATTCGACGAGAAGGGCGAGACGCCCCTCGGTCCGCCTGCGCCACTGGCGGTTCAGGCGTTTGACGTCCGTGGGACGCAACTGCGTGCTCAACTGCGGTGTGTTCCTCGCGGTGTGGGCCGGGCGGTCCGGCGTGGTCGGTACAGGTTACCGGTCAGGGGTCGCGCGCGCACGCGTGACCCCTGACACATGTCGGTAAGTTCGGAAAGGGAAGTGCAGTTCGGGCGTGTTCCGGGGGCGGTCCGTGCCGTCGGCGCGGGGTCGCGGCCCGGGGCGTGGTGTGCTAGGCGGCGCGGCGCACGGCCAGGACACGGAAACCGGCCCGGGAGGCCACGCGCTCGGCGGGCAGCCCCTGGGCGTCCAGCCACTTCTGGAGGGAGTCCGAACCCAGGTGGCGCTGGACCACCAGGTGGGCGACGCCCTCGGGGGTGAGCCGGTTCAGCCAGGTGCGCAGCATCGCGTGCAGCACGTCCTTGCCCACGCGGATCGGCGGGTTCGACCAGATCGCGTCGAAGGGGCCGAGCAGGTCCTCGGCGGCGGGGGAACGGCCCTCACCCTGCTCCACGGCCAGACCGCCCTCGGGGGCGACCACACCGAACCAGGCGTTGCCGAGCCCGTGGTCGTCGGCGTTGCGCCGGGCCAGACCCACGGCCCGGGAGTTGACGTCCACCCCGAGCACCCGCGCCCCCGGGGCGCGCGAGGCCATCGTCAGCGAGATGGGCCCGTACCCGCAGCCCAGGTCGAGCAGACGGCCCTCGGCGGGCGGCGGCGGCACGCTCTCCAACAGCACCCGGGTACCGAGATCGACCCGGTCGGGTGAGAACACGCCACGGTCGGTGCGCAGGCGCAGGTGGAGATCGGGCAGGACCAGGTCGGCGGTGGAGGGCCGACTGGCGGTGCCGGGATCGGAGTCGAAGTAGTGCTGGGCCACGCCGTGACGCTACCAGGCACGGAGCGCGTGACGGGACGGCAAAAACCTCACATACCACCGGGAACAAAAGGACCAAGCCTCGGCAGAGAGCCGAAACAGCACCGATGATGGAGACAAGCGAGGTTTGTGGGGGAACCCATGCGAGCAGAGGTAGGAGACCGACTGGTCATCGAGAGCCCGAACGCCGACACCCACCGTCGCACGGGGGTGGTCACACGGGTCCGGGGTTCGGAGGGGACACCGCCCTACCAGGTGCACTGGAGCGGCGACGACCCGGGGCACGAGGCCCTGGTCCACCCGGGACCCGACGCCCACATCGAACACCCGCCCGGCGCGGACGGGAGAGAGGGAGCGGATGCCATGCAGACGATGAAGCGCTGGAACGTCGACGTGGTCGTCGCCGAGGAGAACGAGGGCGCGGCCGCGCGCACCTGGGCGGAGGTCGGCCTGGTCGCTGACGACGGCACGGCCCTGCGCGGCCACGGGATGGCCCGCAAGCACCCGACCGACCTGGACGTGCCGGAGATCGGGGAGGAGCTCGCCGTCTCCCGCGCACTGTCAGACCTCTCACGTCAGCTGCGGCAGGTCGCGGCCGCCGACATCAACGACAACACGGGAACTCCCTGGCGTCCCGTCTGACCGGGCCGCCCGCGACCACGAGGAAACCCGGACACCCCAGGGGTCCCCGACCACGGTCGAGGGCCCCGACCCGCGCCCGCGCCTCCCCTGACGAGGGCGCGCCCCGGACCGGAACCGGCCACCCCCGCGACGGGGGTTCGCGCTCGTCGGTCACCGGTATCGGGCACACTCGGAAGTCGGACACGACCTTCGTCCCGCTTCCGAAGGACCCGGCCCCCGGGCCGTGGCCTCCACCGACAGGGCGCGTCCGCCGGTCGACGACCGGAGACACCCACTCAAGGAGACCCCGTTGGCCACCTCTTCCGGACCGCAGGCCAGACCCGCCCGGACGCTGGGAACCGTCGACGCGGCCGCCATCGGCGCCGCCGCGATGCTCGGCGCCGGAGTGTTCACGGTCTTCGCCCCCGCCGCGCTGGGCGCCGGTGCCTGGCTGCCCGTCGCCATCCTCATCGCGGGGCTGGTCGCCTACTGCAACGCGGTCTCCTCCGCACGCCTGGCCGCCCGGCACCCCGAGAACGGCGGCACCTACGTCTACGGCCGGGAACGCCTGGGCGACCTGTGGGGCTACCTGGCGGGCTGGTCGTTCGTGGTCGGCAAGGTCGCCTCCTGCGCGGCCATGGCCATGACCTTCGCCGCGTACACGCTGCCCGCGTGGCAGAAGCCGGTCGCGGTGGCCGCCGTGGTCGTCCTGGCGGCGGTGAACCTGCGGGGCGTGCGCCGCTCCACCCTGGTCATCAAGGTCCTGCTCCTGCTCGTGCTGGGCGTCCTGGCGGCGGTGTTCGTCGCGATGCTCATGAGCGGGCGCTTGGCCGCCGTCGCGGAGGTGGACGGGCTCGGGCCCTGGCCCGGGTCCTTCGGCGTCCTGGGTGCGGCCGGGATGATCTTCTTCGCCTTCGCCGGGTACGCGCGCATCGCCACCCTGGGCGGCCAGGTCCGCGACCCCCGCACCACCATCCCCCGCGCGATCTCGCTCTCCCTGGGCACGGTCCTGGTCGTGTACCTGGTGATCGGCACCGGCCTGCTCATCGTGCTGGGCCGGGAGAAGCTCACCACCAGCCAGGCGCCCATGGCCGACGCGGTCCAGGTCGCCGGGTTCCCGATGCTCGTGCCGTTCGTCGTGGCCGGTGCGGCCGTGGCCAGCCTGAGCGCCCTGCTGCCGCTGCTGATGGGGATCTCGCACACCACCGCCGCGATGGCGTCGGACGGTCACCTGCCGCGCCCGCTGGCCGCCGTGAGCGATCGCCACGGGGTGCCCCACAGGGCGGAGGCCGTCGTCGCCGCCGTGGTGATCGTCCTGATCCTGGTGGCCGACCTGCGGGGCGCGATCGCCTTCTCCGCCTTCGGCGTGCTGGTCTACTACGCCATCACCAACGCCTCGGCGCTGCGCCTGGGCCCGGACGAGAACCGCCCGCCGCTCATCGCCCCGGTGGGCGGCCTGGTGGGGTGCGTGGTCCTGGCGACCAGCCTGCCCCTGCCGGTGGTCGGCGTCGGGGTCCTGGTCCTGGGTCTCGGCGCGGGACTGTGGTGGGTGCGCCACCACGTCCTGGTCTGAGGAAGGGCCGGGCGGGTGCCGTCCGGCGGTCCCACCGGGCGCCGGGCCGTCTCCGGCCCGGCTCGCTCGGTTCCGGTCAGCCGCGTCGGCGGTGCCGGACCAGGTACTCCATGCCGCGCCGCGCGGTGGTGGACAGCGGCAGTTCGGTCAGCTCAGCGGGGGTGAACCAGGCGCAGTCGGCGGTGGACCCCTCGACCTCGACCACCCGGGGAACGGTCGGCGCGGCCACGTGCACGTGGGAGAACACCCAGACCGCGTAGATGTCGGTGCCAGCGCTCCGGGATCGGCGGTGGCTGGCCACGGTGATCAGCTCACCCACCACTCCGGCCTGGCCGGTCTCCTCCAGCACCTCGCGCCGCAGCGCGGCGCGCACGTCCTCACCGGTGTCCACGCCGCCGCCCGGCAGGTGCCAGGTCCCGGATGCGGGGAAGCCGTCGGCGATCAGGCTCAGCAGAACGCGTCCGGCCGGGTCGGTGACGATCCCGTAGGAGGCGAAGCGGCGCATCCGGGGGAGCGCCCCCTCCGGGGCGGGGTCCTCCTCGGGGGCCAGCGCGGGTGCCGGGGGAGTCAGCCCCTCTGTGGGCACGACCGAGGGCCAGGCCGAGACGAGGTCGGGCTCGGCGAACACGATCCGGTCCACGTGCAGCGCGCGTCCGCGCGGCAGGCTCGCGGTCTCGGTGAGCACGTCCAGCGCCACCAGCGGCGCCTGCTCGGGCAGGCCGCCCAGGCCGCGCGCCACGTCCTCGGGGTCCTGGCCGAAGAGCACACGCGCTCCGACCAGGATCGGCCCGGTGGGTCCGGAGGTGATGAGGTGGACGGTGACCCGGCGGGCCATCCAGTCGTCGATCGAGGTCACAGCAGCCCCGTCGCGGCCATGCCGCTGGGCAGGCCCACCATGTGCAGGAGGCCGTCCAGGTCGTGGAGCGTGGTGACGCCCTCCACGGGCTGGCGGGCCTGGCGGTCCACGACGACCGGGCGCATACCCGAGGCGACGGCGCCCACGGCGTCGGCCTGGATCTGGTCGCCGACGTGCCAGCAGGCACCGGGATCCACGCCCAGGCGCTGGGCGGCCGTGTGGAAGATCCGGGGATCGGGCTTGCCCGCGCCCACGGTGTCGGCGCAGACCACGGCGTGGAAGTAGGGGGTGAGTTCCAGGGCCTGGAGCTTGGCGTGCTGGAGTGCCTCGACGCCGTTGGTCACCACGGCCAGACGGTATCCGGCGGAGCCCAGGGCGTTCAGCACCGCGTAGGTGTCGGGGAAGACCTGCCAGCCGCTGCGGTGGCCGTCCAGGTACATGCGGTACAGCTCGTCGCAGTGCTGGTCCGCGAGGTCGGAGTGGCCGGCCTGGAGCGCCAGGGCGCGGACGCGCTCGCGGCGCTGCTCGTCGAGGCTGAGCTCGCCGCGCAGGTAGGCGCCGAAGGAGATCTCGGTCTGGATGTCCCACAGCGCGCGGGCCGAACCGAAGTCCGGGTGGCCGAGTCGTTCCATGACCGTGCGCAGACCCGCGGACGAGGCGGCGACGTCGTCGATGAGTGTGTCATCCAGGTCGAAACAGATCGCGGCCGGGAGAGCGGGTGTGTTCGGCATCGTTCCTCGAAGTGGGTGGTCAGGACAAAACATGCCAACGCTAACCCGTAGCTGAACAGGAAAAGGTATAAACCCCACCTAAAGGGATGTGACCAACAACACTGGCGGTCGAGATTGAGGGGCCACTGATCAGGGAAGGCGTTGGAACCACAGCAGCGAGGTGAATGCCGTCGCCAACGCCAGGACGATCGCCACCATCACGAACCGAGTGACGATCTCCTCATGGACCATCTCCGTACCGAGCGACGAGCCGATGTCCTCGTACACCTCGTCCAGCTCCGTCTCGCTCTCGGCCTCGTAGAAGTGCCCCCCGGTGTCCTCGGCCAGCCCCTGGAGCGCCTCCTTGTCGATGTCGGCGGGCACCTGGTACCCGTCGATCTCGATCATCGCCGCCCCGCTGCCGAAGGCGATCGTCGACACCGGAACCTCACCCTCGGCCGCCTCACCCGACGCCTGGAGGATGTCCCGCCCACTCGTGTTCTCACCGTCGGAGAGCAGGACGATCGCGGCCGGCGGCGGATCCTCCTCGGCGTCCTCGTCGAAGGTCCGGATCGCCTCCAGAGAGGCGAACACCCCCTCACCGATGGCCGTGCCCGGGCCCAGCCGCAGGCTGTCGATCGACGTCGTCACCGACTCGTGGTCCTGCGTGGGAGCCGTCACCACCGTCGCCGTCGAGGAGAACGACACCAACCCCACGTTGAAGCGGTCCGGCAGCGTCTCCACGAACCCCCGGGCCGACTCCTTGGCCGCGTGCAACCGGTCCGGCTCGATGTCGTTGGCGGCCATCGACAGTGACACGTCCACCGCCACCATGATCGTCGCCCGCTCCCGAGGAGCCTCCACCGGCATCGCGGGCACCGCCATCGCGGCGATCAGCACCCCCAGCGCCAGCGTGAACAGTGCGGCGGGCACGTGCCTGCGCACGTCCGGCCGGTGCGGCGCCACCTGGTTCAGCAGTTCCAGGTTGGTGAAGCGCACCGTGTACTCACGGCGCTGACGCTGGGTGAACACGTACGCGCCCACGAGCAGCACGACGACCAGCAGCCACCACAGCCGCTGCGGCTCCAGAAAGGTCATGACCGCCCCACGTCCCCCCAGCCCGTACGGACACGGGAACCTCCCGCGCCCACGTCACCGCTCCCGGACCGGCCTCCGCCGGAGCCGATCACCGGGGCACCCCCGGCGTGTGCCGGGCCATGTGGTGGGCGGTCCGGCGCTGGTGGATCACGAACCGCGCGGTGTCCAGTACCCAGTCCCGGTCCGTGCGCAACACGAGGTGGTGCACCCCGCACCGGCGCAGCGCCCCGCGCACGGCCTCCCTCTGCGCCATGGCCGCCCGACGGTAGCGCTCACGGACGGCGCGGGTCAGACGCACGTCACGTACCCGTCCGGTGGTCGGATCACGCAGGGCCACGTCACCCACCTCGGGCACGTCCAGCTCCCGGGGGTCCACCACCTCGACCACCAGCACCTGGTGCCGCGAGCCCAGCTGGCGCAGCGACCGCTCCCAGGGCACCTCCCCGCCGAAGGCCGGGGTGTCCAGGAAGTCGGAGATCACCACGCGCAGACCCCGCCTGCGCCGGGTCCGCACCAGGTCGGTCACGGCGTCGGCCAGGGTGGCCCGGCTCTCGTCCGGCGTGCGCACGTCCCCCTGCGGAGCGGCGGCCACCGTCGCCAACAGCGACAGCAACGCCTCCTTGCCCGACCTCGCGGGCCAGCGCCGCACCCGCCCCTGGTGCAGGAAGTGCGCCCCGAACCGGTCGCCCACCCGCTGCGTGAGCAGGTTGGTCGCCACCAGGGCGCCCACCGCCACGTCGCGCTTGGAACGCAGCCCCGTGCCGAAGTCCATGCTCGGGGACAGGTCCAGCAGCGTCCAGCTCTCCAGCTCGCGGTCCGCGACCACGTCACGCACGTGCGGGGTGTCCGTCCGCGCGGTCACCGCCCAGTCCATGTGCCGCACGTCGTCCTCACCCGGCTGGTAGAGCCGGGCCTCGGCCGCCTCGGACCCCGGCCCCAACCGCAGGCCGAGGTGCTCCCCGTGCAGGAGGCCGTCCAGCCGGTGCACGATGCGCAGGTCCAGACGGCGCAGCGCCGCCCTGAGCCGGGGGTCGGAACCGATGGCGGGAGTGTTCACACGATCACCTCTGGTTCCTTCCTACCTCTGCGTGGCGAAGGAGGCGGTCTCACCCGAGGGCGGCTCGTCCCAGATCACGCGCGGCGCGGGAACGGTGGACAGGATGCGGTCGACCACCTGGTCGGGGGTGACCCCGTCGGCCAGGGCGTCGAAGGTCAAAACGAGACGGTGCGCGATGACGTCGTGCGCCAGCACCCGCACGTCGTCCGGCAGCACGTAGTCACGCCCCCTGAGCAGCGCCAGCGCCCGGGCGGCGGCGACCAGCCCCAGAGTGGCGCGCGGGCTCGCACCCACCTCCAACGCCTGGCGCAGGTCGGGCATCCCGTGGTTCTCCGGCTCGCGGGTGGCCATAACCAGGCGCACGACGTAGTCGGCGATCAACTGGTGCACGTGGACGCGTTCGGCGTCGGCCTGGAGCTCGCCCAGGGTGACCGGGTCCAGCACCTGGTGGGCGGTGGGCGGCGCCGAGCTCATCCGGCGCAGGATCTCCATCTCCTCGTGCGCCTTGGGGTGGTGGACGTTGACCTTCATCAGGAAGCGGTCGCGCTGCGCCTCGGGCAGCGGGTAGACCCCCTCCGACTCCACCGGGTTCTGCGTGGCGATGACGATGAACGGGGCGGGCAGCGGATGGGTGGTGCCGCCGATGGACACCTGCCGTTCGGCCATGACCTCCAGCAGCGCCGACTGCACCTTGGCCGGAGCGCGGTTGATCTCGTCGGCGAGGACGAAGTTGGCGAAGACCGGCCCCAGCTCGACGTCGAACCGCTCGGTCGAGGGGTGGTAGATCCGCGTGCCGACGATGTCCGAGGGCACCAGGTCCGGGGTGAACTGGACGCGGGAGAACGAGCCGCCGGTGACCTTGGCCAGCGTGGAGACGGCCAGTGTCTTGGCGATACCGGGGACCCCCTCGATGAGGCAGTGTCCCTGGGCGACCAGCGCGATGAGGGAGCGCTCCACCATCCGCTCCTGGCCCACGATCACCGTGGACACCTCGTGCAGTGCCGCGCGCAGCAAGCGGGTCGGCTCGCCCGGAGTGCTCTCCGGCCCCGACGCGGAGGCCGGGCCGTTCCCGGGTGAGGTTTCTGCCATGTCCCGTCCTTCCCGGACTCGGCGTCCCCGTGCGTGGACGCCGGTAAGGAGTAGGTTGTGGATCACCTGTGGCGACACTACCTGTTTAGGTGCTCTCGAGCCGGTAGACAACGCGACACTGGGACCGGGGCGGACAGCGGGGCGAAGTGTGACGTACCGCGACGTGCCGGAGAGGGGAAGTGACATGACGGCGCCCACGAGGGGCCTGAACGACGTCGACCCGCGCCAGCTGGGCGGGTACCGGCTGCTGGGGCGGCTCCAGGAGTCACGTCTGGGCGTGGTCTACCTGGGGCGCGACGCCTCCGGTGAGCGGATGAGCGTGGCGATGCTCAACGACGCGGCGGGGATCGACGAACCCACCCGGGAACGGTTCGCCCGCGCGGTGCGCGACGGCGAGGGCGTGGCGGCGGCCCGCACGAGCGGGAGGTCGGCCCTGTGGGTGGCGGTCCCCTACGTCGAGGGCGGCGCCGGGGCGGGCCGGTTCCTGGAGGAGGCGGGGCGCGGCGGCCCCCTGGTCCTGCGCGGCCCGGTGGTGATGCCGCACTGGGCGGGGGAGCGGGGCGGGTCCGCGGTGCGCTGGGCTCCCTGGGCGGGGCGCCGGGACAGCCCGGTGGCGCGGGGGGAGTCCAACTGGTGGCTGATCGGTGGCCTGGGCGCGCTGCTGCTGTTGCTCCTCCTGCTGGTGTTCGCCCTGTACCTGTGGATGATGCAGTTCCCGCCACCGGAGATGCCGGCCCCGAGCCAGCCCGAGGCGGAGCAGTCGGAACCGGCGGAGGAGCCGGGAGCGGAGCCGAGCCCGGAGGAGGGGGAGGGGGACCCGGCCAGTCCGGTGCCGACCCTCCCCGCGCCGGGGGACGAGGGCGAGGGTGACTGGGGGGAGGACCCCGAGGACAACCTCTGACGTGTCCCCGGGGGAGCGCGGTCGCGGGCCCGCCCCGGTCGCGGAGGGGAGCGGGTGGTGGGGTGGACGCCCCACCACCCGCTCCGTGTTTCCGGGGCTGGGCCAGCGAGGATCTCGTGGAGAGGTCGTCGATCATCCGTGTTCGCAATATAAATCTACGTCGTAAAGGTGGCGCGGCTGTTCTGTCGAACCGCCCTGCAAAAATGACATTCGCGCGGCTACGCCGCCCGCCTCCCAACTCCTCGTTCCTGGGAGGTGGGACCTGTCCGGGGCCCGGGGCCGGTATCTAGAACGTGTTCAGCCCTGTTTAGAGGACCTCCGGAAGAGACGGTCGGGTGTTCGGTGGGTCCGCGCGGAGGTCGCGCCTGTGTCCGGTTGAGCGCTTCGACCGACCGGCGGCTGGCCCGCGGCGAACGCGGTCGCCGGGTTCGGTGCCTATGCTGGCCAGCGTGCTGAAAAAGGTGATCGCGACGCGGTACGTGCTGCCGCTGCGCGAAGGAGGTTCGCTCCCGGGGTTGGTCGAGGCCGACGACCTGGGAATGTACGTGGTCAAGTTCCTCGGTGCCGGCCAGGGACGCAAGACCCTGGTGGCCGAGGTCATCACCGGTGAACTCGGCCGGGCCCTGGGACTGCCGGTCCCGGAACTGGCCGAGGTGGAGTTCGACGCGGTCATCGCCCGCGGTGAACCCGACCCGGAGGTCCAGGAGCTCCTCAAGGCGAGCGGCGGACTGAACCTGGGGATGGACTTCCTCCCCGGTTCCCTGGGCTTCGACCCGCTGACCTTCGAGGTCGATCCGGGGTTCGCCGGACGGGTGCTGTGGTTCGACGCCCTCACCGGGAACGTGGACCGTTCCTGGCGCAACCCGAACATGCTGGTGTGGCACGGTCGGCCGTACCTGATCGACCACGGGGCGACGCTGATCTTCCACCACAGCTGGGCCAACGCCGACCGGTTCGTCGGCCGGGCCTACGACGCCTCCGACCACGTGCTGTCGGGGGCAGCCCCCGACCTCGCCGCGGCCGACGCCGCCCTGGCCCCGCTCCTGGACGAGGACCTGCTGCGCGGCGTGGTGGGCCTGGTGCCCGACGAATGGCTGGTGGACGAGCCGGGGTTCGCCTCGGCGGAGGAAGTGCGAGAGGCGTACGTGAGGCATCTGGTGGCCCGTGTGGCGGACCGTTCCTGGCTGCCGGAGGTGTCCTCGTGAGCGAGCGGTACACCACGGTGACCACCGGACAGGTGGGTGTGGAGCGGGAACGCGCGGTGTTCGAGTACGCGCTGTTGCGGGTGATCCCGCGTCTGGACCGCGGCGAGTGCGTGAACGCGGGAGTGATCCTGTACTCGCAGGAGCGGGCGTTCCTGGCGTCGCGGTCGGACCTGGACGAGGCCCGGCTGCTGGCCGTGGACGCGGGGGTGGACGTCGCCGGTGTGCGACGGGCCCTCGCCGCGGTGGAGGTGATGTGCAGGGGCGGTGCCGAGGCCGGGCTGGCCGGTCGTGAGCGGCCGGGGCAGCGGTTCCGGTGGCTGACCGCGCCCAGGAGCACCATCGTGCAGCCGGGGCCGATCCACGGAGGTCTGACGGAGGACCCGGAGGCCGAGGTGGAGAGGTTGCTGGACCGGTTGGTGCGGTGACCCGTGGTCGGTGGTGGTCGCAGATGACCGTAACGCCGACGTAAGGGACATCACAGGCCTCGGGGTGGTTGGGTGGGGAGAGAAATCCTCCCCTTCGGTGTTGGTATGGAGTGGTCCATCCCTGTGGACACGCTCCCCACCACTCCCGGTCCGTCGCGGTGCCTTCTGCCGTGCGCGGATCGGCCTGACTGCGAACTGGAGTGCCTGTGCAGTCCCCATCGTCCCCCTCCACCGCCCCCGATCGGGGGACCGCCCTCGCCCCGCCGCGGTCGCGCAAGTCGATCGCGCTTCTGGTGCTGGTCCTCGGTGTGCTCACCGCCACCGGTCCGCTGGCGACCGACATGTACCTTCCGGCCTTTCCGCAGATCACCCGGGAACTGGGTGCGACGGAGGGGCAGATCGGGCTGACCCTCACGGCGATCATGATCGGCATGGCCGTGGGTCAGTTGGTCATCGGGCCGATGAGCGACGCCTGGGGGCGACGGGCTCCGCTGCTGGTGGGTGTCGCGCTGTTCACGGTGACGTCGGTGCTGTGTGTCTTCGTGCCGAACGTGACGGTGTTCATCGCGCTGCGCTTCCTCCAGGGAGTGGCGGGGGCGGCCGGTGCCGTGGTGGCTCGGGCCATCGTCCGTGACATGTTCCAGGGTGACGCCGCCGTCCGGTTCTTCTCGCGTCTGGCGTTGGTGATGATGCTGGCCCCGCTGCTCGCTCCGCTGGTGGGTGCGCAGCTGTTGCTGGTGGGCCCGTGGCAGTTGAGCTTCTGGGTGCTGGCGGGGATGTCCGCGCTGAGCTTCGTGCTGGTGCTGCTGTGGCTGCCGGAGAGCCTGCCGCCGGAGGCCCGGCGGTCCCAGGGGCCGCGTCAGTTGGCCGCGACGGTGGGTTCCCTGGTGCGTAACCCGAGGTTCGTGAGCCCGGTGCTGACGCTGGGTCTGAGCTTCGGGATGCTGTTCACCTACGTGTCGGCGTTCTCGTTCGTGTCGCAGAACGAGTTCGGGATCTCTCCGCAGACCTATGGCTGGTTGTTCGCGGTGAACGCGTTGGCGTCGATGGCGGGCACCCAGGGCAACGGTCTGCTGGTGGGTCGTGTGGACACGGCTCGCCGGTTGCTGATGGGGCTGTTGCTGGCGCTGGGGGCGGTGCTGGTGCTGCTGGTGCTGGCGTTGACCGGTGCGGCCGAGCTGTGGATGGTGTCGGGGCTGTTGGCTCTGATGATGTTCAGCGTCGGTTTCATCATGCCGAACGCGACGGTGACGGCTCTGGACGGACAGCCGGTGGCGGTGGCCGGGACGGCCTCCGCGCTGATGGGTTCGATGCAGTTCGCCCTGGGCGGTGCGATCGCGGCGATGGCGGGGATGACTCCGTCGGGTGAGGCCTCGTTGGTGAGCATGGCCGTGGTGATGGCGACCGTGGCGGTGCTGTCGTTGTTGGCGTACGTGTGGGCCGCGCGAGTGAAGGTCCGATGAGCCCTGGTCTCGGGTGATTTGCACCTGGACGTCGAGGTTGCCGTTCGGTGGGGAAATGGGCACAGTAGGGCACAATTCCCCGACTGAGGCGGGTGGGGATGCGTTGGGCCCGCCTACTGATGTGACAGAGGATGAGTGGGTATGGGCGAGACCCCCGGTTCGTTGGCTCGAGAACACTCCGGGTTGAGTGACCTGATCTACGAGGTGGCGACCACGGACGCGCACGCGCACGTGTTCTCCGTGCTGGAGGGTCGGGACTGGGAGCGTCGGACGGCCGGGGAGTTCGCCACCGAGGTGACGGCTCTGGCGAAGGGGCTGGTGGCGGCCGGTATCGCGGAGGGCGACCGGGTGCTGCTGGTGGTCGACTCGCATCTGGACTGGGCGCGTTTCGCGTTCGCCGTGTGGTCGGTCCGGGCGGTGTTGGTGCCGCTGCCGAGGACGGCGTCCGCCGAGCGTGTGACGCACGTGGTGCGTGAGACGCGTCCGGCGGCCATGGTGGTGCAGGGTGAGCGCCAGTACCGGACGGCGGTGCGGTTGCAGCGTGAGCTGCCCGACCTGGGTCGGGTGTGGCGGTACGAGGAGGGCCTGCCGGTGGTGGCGGGTCTGGGGACGTACATGGACGCCTCGGCGGTGCGGTTCCGTCGTGACGAGGTGGTCGCCGACGACGCCGCCGTGGTGTTGTACCCGATGAGCACGGTCTCGCTGCGGACGCGGGGTGTGGTGCTGTCCCACGGGGCGCTGTTGTCGGCGGCGGCGGACCTGGTTGACCGGATGTGGCCACGGTTGTCGGAGCTGGCGCCGGGGCGGGCGAGCGCGGTGCTGGATCTGCCGTTGTCGCAGCTGCCGGGGTTGGCGTCGTTGGTGGCGTGTGTGGTGGGTCGGGTCCGGGTGGGGCTGGTGCCTCCGGGGCGGTTGCGGCGTGAGCTGGAGCGGTTCCGGCCGACGGTGCTGGTGTGCCGGCCGGATCTGTTCGAGCGGGTGCACGGTTCGGAGCGGGCGTCGGCGCACTCGACCGACTGGGACTCGGTGGGGACGTTCAACGCGGCGATGGACGCGGCGGTGTCGTTCGACCAGTCTCCGAAGAAGGGTGCCTGGCGGCGGTTGTCGCGGTCGATGTACGACTGGTCGTTCTCGAAGATCCGGGATCTGCTGGGTGGCCGGGTGCACCTGGCGGTGTGCTGGGGTGGTGGGCTCTCGGAGCGGTTGGACAGCTACTTCAACGGTGTGGGTGTGCCGGTGATGCAGGTGTTCGGTGTTCCGGAGACGGCTGGGGTGTTCGTGGCGAACGCGCCGGGTGAGCGGGTCACGGGCACGGTGGGTCAGGCGGTGCCGGGGCGTGAGGTGTGGGTGTCGCGCGAGGGTGAGTTGTTCGTGCGCGGTGGTGCGGTGTTCCTGGGGTACTGGGCGGACGGTGAGGGTTCGCGGGCGGCGTTCCGGGAGGGGTGGTTGGCCACGGGTGTGTTGGCTGAGGAGGACGGTGAGGGTTTCGTCCGGGTGCGGGGGCGTTCGCGTCCGCAGGCGTCGATGGCGGAGGTTCCGGGGCGGTTCGTGCCTCGGGCGAACGTGATCGAGGTGGTGGCTGGTCCGGAGGAGGTGGTGGCTCCGGGGGTGGTGGCCACGGCTTCGCTTCCGGTGGTGGAGGCGCCGACGCGTGAGTTGGAGGTGGCTTCGGGGGGTGCGGAGCCGGTGGCTCGGGTGGAGTCGGTGGGTGCGGGGACGGGTGAGTTCGCGGCTGTGGGTGAGGGGTCGCGGGACGCCGAGGTGGTGGCTGGGTTCGAGGCTCGGTTGCGGTCGCATCCGTTGATCAGTCAGGTGTTGGTGATCGTGGAGGGGCGGCCGTTCGCGAGTGCGCTGGTGACGTTGGTGCGTGATCAGTTGGAGTACTGGCGGTTGGTGAACGGGCGGCCGTTGTCGATGGCGCCGGAGGAGATCGCGGGGGATCGTGATCTGCTGCGGGAGGTGCAGGGGTTGGTGTATGAGGCCAATCGGAGTGTGCCGCGGCATTTGGCGGTGCGGTCGTTCCATGTGTTGGCCGAGGAGTTCACGGTGCAGTCGGGGTTGGTGCGTCCTTCGGGGGAGTTGCGGCGTGAGGCGGTGTTGCGTGCGTTCTCGGAGGAGATCGACGGGTTGTATCGGGTGCGTCGTGAGTAGTGGTTGAGGTGGGTGTGTGGCCGTGGTCCCTGTGGGGGCCGCGGCCTTTTTTCATTGGCCGTTGAGGTAGGCGAGAACGGCGAGGACGCGTCGGCTGTCGTCGGAAGAGGGGGGGAGGTCGAGTTTGGTGAAGATGTTGTTGATGTGTTTGCTGATGGCTTTTTCGGTGATGTAGAGGCGTCCGGCGATGGCGGAGTTGGAGCGGCCTTCGGCCATTTCGGCGAGGACTTCGCGTTCGCGGGGGGTGAGTTGGGCGAGGGGGCCGCTCTGGTCCTGGCGGGCGAGGAGTTGGGAGATGACGGCGGGGTCCATGGCGGTGCCGCCGTCGGCGACGCGGCGGACGGCTTCGATGAACTGGTTGATGTCGAAGACGCGGTCCTTGAGGAGGTAGCCGACGCCGCCGGCGTCGTCGGAGAGGAGTTCGCGGGCGTAGAGCTGTTCGACGTGTTGGGAGAGGACGAGGATGGGGAGGCCGGGGATCTGGGTGCGGGCGGAGATGGCGGCTTGGAGGCCTTCGTCAGTGAAGGTGGGGGGTAGGCGGACGTCGACGACGGCGACGTCGGGTTTGTGGTCGATGAGGGCGGTGTGGAGGTCGGGGCCGTTGTCGACGGCGGCGACGACGGTGAAGGTGTGGGCTTCGAGGAGTCGGATCAGGCCGTCGCGGAGGAGGGCAAGGTCTTCTGCGATGACAACGCGCATGGGATCTCCAGGGTGACGATGGTGGGGCCGCCGTGGGGGCTGGTGATGTTCATCGTGCCATCGAAGGAGTCGAGGCGGCGGGCGATGCCGGTGAGGCCGCTCTCGGGGGTGGGTTGGGCGCCTCCTCGTCCGTTGTCGGTGATGGTGGTGACGAGTCGTTGGCGGCCGTGGTTGATGTGGACCCAGGCGTGGGTGGCGTGGGCGTGTTTGGCGGTGTTGGTGAGGAGTTCGGCGATGGCGAAGTAGGTGGCGGATTCGACGGGGTCGGCGGGGCGGCCTCGGAGGTTGGTGGTGACGGTGATGGGGAGGTGGTGGGTGAGGGCGAGGGCGTGGACGGCTCCGTCGAGTCCGCGTTCGACGAGGACGGGTGGGTGGATGCCGCGGACGAGGTCGCGGAGTTCGGTGAGGGCTTGGCGGGTGGTTTCTCGGGCTTCGGCGAGCATGTGTTTGGCGGTGTGGGGGTTGGTGTCGACGATCTGTTCGGCCATGGCGAGGTTCATGCCGAGGGCGACGAGGCGGGCTTGGGCTCCGTCGTGGAGGTCGCGTTCGATGCGGCGGATCTCGGCGGCCTGGGTGTCGATGGTGTCGGCGCGGCTGGTGGCGAGGTGGGCGACGCGTGCGGCGAGTCGGGCTTTTTCGGAGGGGGCGAGGATGATGCGGGCGAGTGTGTGGTGGGCGGTGGTGGTGAGGGGGTGGAGGAAGTGGGCGAGGAGGAGGGTGAGTGCGGCGGGGATGAGGACGAGGAGGGCTTCGGTGGGGGTGTGGGGGGTGATGAAGCCGTAGATGTTGGGGAGGTGGCGCCAGAGGATGAGGGCGTAGAGGGTTTGGTAGAGGGCGTGGGCGTAGAGGGTGTAGCTGAGGAGGGCGAGGAGGGTGAGGAGGGGGGCTGAGGCGAGCCAGAGGATGTCGCGCCAGGTCGCGGTGTCGGTGAGGATGACGCGGACGCGGGCGTGGACTCCGGTGGGGGGCATGGGTCGGTAGGTGGCGGGGACGGGTTGGTGGGGGTTGATGTGGGTGAGGGTGGTGCGTTGTGCGTTGGCGATGGTGCGGAGGGTGGTGGCGGTGAGGATGGTGAAGGGGAGGCCGATCCAGATGAGGGTGAGGAGGGAGGAGGCGAGGACGAGGGGGGTGAGGAGGAAGGCGGCGGTGTTCTGGGAGACGAGGAGGAGGGTGTAGGCCAGGTTGGTGAGGGGCCCGGTTCTGGGGCTGGTGGTGGCCATGGTGGTGTCTCCGGTGGTGGGTGGTGGTCGCCTTCCGTTTCTATTCTGGGGTGTGGGTGTGGGTGGTTTCGGGGGTGGTGGCTCCCCTGTTGGTATGGGTGCGGCCCGGGTTCGTGTGAACCCGGGCCGTGGTGGTGTGTGGGGTGGTCAGGGCCAGCGCATGTCGGTGGCGGGGCCGAGGGTGGCGACGCGGGTGTGGGCGCGGGTGTCGAGGGAGTCCTTGAGTTGGGTCCAGGCCTGTTGGGGGGTGTTGTCGGTGTTGTTGCAGGTGCGTTGTTCGCATGCGGTGTTCTGGGACATGGCGGCGGCGAAGCGGAGGGGGTCGCCGGTGTTGGTGTGGCCCCAGTGGCTGATGTTGGCCCATTGGCGGGCTTGGATGCCGTCGGTTCGGTAGATCTGGGGGATGACGGCGACGGTGGGTTGGTTGCCTCCGGCGGCGAGGTGGACGTCCTTGAGGGTCCATCCGTTGCTGCATGCTCCGTCGGTGGTGGAGGGGCAGCCGTCGGCGGAGTTGGCGGCGTAGAGGGGGGTTGTGGTGGCGTCGGTGTAGGCCTTGATCCAGTCGCGGGCCCAGGCGGGGGTGGACCAGGAGGGTTCGGCGTCGATGGCGGCGGTGAGGGTGACGTGGGGTGTGGTGGTCTTGCGGGCGGTGTCGACGAGGGTGGCCCACTGGCGTCCGGCGGTGGTGCCGTTGATGCCGCCGTCGTCCTTGTTGTTGATGCCCAGGGCGAGGTGGGTGGGGGTGTTGGTGGTGTTGCACTCGGCGTAGCCGCGGGCCCAGTGGTGGGCGTATTCGAGGGCTTTGTCGGTGGGTGTGCGGGGTGTGGTGGTGGCCGCGCTGGTGCCGGGTTCGCGGAGTTGGTTGTTCTTCTCCTGGGTGCCGAAGAAGAGGACGCGGACGCCGGGGGTGTTGGTTTTGGCTTCGGTGCAGCCGGACTGGTGGGCGTGGTGGGTGGTGGCGTTGGTGAGGGGGACGTATTGGCTGGTGGTGTGGCCGGGGTAGGTGGGGGCCTGGCCGGGGTGTTCGGCGGCGAGTGCGGGTGTGGGGGTGTGGAGGGCGGCGGCGGTGAGGGCGAGGGTGGCGAGGAGCCGTGGTGTGGTGTGTTTCATGGCTTTCATTATGTGCGTTAGGTGGTGGTGTGCGCACGCGGAGTAACAATCATGGCGTTTATCGGCATTTGGGACATAGGCCGCACGGCTGGATGTTCGGTTCGGGCGCCGCGAGGAGGTGACCCGCTGGTCCCTGAGTGGGCGGTTTGGGGGCTGAGAGGTGTTTTGTGGCGGATGTGGGTGGGGATTCGGTGGATTTTCGGCGCAACTCGCCGCCCACGATTTCCCGTGTCTTGCCACGACCTGTGATGATCGTGGGTGTGTGGCGTGAACTGATCCTGGAGATGTATCCCGAGGCCGATCTGAGCGATCCGGCCGACGAGGTGACCCTGGCCGAGGTCGAGAAGCACCTGATGCTGCCCCTGCCGTTCGAACTGGCCTCCCTGCTGAGGGAGACCGACGGGGTGACCAACGAGTACGGGGACGCGGTGGTGTGGAGTGCCCGCCGACTGGTGGAGGACAACCTGGCGATGCGCCAGGAGCCCGACTACCTGGAGCTGTACGCGCCCTTCGACGAGATGATCTTCTTCGGCGACTCCGACATGGGTCCGCAGTTCGCCTACGTGCACACGGACTACGGTCCGGGGATCGTGGTGTGGGACCATGAGAGCGACCGCAGGCGGCTGGTGGTCGTGTCGTTGCGTGACTACCTGGCGCGGTGCTTCATCCAGGGCAACGCGTGGTTCCGCTGACGGAGCTCGACCACGGCGTGACCTGACGGTTCGTGCTATTTTTCGTGGTTGGCGGTGTCGTGACCGCCGTATCCCCTTGAGCCCGCCTTGAGAGAAGGACCATGTCGGAGCAGTCCATGCCCGTGCCCGTAACCGTTGTCCAGGGCCGGGAGGTTTCGGACTTCCCCGAACTGGCTCCCGAGGCCGCCCGGGGCCGTGTCCTGAGGGTCACGGTCACCGGCGAGGAGGTCCTGCACCGGGTCAACGCCGACGTGCCTGCCGCCATGCTGGGCGGCGCCGAGCTGGCCCAGCTCGTCGACGACATGTTCGTGACGATGTACGCCGCCGAGGGAGTGGGACTGGCGGGCAACCAGGTCGGCGTGGACCTGCGCCTGTTCGTCTACGACTGCCCCGACGACGACGGGGTGCGCCACGTGGGACACGTGATCAACCCGGTCCTGGACGAGCGCGACCTGGACGACCCCGTGGTGGTGGAGAGCGAGGGCTGCCTGTCGGTGCCCGGGCCGCACGCGGACCTGGGCCGGGCCGAGCACGCCACGGTGCGCGGGCTGGACCGGGACGGCAACGAGGTCGTGCTGAGCGGGAGCGGCTACTTCGCGCGGTGCCTCCAGCACGAGACCGACCACACCTACGGCAAGCTCTACGTCGACCGGCTCTCGCTGCGTGAGCGCAAGCGGGTGCTGAAGAAGATGAACGAGATGGCCGACAACGTGTTCGCCCGCCGGGAGGAGCGCGCCCGGGAACTGGAGCGCGAACTGGCGGAGTGACTCCCTGAGCCGTGTGTGGGGGCGTACCGGATCTGTCCGGTGCGCCCCCACTGTCGTGTGGACGACGTTCCCCGGATCAGGCTGGAGGCGCTGGCCCGGTACGGGACGCGCGCCAAGGCCCGGTGAGGGCCTCGGGCGCCACCCGGATGTGACGGTGGGTGCTGGCGCCTCCTGAAGGTGCCGCACCCTCCGGCCGACGTGCCACCGGATTCCTGTCTGTGGCTGTCGATAATCTCCGAAGCAGGCCGAGCTCCGGCGGATGGGCTGGCGGCGACACGGCCACTGACCTCGCCGAGCTGTCCACGAACGGCTCGATCAACCACGAAGGAGGGAAGGCCGCCATGCTGACGCAGGTCGCGGAGGGTGTGCTGATCCACAGAAGTGAGTTGCTCCAGAACAACGCCGTTGTCGTGCGAGGCCAGGCGGGTGTGCTGCTCATCGATCCCGGGCTTACCGGCGGCGAACTGACCTGCCTCGCGAACGACCTGTCCGAGATGGGCGAGCCCGTCGTGGCAGGCTTCTCGACGCATCCTGATTGGGATCACGTGCTCTGGCACGCCGACCTTGGCGACGTTCCGCGTTACGGCACAGCCCGCTGCGCGGCTGACATGCGAGATGTGCGGTCACACACGGACTGGAGGGCTCGCGCCGAGGAGGGGCTACCGCCGGAAATCGCCGAGGAGACACCGCTGGACCTGTACGGCCTCATCACTGGTCTGCCTGCCGGGGCGGTGCGGATCCCTTGGGATGGCCCTGAGATCCGAATTGTTGAGCATCCGGCGCATGCCCCGGGCCATGCGGCGCTGTTGATCGAGGATCGCGGGGTGCTCGTGGCCGGCGACATGCTGTCTGACGTCTTCGTCCCGATGCTCGACGATTTCAACGGCACCAATGAGCCGGTCGAGGACTACCTTGTCGGGCTGCGACGGCTCGAGGATGTGGCGGACGGCGTCGATGTCGTCATCCCCGGTCACGGGTCCGTCTGCGGGGCTGATCAGGTACACGCACGGATCGAACAGGACCGCGTGTACGTGTGCGCCCTGCGTGACGGCGGTGTTCCCGACGACCCGCGGGTCAACTCGCCCAAGCCTGGCTGGGAATGGGTGCGCGACATCCACGCGGGGCAACTCCAGAAGCTCGCCCGAAGGAGAGCGTCATGAACCGTTGTGCGAGCACCCACACCCGGGTCGAGGTCCTGGGATGCGGTGATAGGCGTGCTACCCCTCGCACTGGAAGCGCGGGTGCGAGGAGTAGCACGGGTGCTCCGAGTGCGAAGCCCGCGCGATCCGCTCCAGGGAACGCACAGCCGTGACTTGTGCCGGTCCCGCCTCGGGCGGAAGCACTGTTCCAGATCGGTGGCCGACGGCTCCTCGGGGCCGTAGTGGGCGATCTGGTCTTGGGAGAGGTACTCATGCGGCATGGCCGCGAACGTCCGGGCCGCGGACGGGGCGGGCCCTCCCGGGGGGGCGCTCACCCGTGACCGGTGAGCTGTCCGCTCGCGGGGTGCCGAGGGGGACCACCCCGTTCCAGGAGCACCCGTGCGAGCCCCTCCCGCCACTGCGACCAGTCGTCGATGCGCGGGCCCTCCAGGAGGCGGTTGTAGTGGCGCGTGAACCGCAGCAGCGACCACTGCGGCTGGACGGCGCCGGTGACCTCGGGTTTGTCGTCGATCAGCACGTCGCCCAGGACCCGTGACTTGTCGCGCGTGATGACGGTGTTGTTCGCCAGCTCTGGGCCCAGGTGTTCCTCGACCCAGAGCAGCTTGTCCGAGGCGCAGGTCGGGTTGCTGAGCCAGGGGCTGGTGCACACCGCGACGTCGATGCCCGCGCGGACCATCTCCCCGACCGCTTCCACACCGCCGGGCACCGGCTCCAGGGCGGCGAAGAAGCCGGGCTCGTCGAGCACGGTGGTGTTGGCCCTGCGCTCCTCCTCGGAGAGGCCGGTGAACAGGTCGAAGCTGTCCCGGTTCCCGGCGTCGGCGATGGGGATGTGCGGGAAGCGGCGTCGGCGGGAGGCGACGAAGTGTTTCTCCCAGTGGCACAGGACCTCGTCCATGTCCACGAGAACGGTGGGCGGGCGTCCCTCCTTCGCGGTGTGCAGGGCCAGGGCGTGCGTCAGGGGATCGCTCATGCGCCCATGATGGCCCATGTCCACGGCGCGGTCGGGGGCGCACTGGCGGGGGTGGTGGGGCGCTCGGGTTCGGACGCTGTCCGGGGGGTGTTCGGTGGGGTGCGTCGTGGGGTCGGGTCCCGCGGGTTGTTGTGCTCTCGGTGAGCGGGTGGTTGGTGGTGTGCGGGGCCGGGGGCGCCTCTGGTCAGGATGATCGTCCGCAATGGTGGGTTTAGCGGTTCCATTGGTACCGATTGGCCTTGAAAGTGGCTCTTGTCATGGGGGCTGTGGCCTTTCCGTGATCGGTGAGGGCGGTAGATTTCCCGGCATGCAGAACGGGGACGAGGTCGACCAGGGGTCGACGGAACGCGTGGTCATCTACACCGACGGGGCGTGCAGCGGCAACCCCGGCCCGGGCGGCTGGGGGGTGTGGTTGCGCTACGGGACGCACGAACGCGAGCTGTTCGGCAGCGAGGCGCAGACCACCAACAACCGCATGGAGCTCATGGCGGCCATCCAGGCGCTGGAGAGTCTCAAGCGCGACGTGCCGGTGCTGTTGCACACCGACTCCTCCTATGTCAGCAACGGCATCACCTCGTGGGTGCACGGGTGGAAGAAGCGCGGCTGGAAGACGGCCGACAAGAAGCCGGTGAAGAACGTGGACCTGTGGCAGCGCCTGGACGAGGTGGCCTCGCGCTACGACGTGGAGTGGAAGTGGGTGCGCGGGCACAACGGAGACGAGGGCAACGAACGCGCGGACGAGCTGGCCCGGCGCGGGCGTGACGCGGCCGCTGGTCTGTAGCGGCGGTGGTGGGTGTGGCGGCGGTGCCCTGGGGGTGCCGCCGCTTCGTCGTGTGCGGGGTTCGCCCTGGGCCGGGGGCTAGTCCTCGTCCTTGAAGGGGTCGACCATGAGGCGGCGGGGGCCTGGGCCGGTGGCGGCGAGTTCGTCGTCGGGGTTGGAGAGGACGCAGGTGTCCAGGGAGAGGCAGCCGCAGCCGATGCATCCGGTGAGGTCGTCGCGTAGGCGGATGAGCTGGGTGATGCGGGCGTCGAGTTCCTCGCGCCACTGTGCGGAGACCGCGGCCCAGTCGGAGCGGGTGGGGGTGCGGTTCTCGGGGAGTTGGTCGAGGGCTTCGCGGATGCGTGCCAGGGGGATGCCCACGCGTTGGGAGATGCGGATGAAGGAGACGCGGCGGAGGGTGTCGCGGCGGTAGCGGCGTTGGTTGCCGGTGGTGCGGCGGCTGTGGATGAGGCCCTGGCGTTCGTAGAAGTGCAGGGCGGAGACGGCGACTCCGGCGCGTTCGGCGACCTGGCCGACGGTGAGTTCCTTGGTGATGGGTGGCACGGGGTCAGTTTAGGTGGGGGTGCTCTGGAGTGCGTACAGGCGTGCGTAGGCGCCGCCGCGCATGAGGAGTTGGTGGTGGGTGCCGGTTTCGGTGGTGTGTCCGTGGTGGAGGAGGTGGATGCGGTCGGCGGTGCGGGCGAGGGAGGGGTGGTTGGTGAGGGTGAGGTGGGCGGTGGTGGGTGCGGGTCGGGGTGTGGGGGTGGTGGGTTGGTTGATGAGGAGGAGGCGGGCGTGGGTGTGGTGGGCGTAGAGGGTGCGGGCGTGGTGGATGTGGGTGGTGAGGGTGGGGTCGAGGTCGGCGGTGGGGGTGTTGAGGTGGCGGGGGTCGAGGTGGTTGGTGGTGAGGGCGTGGGTGAGGTGGGGGTCGTGGGGGTTGGGGTGGGTGTGGCCGGTGATGGTTTGGGCGAGGGTGGGGTTGGGGTGGGTGGTGTGGATGGGTGTGTGGGTGGTGATGTGGCCGGTGTTGGGGGTGGTGTGGTGGTTGAGGAGGTGGGTGAGGGCGTGGGTGGCGGTGGTGGTGAGGCCGATGAGGGCGATGTGTTGGCCGGGGTTGATGGTGAGGTCGAGGTGGTGGAGGAGGGTGGTTCCGGTGGGGGTGGTGAGGGACACGTCGTGGAGGGTGAGCAGGGGTGTGGGGGTGGTGTGGTGGGTGGTGCGCCGTAGGTGGTGGCGGGTGGAGAGCCTCACGGGTGTCCGTTCGTGTGGGTGGTGGTCTCCTGCCTGGGATCGTCCCGGGCGTGTGAGAGTTCTCGTTATGTGTTCGTGTCCTTGGTCTCGTTGTTCAGCGTAGGGGCGGGTGGGTGAGGGGGACATCAGCTGGTGGGGTCTGATGGTGGGTGTGTTCTCCGGGTGTTGTGGGGGTCTTCGTGGTGTCGCTGAAGGGGTGCTCGACCGTGGGGCGGTGCTCGGTGGTCGGGGACGGGGACGGTAGGTTGCCGCGCACCTGAAGTGTTCGCGGAGGAGGGTGCGACGGTGAGTGTGGACGCGGCGGCCGAGCGGGAGAGCGCACGGATCGCGGAACGGTACCGGGGGTTCGCGGCCAGCTGCGCGCGCGGGGGGTCGGTCGAGTACGAGCGCCTCGCCCTGGGGGTGGCCGGGGACGCGGAGGTGCGGGAGCTGGTGGCGTCGCTGCCCGAGGGGAACAAGCGCCAGCCCAACCTGTTGTTGGGGGCGGTGCGGTACCTGGGTGGGCCGATCGACTCCTGGGAGGGGTTCCGGGAGTGGGTGGTGGAGCACTGGGAGCGGGTGCGCCGGGTGGTGGAGACGCGCATGACCCAGACCAACGAGGTGCGTCGGTGCGCCACGCTGCTGCCGGTCCTGGCCCGGCTGGAGGGGCCGTTGGCTCTGGTGGAGGTGGGTGCGTCGGCGGGGTTGTGCCTGTACCCGGACCGGTACCGGTACTCCTATGACGGGGGTGCTCCGGTGGGGCCGCAGGGGAGTCCGGTGCTGTTGGAGTGCGGGACCCGTGGTCGGGTGCCGGTGCCCGGGCGGGTGCCGGAGGTGGTGTGGCGGGCGGGGTTGGACCTGAACCCGTTGGACGCCTCGGACGCCGACGACGTGCGGTGGTTGGAGTCGCTGGTCTGGCCGGGGGAGCATCGGGCCGAGCGGGTGGCGCGGTTGCGTGCGGCGGCGTCGGTGGCGGCGGCCGATCCGCCGGTGATGGTGGCGGGGAACCTGTTGGAGGCCCTGCCGGAGTTGGCGGGGCGGGCGCCGTCGGGGGCGACGTTGGTGGTCTTCCACAGTGCGGTGGCGGCGTATCTGTCCGAGGGTGAGCGGGTGGAGTGGGAGCGGTTGGTGGGTGGGTTGCCGGGGCACTGGGTGTCGAACGAGGACTGGCGGGTCTTCCCGGGGTGGGAGGGGGCGCGTCCGGTGGTGGAGGGTGACTTCACGTTGGCGGTGGATGGTCGGGTGGTGGGGTACACGGGGGAGCACGGTCAGTCGTTGACGTGGCGGTGAGGGCGGGATGAAAAAGGGGGGCCTCGCGCGTGGTGCGCGGGCCCCCCTTTTTTTCTGTGTGGTGCGGGGTCAGAAGGTGTGGGCGTCGACTTCGGCGAGGAGGGCCTGGCGGCGTTCCTCGGGCAGGAAGGAGGCGGTGAAGGAGTTGCGGGCCAGGGTGCGCAGGTGGTCGTGGTCCAGGCCGAGGTGTTCCTGGAGGCCGAGGTAGTTGTCGTTGACGTAGCCGCCGAAGTAGGAGGGGTCGTCGGAGTTGACGGTGACCAGGAGGCCGGCGTCCATGAGAGCGGGCAGGGGGTGGTCGGCGAGGGTGTCGACGGCGCGCAGGCGGACGTTGGAGAAGGGGCACACGGTCAGGGGGGTCTGGGTGGTGGCCAGGTGGGTGACGAGTGCGGGGTCGTCCAGGCAGCGGATGCCGTGGTCGATGCGTTCGGCGCCCAGGAGGTCGAGGGCCTGCCAGATGTAGTCGGCGGGGCCTTCCTCTCCGGCGTGGGCGACGCGGTGCAGGCCGAGGTCGGCGGCGGCCTGGAAGACCTCGGTGAACTTCTCGGGCGGGTTGCCGACCTCGGCGGAGTCCAGGCCGACGGCGTTGATCTGGTGCAGGTGGGGGCGGGCGGCGTGGAGGGTGTCCATGGCTTCGCTGGCGGGGAGGTCGCGCAGGAAGCAGAGGATGAGGCTGGTGGAGATGTTGTGGCGTTGGAGGCTGGTGTCCAGGGCGGAGGAGAGGCCGTTGATGACGGTGGCCAGGGGGACGCCGCGGTTGGTGTGGGCCTGGGGGTCGAAGAAGATCTCGGCGTGGCGGACGCCCTGGGTGGCGGCGCGGGTGAGGTAGGCCTCCGCGAGGTCGTGGAAGTCGGCTTCGGTGCGCAGGACGTCCATGAGCTCGTAGTAGAGGTTGAGGAAGGACTGGAGGTCGGTGAAGGAGTAGGCGTCGCGCAGGGCCTGGACGTCGGCGTGGGGCAGGGTGATGCCGTTGCGGTCGGCCAGGTGGAAGGCGAGTTCGGGTTCCAGGGTGCCTTCGATGTGGAGGTGGAGTTCGGCTTTGGGGATGGCCATGGCAGCCGGGCGCCCTTTCTTCGGGTGGTGTGGGTTGTTGGCCATTGTGGCTGATGGCGGGGGGTGGGTTGGCCTGTGGTGGGGGCGGTGTGGGACACATCGGGGCCGGTGTGGGGGTGGTGGTCTCGGCCCGGGGTGGGGCAGGGTGCGGGTGAGGGGTCGTCGTCGAGGTGAGGAGTGGGCGCGTGGTGGACGTGGCTGGGTTGCGGGCGCAGACGCCGGGGTGCGCGGGGTTGGTGTTCCTGGACAACGCGGGGTCGTCGTTGGTGCCGTCGGTGGTGCACGAGGCGGTCGTGGGGCATCTGGAGCTGGAGACCCGGGTGGGTGGGTACGAGGCGCGGGAGCGTGCGGCGGGGGCTGTGGAGGGGTGTACGGAGCAGGTGGCGGGGTTGATCGGGGCGTCGCCGGGGGAGGTGGTGTTCTTCGAGGGGGCGTCGCAGGCGTGGTCGTTGGCGTTGGGTGCGGTGGTGTTGGAGCCGGGGCAGCGGGTGTTGACGACCAGGAGTGAGTACGCGAGCAACGGGGTGGGGTTGTTGCGGTTGGCGGCGTTGCGTGGGGTGCGGGTGGAGGTGGTGCCCGACGACGCCGACGGGGTGGTGGACGTGGGGGTGTTGGCGGAGGAGTTGGGGCGTGGGGACGTGGGGTTGGTGGCGATCAACCACATGCCCACGCACAGCGGGTTGGTGAATCCGGCCGAGGCGGTGGGGGCGGCGTGTCGGCGGTTCGGGGTGACGTACCTGTTGGACGCCTGCCAGTCGGTGGGGCAGTGGGAGGTCGATGTGGAGCGGATCGGGTGTGATCTGCTCTCGGGGACCGGGCGTAAGTTCCTGCGGGGGCCGCGGGGGACGGGGTTCCTGTATGTGCGGGAGGGGACCCGGTTGGGTGAGCCGTTGGTGGTGAACCACGTGGGTGGTCGGTGGAGCGGGCCGGGTGAGTACCGGGTGTTGCCGGGGGCGGCGGGGTTCGAGGCGTTCGAGCACGCGGTGGCGGCGCAGGTGGGGTTGGGTGTGGCGGCGGCCTATGCGCGTCGGGTGGGGATGGGGTGGGCGCGGGAGCGGATCGACGGTTTGGCGGGGTGGTTGCGGGGGGCGTTGGGTGAGGTGCCGGGGGTGGTGGTGCATGACCGGGGGCGGGAGTTGTCGGGGATCGTGACGTTCTCGGTGGGTGGGCGTGAGTCGGAGTGGGTGGTGGGGGCGTTGCGGGAGCGGGGGGTGCGTACGAGTGTGGCGCGGCCCTTTGATCAGCGGTGGTCGGAGGGGCCGGGGCACGCGGTGGTGCGGGCGTCGGTGCACTACTACAACTCGGAGGAGGAGTTGGAGCGCACGGTGGGGTTGGTGCGGGGGTTGGTGTAGGCCCGTGGGTGGGGTCGTGTGTGGTGGTGCGGTGTCGGGGAGCGGGCCGCGCGGCGATCCGGTGGCGGTGCCGTCCCCGCTCTGGTGTGTCAGTGCGGGTGGGAGTAGAGGTCGGTGGCGGCGACCACGGTCTCGGCGATGCCGCCGGTGTTGCTGGTGTTGCTGGTGTGGGCGGTGGTGTGGCGGCGGTTGCGGTCGGGTGGGGGTGCCGCTGGTGGGTTTTGTGTGTTTTTGGTGGGGTTGGTGTGGTGGTGGGTGGCGGGGCTGGGATCGTTGGGGGCAGTGGTCCGGGTGTGGAAGTAGGGGGTCCTGTGTCGGGGGAGTCGGGTGTGAGTGGTGTGCAGAGGGAGTCCGTGCTCGGGGAGACGGATCCGTTCCTGGTGTTCTGGGGTGAGCGGCACCTGTGCACGTTGGCGTCGCCGCGTGCGGACGGGAGTCTGCACCAGGTGCCGGTGGGGGTGACCTATGACCCGGAGCGGCATCTGGCGCGGGTGATCTCCTCGGCCACGAGTTTCAAGGTGCGGAACCTGGAGGCGCGGCCGGGGTCGCGGGTGTCGGTGTGCCAGGTGGACGGGCGGCGGTGGTCGACGTTGGAGGGTGAGGCGTGGGTGAGCCGTGATCCGGCGGTGGTGGCCGAGGCGGTGCGCCGGTACGCGTCGCGGTATCGGGAGCCGCGTGCGAACGCGGATCGCGCGGTGATCGAGATCGTGGTGAAGCGGGTGATGGGGAACGTGCGGCCCGAGCGGGAGGGGATCGTTCCCTGACCGGTGGTGGGGCGTTGAGGGGGCTGGTGTTCCAGCCCCCTTCGTCGTGTGGGGGGTCAGGTGGTGAGGACCTTGGCGGCCAGGTCGGCGTCGGCTTCGGTGTTGTACAGGTGGAAGGCGAGGCGGGTGTGGCCCTCGCGTTCGGTGGCGGTGATGCCGGCCGCGCGCAGGGTGGCCAGGGCGTCGGGGTGGTCGACGGTGGTGATGGCGGAGTGGGCGGGGGGTTGGTCCAGGTGGGCGCGGAAGCGGTCGGTGAGGCGGGTGTTGTGGGTGTGGACGTGGTCGACGCCGTGGTGCAGGAGGGTGTCCAGGGCGGGTGCGGCGGCGACGGCGGCGAGCCAGTTGGGGGAGAGGTCGAAGGCGCGGGCGGTGGGTGAGGGGGTGAAGTGGTCGCGGTAGAAGGCGGTGGCGGGGTCGGTGTCGGCTATGGGTCCGGCGTTGATGGGGCGCAGGCGGGTGCGTAGGTGGGGGGAGAGGTAGGCCATGGCCAGGCCTCGGGGGGACATGAGCCATTTGTAGGCGGAGCAGACGAGGGCGTCGAAGCGGGTGGCGTCCAGGGGGAGCCAGCCGGCGGCCTGGGTGGCGTCGGCCAGGACGAGGGTGTGGTGGGTGCGGGCGGCGGTGAGGATGTCGTCGGTGGGGGCCAGGGCGCCGTTGGCTGATTGGACGGGGCTGTAGGCGACGAGGTGGGTGGTGGGGGTGATGTGGTCGGCCAGGGCGTGCAGGGGTGCGGTGTGCACGGTGATGCCGCGGTCGGCGTGGGCGTGGAAGGGGAAGGTGGTGGAGGTGAACTCGCCTTGGGGGACGAGGACGTGGGCGCCGTCGGGGAGGGAGGCGGCGATGGTGCCGACGAGTTGGGCGGTGCTGGCGCCCAGGGTGATGTCGTCGGTGGGGGCGTGGAGGAGTTGGGCGAAGCGGGCGCGGACGGTTTCGGTGGTCTGGCTCCAGTGTTGGGGGTCGGCGGTGGCGGTGTGCCAGGTGTGGGTGGCGTGGGTGAGGGCGTGGTGGGCGGTGGTGGGTGGGATGCCGTACTGGGCGGTGTTGAGCCAGATGGTGTCGGTGTTCCAGGTGCTGTTCATGGGTGGGGAGCCTAGGGCATGGGTGGGTTTGCGTGTGGGGGGAGGTTCCCACCTGGTGTTTTGCTGTTCTGGCAAGGATTGTTGTCGGTTGGTGGGGTGGGGGTGAGGATGGGGGCACGAACTGAGGAGGACTGTGATGGACGAGCCCACGCGTGAGGTCGAGGTCGTGGTGGTCGGTGGCGGTGTGGCCGGGTTGGCGGGGGCGCTGTCCCTGGCCCGGGCGCGCCGGTCGGTGCTGGTGGTGGACGAGGGGCGCCCGCGTAACGCCCCGGCCGAGGGGGTGCACGGCCTGCTGGGGCAGGAGGGTGTCTCCCCTGCTGAGCTGCTCGAACGCGGGCGTGCGGAGGTGGCCTCCTACGGGGGTGTGGTCGAGTCGGGCCGGGTGGTGGCCGTGGAGCGCGCGGGCGACGGGTTCGCCGTGGGGCTCGCGGACGGGTCCGTGGTGGGGGCGCGGCGGTTGCTGGTGACCACCGGGTTGGTGGACGAGCTGCCCGACATCGACGGGTTGGCCGAGCACTGGGGTTCGGGGGTGCTGCACTGCCCCTACTGCCACGGGTGGGAGGTGCGCGACCAACCGGTGGCGGTGGTGGCCGACGGGCCGGTGGCCGTGCACGCCGGGCTGTTGTGGCGGCAGTGGACCGATCGGGTGACGGTCCTGGCCGACCCCGCGCGGGACCTGGGCCCGCAGGGCCGGGAGAAGCTGGTGGCGCGCGGGGTCACCGTGGTCGACGGCCCGGTCCGGGCGGTGGAGTCCGACGCCGACGGGGTGAGCGGTGTGCGCACCGTGGACGGCGTCGTGGTCGCGGTGCGCGTGGTGGTGGTGCCCACGTTCATGCGTGCGCGTTCGCGGTTGCTTGCCGACCTGGGGGTCGCGGTGAGCGAGGTGCGGATGGGCGAGCACGTCATGGGCACCCATGTGGAGGTCGACGCGATGGGCGCGACCTCGGTGCCGGGGGTGTGGGCGGCGGGCGACGTCACCTCGCCCAGCGCACAGGTGGTCGGTTCGGCGGCCGCGGGCAACAGGGCAGGGGCGGCGATCAACGCGGACCTGGTCATGGCGGAGGCGGAGCACGCCCTGGACCCGACCCGGTAGGCCGGGGGGAAGGGTGGGGCGCCCGGGCCGCCCGCACGCGGCTCCGGGCGCCCTCGGGGAGAGGGTTCGAGGGTCAGGACGTGGTGGTCACACGCTTGCCCTGGTCGTCCTTGACGATGGTGAAGGAGTCCACGACCCGGCCGTCGGCGGTGCGGGCCACGTACTCCAGGTGCGGGCCGTCCACCTCCACGGTCTGGAAGGTCTGGGTGTCGGTGAGCTGGACGCGGGCCTCGGCGCCGCGGTCGGCCCAGTTGTCGTCCTGGGCGTCGTACATCTTGGGGCCGGTGACGGTGACCGCGTACACGGGGCCGGTGTGGGTGTCGGGGTCCTGGGTGCGGTTCGCGGTCAGGTTGCCGCGGCTGTAGGAGTGGTCGTGGCCCTGGAGGACGAGGTCGACGTCGTGCTCCTCCAGGATCGGGAGCCAGGAGTCGCGCAGGGGGCCGTTGTCGCGGCCGGGGCTGTTGGAGAAGACCGGGTGGTGGAAGGTGACCACGGTCCACGGGTTCGGGTTGTCCTCCAGCACCGACGCGAGCCAGTCGCGCTGGGTGTCCAGCCACGCTCCGGGCCGTAGCGGGGTGGTGTTGCGGTAGTTGGAGTTCAGGACCACGAACCGCACGCCCTGGTAGTCGGTGTGGTAGACGGTCTCGTTGAGGTCGGCGCCGTCGGTGGGGCCGTTGCCCGCGCCGGGGAACTGCGGGGTCCAGTGGTCGCTGAGGTTGGTGCCCGAGTACTCGTGGTTGCCGGGGGCGGTCACGTGGTTGATGCCGCCGGTGGTCTGGCTGCCGAAGGCGTCGTACCACTCGCCCCACTGGGAGTCGCTGTTGGCGTGGTCGATGAGGTCCCCGGCGTGCACGGCCAGTGCGGCGTCGGGTTCGGCGGCCAGGGCGGCGCGTACGACCGGGGCGGCGCCGGAGGTGATGTCGTTCTGGATGTCACCGAAGTACAGGAAGCTGAAGGGGTCGGCCTCGTGGGAGGCGGTGGTGAAGGTGTGCCACGCGGCGACGGTCTGGTCGCCGTCGCCCACCCGGTACCGGTAGGCGGTGTCGGGGGTCAGGTCGGTGGCGGTGGCCGCGTAGTGGGTGCCGCCCGCGTCGCCGGTGACCTGCCCCTGGACCCGGGTGACCTGGTCGGGGTCGGTGGTGGGGGCGATTTCCAGGACGGCGGTGCGGCCGTGGTCGGCGCGCCAGGTCACGGTCTGGGAGGTGGCGGGGTCGGCGGTGGGGGAGAGGGTGAGCCGCTCGGGGGCCTGCTGCGCGGAGGCGGTGGTGGGCAGGGCGACGGCGGGGGCCAGGGTCATGGCGCCGACCCCGAGCAGGGCCAGGGCGTGACGGATACGCAGCGGGCGGCGTGCCGCGTGGCGGGGGGACGCGGTCATGGGGGGTTCGCTTTCGTGCGGGGGCGGGACGCTGGTGAGGTTAGCGGCGGGGGTGTAACGGGGTGTGAACGCGGGGGGACGCAGAGCCTGCGTGGGGTCGACAACCCCGCACGGGCGGTCTAGGTTGGGGCGGTTCCGCCCCTCACCCCCCTTGGAGTGTGCTGTGCGTGCCCTGCCCCCTGTTGGTCTGTTGCGGGAGCTGGCCCGTCGTGCCCTGGGTGTTCGGGTCGTGGGGGTGGAGCGGTTGCGCGGTGGTACGAAGAAGGGCGTGTACCGGCTGGTCACGGCGGACGAGTCCAGTGTGGTCGCCTACGTGTGGAGTGCGGCGGAGAACTACTGGCCCGCCTCCCCCGCCGTGGAGGGGCCCTTCTCCCACGCGGACGGTGTGGACCTGTTCGTGGGCGCGGTCGAGGCGCTGGAGCCGTTGGGGGTGCGTACCCCGCGTGTGCTGTGGGTGGAGCGCGACCACCGGGGGCTCGGCGGCGCGGACGTGGCCCTGGTGGAGGATGTGCGCGGTCCCACCTTGGAGGAGCACATCGCCCACGGTGATCCGGTGTTCGTAGAGGGTGTGCTGGGCCGGTTGGGTGAGGTGTTGGCGGCGATGGGGACCCGGTGGGAGTCGGGGGTGGGCAAGGTGTCGCGCCCGCTGGTGCGGGATCGTTCCGGCGCGGAGCTGGTGGTGGAGCGGGCGCTGGTGGATCTGGCCGAGGGGGCGCGGCGCAGGCCGGAGCTGGCGGAGGTCGCCTCCGCCGTGGAGGTGCGGTTGGGTGCGTTGTTCGAACGGGTGGGTCCCCGGTTCGAACACGGGTTGGTACACGGTGAGCTGGGGCCCGACCACGTGCTGGTGGATCCCTCGGGGGAGCCGGTGCTGATCGACGTGGAGGGGCTGATGTTCTTCGACGCCGAGTGGGAGCACGCGTTCCTGCGGGTGCGGTTCGGTGACCTGTACCGGTACCTGGAGCGTCCGGGGTTGGATCCGGCGCGTACGGAGTTGTACGCGTGGGCGGAGCACCTGTCGTTGGTGGCGGGGCCGTTGCGGTTGTTGGACGGGGACTTCCCCGACCGTGCGGTGCTGGTGGGGATCGCGGAGCACCACCTGGGCCGGGTGCTCGCCCTCACCCGGGAGTGAGGGCGGCCCTCACGGGTGGGGTGGTGCGAGGTCCGGCCAGGGCGCGGGCGGGTCGGTCGTGGGGACGCTGTGGATGAGGGGCCAGTTGGTGGCCGATCTGGGTGGTGGTGACCAGGTCGGGGGGTGCGTACGCCGGCGCGGCGGGCCAGGGGGATGAGGGCGGCCTCCGTGTGTGGGTTGTCGGCGTCGTCGGGGGTGCGGGGCAGACGAAGGACCAGGTCGGGGCCGAGGGCGAGGACGTGGTGAGCGCCGCCCGGAGGTAGTGGGTGGACCTGCTCGGGTGGGACGTGGTGGCGTGCGGCGATCGTGTGCGCGGCGGCGGGGACGGTGGGTTCCATGGCCGAGGATTCTGACACCCCCTGTGGGATCGGGCCCCTGGTTTTCGGGGCGGTGGAAAACGGGTCGTCGGGTCGGCCTGTGGTGGGTAGCATGCGGGCATGCGTTCCTGAGAGTCGTCGGTCCCCATGTGCGTGGCGCCCAGCCCCGTGGGGTGAACCCTGCTCCGTTTCGGGACGTCCGTGTTCGTCACCTCCTCTCCTCCAGTTCTCCGCCGTGGGCGGGCGTCGCCGCGTGGGCCTCCCCTGCGGGTCGAGTCCCCGTCGAACCGACACCCACGAAGGAGACCTGATGATCGACACTGGCCTGGCTGGACGCACCGTCCTGGTCACGGGCGGATCCGGCAACATCGGCGCGGCGGTCAGCCGCGCGTTCGCGGCGCAGGGGGCGCGAGTGGCCGTGCACTACCTGGCCCGGGACGCCCCCGTTCCGGAGGGCGCCGTGTGGGGACACGTGACCCCCGCGGAGGAGGAGGCCCACCGGTTGGCGCGCGAGCTGGGGCACGGCTCCTTCGCGGTGAGCACCGACCTGTCTGACCCCGAGGGGCCGTCCCGGCTGGTGGGTGAGGTCGTGGAGCGGGCCGGGGCGGTCCACGTCCTGGTCAACAACGCCGCGCACTGTGAGAGCCCGGACACCGTGGACACGCTGACATACGGCTCGCTGGAGCGCCACTACCGGGTGAACGCGATCGCCCCGGCGCTCCTGACCTCCCAGGTGGTGGAGCGTCGTCGGGGTCGGGAGTCGCTGTGCGTCGTCAACGTCACGACCGACGCCGCGCGGGCCTTTTCCGGGCAGACCGGGTACGGGACGTCGAAGGCGGCGTTGGAGGCGTTGACCCGCTCGACCGCGTTGGACCTGGCCGGGCGGGGTGTGCGTGTGAACGCGGTCGCGCCGGGTCCGGTGCAGACGGGGTGGATGGACGAGGAGCTGGTGGCGCGGGTCGAGGGGATCGTGCCGATGGGTCGGGTGGGTGAGCCGGGGGACATCGCTGACGCGGTGGTGTTCCTGGCCTCGGACCAGGCTCGCTGGGTGACGGGGCAGGTGGTGCAGGTCGCGGGCGGCCACGCCCTGTGACCCGGGGTGGTGGGGGTCCGCTCGGTCTCGGACGGCGGACCCGTGTGCCGTGGTGGCGGCTCGCTGAGGCGGGGCCGGTCTCCTGATCGGTGCGGGCCCGTGTCCTCTCCACGCGCGTGGCCGGAGGTGGCGGGACTCGTCGCCCTCGGGATCGCGTGGCTCGGTCGCTTCGGGGACCTCTGGTCGAATCTTTCCGTCGGCGACCCCACACACGGCGTGAGCTGGGGTTCCGTGGCCCCGGGACCCCGGACGGTGCCGGGGCCACGGGGTGCCCGGGGTTGACAACCCCCGCCACGGAATCTACTTTCCTTTTAGAAAGTAATTGATGAACGGACAGGAGATGGCCATGGACGCCGACCCCACACCTCCGCTCGACCAGGCCGCCGAAGCCCGCCGCAGGCTCGCCGCCCACACCGCACCGCCCGCCTCCTTCTGGGCCCTCCAAGCGGTCGGCTGCACGCTGGTCGCCGGCCTGCCGATCTGGATGTCCCTGCTCTCACTCGAGAGCCGCCACCTCCAGTGGATTCTGGTCGTGGTGGCCGTGGCGGCGGCCGGACTGAGCTGGGCGCGTCGTCGGCGCACCGGCGTCACCCTGCCGCGTTGGGCCAGCGCCTACCCCAGCGCCCGGCGCCCGCGCGTGGTCGTCCTGATCGTCACGGTCCTCGGCCTGATCGCCATCCACACCCTGGTCGGACGGGGGCAGGAGGGCCTGGCCCTGGCCGTGCTGGGGCCCGTGGCACTGACCTCGCTGTGCGGCTACCTGTGGGTGCAGACGGCCATGCGCCGTGACATCGAGGACGGCCGGGTACGGGCGTGAGCGCCCAACGCCACACGGAACTGGAGACCGGACCCCGCCTGGCGATGTGCGCGCTCCTCCAAGGCGCACAGTGGATCGACTTCGCCACCGTGCGCGACCTGATCGGCATCAGCGACCCGATGGTCTCCAAACACAGCCGCACCCTGGAGGACGCCGGGTACCTGGAGGTCCGCAAGGGCGCCGTCGGGCGCCGCCCCAAGACCTGGTTCCGCCTGACCCCCGAGGGACGCACGGCCCTGGCGAGCCACCTGGCCTGGCTGAACGAACTGGGGTCGACCTCCACCGACGAGGGACCCGAGGGCCCCTGAATCCGAGCACACGCCCCCGCCCGCCCCATCCGGGGCGGGCGGGGGTCTCTCGCTGGTACCGCTCCTCGCGACCCCGGTCTCTCCCACAGACCCGATGCCCGTCACGCGGTCGCGAACCCTTCCCCGCACTGCCCCAGGCGTCCCGCGTGCCCGGGGTCAGTCCGTGCCGCGGAAGGACCGGACGAAGTGGGTCACCATGCGCTGGGCCGCCCGACCCGCGCGTTCGGTGTCCGGTTCGGCGGCCACGACGGCCGTGACGGCGGTCCTGACCAACCGCAGGTCCTGGGCGGTGACCGTCGCCGCGATCCGACCGCCCTCCTGGGCGCTCACCAGCAGCCGGTGCAGTGCCAGGTGGACGCGTTCGTCGAGCTCGCGCGCCCGGTCCGCGAAGCGCTCACGGTGCTCCGGTGCGCACGCGCGCGTGGCCACCGTCTCGGCGGCGACGACGCGCAGGGCGCGCTCCAACGCCAGATCCGCCGGGACCGTGCGGGCCAGGTCGCGGAAGTGTTCCACCAGTTCCCGCGCCGCGTGCTCGGCCAGGTCGGCCACGAGCGCGTCCCGGCCGGGGAAGCGCCGGTGGACGGTGGCGGCCGAGACCCCCGCGTGGTGGGCCACGCTCCGCGTCGTCGCTTCCAGACCGCGCTCCCGGAAGACCGTCCGGGCGGCCCGCAGCACGCTGAGTCGGTTGCGCTGGGCGTCCTGCCGCAGCTCCCGGGGCTCCGGTCCCGGGTGGATCTGCGCCTCCTGGGCCATGGGTCGTCTCACTTCCTCGTCGTCGGGATGGGTGACCGGCGGGGTCCGGTTGCCCACAGTGGCACCGGGCCATCACCGGTGAGAACCCACGAACACGGCGGGGGCTTCCCGCCCGAGGAGGAACCATGCGCGCAGTCCGCTACGACCGCTACGGAGGGCCCGAGGTCCTGGCCGTCGTCGACGGGCTCACCCCACCCCCGGTGGGCGCGACCGACGTGCGGGTCGAGGTGGCGGCGGCCGCCGTCGGTGGCGGTGAGATCCCCATCCGGGCGGGGCGGCTGCGCCGCGTGCTGCGCCAGCGCCTGCCCGCCGGAACGGGAGTCGACTTCGTGGGGACCGTCGCCCAGACGGGTACGGCCGTCACCCGGGCCAGCACCGGTGACCTGGTGTGGGGTGTGATGCCGCACGGCACCTTCGGTTCGGCCGCCGAGTCCGTGGTCGTTCCCCAGGAGCGCGTCGCCATGGCTCCGCGTTCGGTCACGGCCACCGAGGCCGCCGCGTTGCCCGCCTCGGGGACGACGGCGCTGCACGCCCTGACCCGGCGGGTACGCCTGCGTCCGGGGCAACGGCTGTTGGTACGCGGGGCCGCCGGAGGTGTGGGGGTGGTCGCCGTGCAACTCGGAGCGGCGCTGGGCGCGCACGTGACCGCGCTGGCCGGAGCCGCCCATCTTCCCTGGTTGCGTGGGTCGGGTGCCGCCGAGGCCCTCGACCACCGGCAGACCCGGGTGGAGGATCTGGGGCGTTTCGACGTGATCGTCGACCTGGTCGGCACGCACCTGGCCCAGGTGCGGGGCAGGCTCGTCCGGGGAGGCACGCTCTTCCCGCTCGCCCTGGACCCGAGCCGTCCGATCCGGGCGGCGCTGTGGGTGGCGGCGGGCAGTCTGGACCGGCGCACGCGCCTGGGCGCGTTCAGCAACGACCCCTCCCCGGAGGAGTTGGAGGAGCTCGCCGCCCTGGTGGAGGAGCGCACGATCACGCCGGTGGTCAGTGCCGTGTTGGCGATGGAGGACATCGCGGAGGCGCACCGCAGGCTGGAGCGTGGCGGGGTGCGGGGCAAGATCGTCGTGACGCCCTGACCCGTGGGCGGGTGCGTGCTGTTGCGCGGTGAGCCCGGGCGGCACTAGACGTGACTCCTCTTCCTCTCACGAGTCACGGAGAGGAAACGCGGGAGCGACCGAAGACAGCGGGTCGTGGGTTCCCGGGGGTGCCGACACCTCGCACACGGGGAACGCCCTCGACTGACCGGCTCTCCGCCGTGGTCCACGGGCAGCCCGCTCCGAGGGGACGGTGACGTCGCCCGCAGCGAGCACCAGCCCTCGGGAGGGGGGGGCGAGCCTCGCCCCATGGTGGTCGCGGCCGGGCTCATGGGAGCGGCTGCCCCCGCGCCGTCGCGCGGGGGCAGCCGCTCCTTCGGTGAGGTCGCACGGCCCTTCCTCGACCCCGAGCCCTGGGATCCCCGCCCTGTTCTCCGGAACCGGGGGATCCTGTCTCGTCAGCGGGTTCCGGTGAGCGGGTCACCGCCCCGGTCGGGTGTCTGGGCGCCGTAGCGGCGGGCCAGGGTGTGGAAACCCTCCTTGGGCTCCCAGCGGCCGTCGTCGGGGGAGAGCCCCGACGCCCAGGTGGGCGGGCGCACGATCCCGAAGCTGGCCAAGTCGCTGTCGCGGGTGGGGTCGGGGGAGTACCTGCAGTCGCCTTCGACGAACATGCACAGGAAGGCGCCGTGCACGTCCTCGGTCTCGTACACGTCGAGGAGGGTGTCGATCATGTCCGCCTGGACGCTCTCGTCGCGGACGAGGTTCCCCCGTATCTTGCGGTCGTTCAGGTCGCTCCAGTCCAGGGGGTCGGAGCCCGAGCCGCCCTTGGTTTCGGCGCCCTGGTAGGAGCAGCAGCCGAATTCGGTGACCACCACCGGTTTGCCCCATCGGCCCAGTGCCCGCAGCCCCTGGCGGTAGGTGCCCCGGGTGAGCTCGTCGAGGTAGTAGTCCACCCCGACGAGGTCGAAGGGGGACCAGTCCACGGTCTCCCAGGTGCCCGAACCGTAGGTGAGGGGACCGGGGAACCGCTCTCGGGCGGTGGCGGCCAGTCGGCGCAGCACCTCGTTCAGCCGACGGTTGTAGTAGGCGGGGATCATCCCGAGCACGGACAGGGCCCGTGTCCGGCGGGCGATGTCTCGGCCGGGGATCATGCCGCGGTTGAGGACGGTGAGCTCGCAGCCCACGTTGAGCACCAGCCGGTCGGGATACTCCTCGAGCAGACGCCCCGCACTCTGGGCGACGTACTCCATCTGTTCGACCAGCCCGTCGGGGTCGGCGTCCACCGAGCGCGGTTGCAGCCACACGTCCAGTCCCTGTTCCAGGGCCGAGCGGGCGGCCCGTTCCAGCCGGTCGGGGTCGTGGCCGAACAGGGTCACGGCGGTGCAGTGCAGGTCCTCGTGGATGACGCGCATGTCCTCGCGCACGGCGTCGGGGTTCCAGCGTTCCCGTGAGTGCTGCCCCGGCACGTAACTGGAACCGACGTCGTACAGGATCCCGCGCACCGGGACGCGTCGGCGCGGCAGCGCGTCCTCTTCGGTCGGCCTCGGGGTGAGGTCGGGTCGGGCCGGGAAGAGGAACCGGACCACCAGGTAGGCGACCAGCGCGCCGACCACGCCCAGCGCCAGGTTCCAGGCCGGGGCGTTGGTCTCGAAGGCCAGCTCCGCCTCGTGCAGCACGACGACGGCCGCGGTGAGTCCCAGTCGCACTCCCACCCCGGCCCACAGCGAGCCGGTGGTGGTGCGCAACAGGCCGAGGAGGACTCCGAAGAGGGCGAGCTCGAACAGTTCGTCCGTGCTCCCCGTCATCAGGGACACCGACACGGCGAACAGCGCGGCCTGGACGAGGACCACGGTGAGCGGGGAGAGCCGGTACCCCAGCAGGTGCGGGACGTAGCCGCGAAAGACCAGTTCCTCAGGCAGGATCTGCGCGAACAGCATCAGCGCGGTCAGGAGCAGGGCGGAGACGACGGCGGAGACCAGGGCCGTGGTGTCGAGGTCGGCGTCGCCGTTGACCAGGGCGGCAGTCACGACCAGGGCGGTGCCGCACCAGGTGCTCAGGGCGGCGGTGGCCAACGGTGGCCAGGCCCGAGCGGGGGAGACCGGGCTGATCGAGGACAGGGTGCGCCCGGCGGAACGGCACAGCGCCCACACCAGCGGCAGGAGCACCAGGAGGAAGACGGCCGAACGCGCCAACAGTCCCGGGAGGCCGTCCGGCGCGGCGTCGAACCGGCCGAGGAGCGTGTGTGCGGCGGTGCCGACCAGGGTGAAGGCGACGACGAGCGACCCGACACGGATCAGGTCGCCGCGCGTGCCGGGGGGTTCGGATGGGGGCATGCGTGCTCCAAAGAAACTCCGTACACTGTTCGATTAATGTAGAACAGTGTACGGAGTTTTGGCGAGGGAGTCCGGCGAGGAGGACGTGAGTGGCGCCCACACGCAGGAGCATCGAGGCCACCCTGGACCTGCTGTGGACCGGCCTCGGCCGACCCAGACGCGGCCCCCGCCACCAGCTCACCGTGCGTCGCGTGATGGAGGCGGCCATGGCCGTCGCCGAGTCCGAGGGCGTCGATGCACTGTCCATGCGCAAGGTCGCCGCCCACCTGGGAGTCGGCGCCTCCACCCTGTACACCTACGTCCCCGACAAGGACGCCCTGCTGGCGCTCATGGTCGACGAGATGATCAGCCAGGCACCCCTCCCGCACACCCGCCCGGGCACCTGGCGTGAGAAGGTCGAGGCCTGGGCCCGCGAGGACATGGCGTCCCTGCGCACACACCCCTGGCTGATCGAGGTCACCTCCGGCCCGTTCATCGGCCCCCACGCCTTCGCCTGGACCGACTCGGCCATCCGCGTCTTCGACGACACGGGCCTGAGCGCCGAGGTGGCCCTCGCCGTCGTGGAGTCCGTCGACGCCCTGGTGCGAGGCCACGTCGCCCAGATCGTCGTCGCGGACCGGGCCGAGAGCTGGAGCGACTCGCAGGGACGCTCGTTCGCCTCAGTCCAGGAGAGCTACCTTGCCACCCGACGCGCCGAGGGGGCCCGTTCGGCCTCCATCGAGCGCCTCCAGGCACCCCTGGACGCCATGGCGGTCTTCGAGCGTGCCCTGGCCTGGCTGCTCGACGGCGTCGAGCGCGATATCGCCGGGCGCGACGTGCCCTGACGCACCCCCGGGGCCTGGCCACTGGAAGAGGAAGAACGCGCCTTCCGGGGTTCCGCCCAAGAGGGCCGCCACGAAGGCGCGGACGTCCTCACGTAACACGACGGGGCGCCGACCGGTGCCCCGAGAGAGCGTGTACGTCGACCCGCTGGCCCGGGTGCGGGGCCGTGCGCACGGGTGGGTGGCCCCCAGATGTCAGTACAGCCATGGGTGTATCCATCGCGTTTTCGCGGGTCGCGGCGTGGGCGCAATAACGTTGGCGGCCCGGATCGGGGCACTGGCGTGGGTTGGGGCACCTCTAAGGCGCTGACTTCCTAGAAGGTTTGGTTATCGGAAGTCAGGATTTCCCTGTTTCCGGGATCTGTTTCGTCACGAGAACTGTGTAACGTTTCATACATAACGTTACCAACGAAACGATATGAAGAAGAGGTCCCCGGATCCCCCTCGCACACACGGGCACACGCTCCCGGCCTGCCCACCCGCACCCGCGCGTGACGGTCTTCGGAGCGAGGAGGACGGGGCGGTAGGGGCGCGACCTGGGCAGCGGTTCGGTGGCGCCACCCGATGCGCCCAGTCCGGCGCCCTCCTGCCTTCACGGCCATGCCGGAGGAGTCCGCGATTGCGGAAGCGGGCGAGGAGGACCCGTGGCCCTCCTTCGGGCCCGGGCGTGGGCCAGCGGGGAGACACCGGCGCCCCGTTCGACCAGGCCCTTTCCCGTCGGCCCGACCACCCGCTCCCGCTACCCGGTCTGAGCGCGCCTGGGGGGTGACCGGGTTGAGCAGCCACGCGCCCTGGCCGTACCGCCCACCTGGTCCTCGCGGACACCGTGGTCATCGTCCGCTCCCACCTGGGTGGCGGCGACGTGGGTGTGGCACTGGCGCTGGCCTGTTTCGGCGCCGGGTCGATGGTGGTGGCGCTGACCCTGGGGTGGTCGGTCGATCGGTTCAGCGTCCGGGCGTTGATGTTGTCGGGTCCGGTGGTGCTCACGGCGGGGGCGTCCGCCACAGTCACCGATCGCTGACCCGTGTTCGCCCCCCTTGAATGAGTGCCGTGGCTGGGCGGTTGGAGCAGAGCACCTCGGTGCGGCGCCATCCCGCGTACGTTCCGGAGCGGGAGGCGTGACCGTAGGGCAGCACGGTGCGCGCGCTGCGGCTGCCTGCAACGGGGACGGCGCGGTCCGACAGGGGGGAGGACCGGTCATGGCGGTCATCGACCCCCATGACCGGTCCGGGGGCGCCGGCGCGTCGGCAGTGGCGAACGATTCCGATCCGCAGTGGCCCAGCTACCCGACAACCTGGCCTCGCGCCTACCCGGCGGGGTGCTTACATGGCAGGGGGAGGACCCGCAAGGTGGGTGTTCTCCTGGTGCGTGGCGGTCAGCTTGACGCCGCTGAGGCGCCAGCCGTGCGGTGTGCGGACGGCCTCGTTGTCGTAGAAGCCGACGACCAGCCACCGGTCCGGACCGCCACCCGCCCGTTCCTTGGGCACCCAGTGTTCGGCGCGTACGTGCGCGTGGAGGGTCGCGCGGTCGCCGTCGATGTCGAGGACGTGGCCGGTGATGGTGTGGTGGGTGGCGGTGAAGGGCGCGAAGGCTTGGCCCAGTACGTGGACGTACTCGTCGAGGGCGACGGTCATGGGTGGCAGGCCGATGACTGAGGAGAAGTCGAGGGTCACCGAGTCCGCGTAGACGAGGGAGGGGAGGCGGCTGAGGTCCCCGCGGTCGGCGATGTCGGCGTAGCGGCCCATGAGTTCGATAAGTGCGGCGCGGTCGGCGAGCGTGGTCATGAAGGGCTCCGGGCGGACTCGGGTACGGGTATGGGGGTGCGGGAGCGGTGACTCACCGCGAGGATGCCGTCCATCAGACGAGCTGGGAGGAAGCGGGCGAGCGGGATGATGAGAGCGGCGTCCGTGCCGAGGGTGTACCGGGTGCGCGGGCGGCGAGTGGTCGCCACCCTGGCGATCCTCTCCCCTGCCCTGGCCGCCGACATCGCGCGTTCCAGGAAGGCCGTGTTGGACGAGACCGTGGCGTTGACGAGGCCGCCGTAGAGACGCCGGTGTTCGGTGTTCATCCCGGCGGCGATGTCGAGCGAGGTCTCACCGCTGCGGAGGGCCATCTCGGTCCGGACACCGCCGGGCTGGACGACGACCACCTGCACGCCGTGTGCGGAGACTTCGCGGCGCAGGGAGTCGCTGGCCGCTTCGAGCGCGAACTTGGTTGCCGCGTACGCACCGAAGACGGGGAGCGCGGCCACTCCGCCCACGGAACTGATGTTGACGATCCTGCCGCGGCCGCGCCGCAGGAAGGGCAGGAGTCCTTGGATGACGGCGATGTGCCCGAAGAGGTTCACCTCGAACTGCTCGCGCCACAGGGAAAGGGGCAGTACCTCGACGGGGGCGTTGATCTCGATCCCCGCGTTGTTGACCAGGACGCGCAGAACGCGCCGTCCGGGGTCGTCGCCGATCCGCCGGGCCAGGGCCTCGATGTGTTCGGGGACGGTGATGTCCAGGGTCACCGGTTCGATGCCCTCGGCCCGGACGGCGGCGGCCTCACCTTCGGTCCGTACCCCGGCGAGGACGTGGTAGCCCCTGGCAGCGAGGGCCTGCGCCGTTGCGGCTCCGATGCCCGACGAAGCGCCGGAGACGACGGCGAGTTCGTTCTTCTGAGGCTTCTCGCTCGGGTTTTTCCGTGGACGGGTCACAGCGACGGTTCCCTTCATCGGACAGGAGGTGCGGTCGTGTCGAGGGGGAAGTGCGTGCCGGTCAGTTCCTCCGAGACCTCCCACAGCCGTCGAGCCGCGGATGCGTCGCGTGCCCGGGCGGACCGCCCGACCAGCGTGGGCGCACCGCGCATGCCCCACAGTCGGTCAGGGCCGACGTAGCTGTCGCCGGGAAGGTCGGCGGTGGCGGCGTGGAGCGTGGGCCGGGCACCGTCCTCGGCGCTGTGGGCGACGAGCCCGACGAGGAACCTCTCGACGCGGAATCCGAGGGAGGGCTTCTCCTGCGCTCTCATCAGATTCGTCGAGGAGATGCCGGGGTGAGCGGCGGTCGAGATGACACGTGACCCCGCGTGGGCGAGTCTGCGCTGGAGCTCGGAGGCGAACAGGAGATTGGCCAGTTTGGACTGCGTGTAGGCGGCGTTGGGCCGGTAGGGCCTGCTCTCCCATTGGAGGTCGGAGAAGTCCAGGGACCCAATGCGGTGTCCGAGCGAGGCCACCGTCACGACCCGGTCCCTGATGCGTGGGAGGAGCAGGTTCGTCAGGGCGAAGTGGCCCAGATGGTTGGTTCCGAACTGCAGCTCGAACCCGTCGGTGGTGCGGGAGAGCGGCCCCAGGGAGAGGCCGGCGTTGTTGATGAGCAGGTCGACGGGGCCTGGGAGGGTGCGGGCGAACTCGCGGACGGAGGAGAGGTCGGCGAGATCGAGGGCCCGGACCTGGGGTCGGCCCGCGATGGTGGCCGCTGCCGCCTCTCCCTTGTCCGGATCGCGTACGGCGAGGACCACCTGTGCACCGCGCTCGGAGAGAACGCGTGCGGTGACGAGTCCGATGCCGCTGTTGGCTCCGGTGACGACGGCGGTGCGGCCGGTGAGGTCGGGAAGCTCGGAGGGGGAGGATCTGAACATACCGCGAGAGTAGGCAGTGGAAACATTGTTGTCAACATAAACATTGTTTCCAGGGGAAACATGCTCTTGAGTACGCTGCTCTCATGCCTGAAACCAGCGAGCATCGGCCCTACCACCACGGCAATCTCCGCACGGAACTCCTCGACGCGGCGGAACGCAGCCTGAGGGAGCACGGAGTCGATCAGCTCTCCCTACGAGACCTCGCACGAGAGATCGGTGTGAGTCACACGGCGCCCCGCCGACACTTCGCGGATCGCCGCGCGCTGCTGGACTCCCTCGCCGAGTCGGGTTTCGTCCGCCTGGGCGCGAGGCTGCGAGCCGCGGTGGACGAGATCGGGGACGAGGGCTGCCTGCACGACCGTCTGCACGCGTTCGCGTCGGCTTATGCGCGGTTCGCCACCGAGAACGCCGCGCTGACCAGGCTGATGAACTCCAGCAAGCACCGTCCCGGGGCGAGGACCGTCGCCGTGGCCGCAGCGGCCGCGTTCGGGCAGATCCGAGAACTGATCGAGGAGGGCCAGGAGCGCGGCGAGCTGAAGGAGGGCGACCCCGAGGACATCGGCCTCGTCATCTACGCCGCCGTCCAGGGGATCACCGGCATGGTCAACGACGGCATCATCGAGTCCGAAAGGCTCGAGGCGCTCGTGGACACGGCGGTGACACAGTTCCTGCAAGGCGCCAGCTCAAGGGTTGAGGAACGCTAGTCACCATTCGCGCCTACGGTCCTGAGAGCACCCGCCTCGGTCTCCAGCCACCGCCCTGGTGGGTGACGGGGTGGCGTCGGGTCGGTCCCGGCGCCACCCCGGTGCTCAGGCGCGGGTCATGGTGGAGGTGTAGCCGCCGCCTCCGGGGTAGGTCCAGGCGCCGGTGACGGTGGTGTCGTCGGCGCTGAACGTGCCCCGGTAGTAGGCGGGGCCGTCCTTGGCTCCGGCCCAGATGGTCAGCTGGTCGCCGGTGAGTTCGTAGACGTAGTCGAAGGTGTTGCCGAGGGAGTCATAGAAGCGGGAGACCACGTCAGCGCCGGTGGGTTCGCCGAAGGGGCGCGGGTTGCCGATGACCTCCATTCCGGTGACCTCGTGCCCGTCCTGGGTGAGTGCGACGTGTTGGAGCAGGAAGAACCCGCCCGGCATCCACTCGTAGCGCACGGTGCCCCGGGCCTGTCCGCTGACGGTCCAGGTGCCGGCCAGTCGGTCCAGGGCGCGGAGTTCGTCGGTGGGCGGGGTGGGGTCGTCGTAGGCGGTCACGGTGTTCTCCTTCGTGAGTGGGTGTTCGGTGGTACCTCGTGGCCGGGTCGGGTGCCTCGACACCATCGGGGTGTGGTCTGGATCACTTGCCTGGGGTGTCGGGGTGGCGGCGGTGGCTTCGAGGTAGCCGGTGGACACCCGCGACCACGGAGCAGGAGATGCTCACCACCGACGCCACTCGTGCGAACCCGTCCGGGATCCGTCGCACCGATCGAGAGGAACCCCTGTGAAGTACCTGTTGTTGGGCTACACCCCCGCTGCCTCCTGGGACGCCGAGAGCGCCCGCACCCCCACCGCGGAGGCGTTGGCGGCCTTCGCCGCCTACCAGGAGATCGAACGCGAACTCGTGGGCAACGGTGAGCTGGTCTCCAGTGAGGGGCTGGGGCATCCGGCCGTGAGCACCACGGTCAGTCGGGGTGAGGCGGGGGTGATGGCCACCGACGGGCCCTTCACCGAACTCAAGGAGGTGTTGGCGAGCTTCGCCGTGATCGATGTGAGCGGTCACGAACGCGCGGTGGAGATCGCCTCCCGCATCGTGCGGGTGCTGGGGGAACCGGTCGAGGTCCGCCCGATCATGGGCGCGGACTTCACGGCGTGAGCTGGCGCGGGAGGGGGACCCCACGATGAACCTTGACGTGGAGCGGGTGCTGCGTGAGGAGGCCCCGCAGGTGCTCGGCGCCCTGGTGCGGCGGTTCGGCCGTTTCGACCTGGCCGAGGACGCCGTGCAGGAGGCCCTGCTGGCCGCCGCCCAGCGGTGGGCCGACCAGGGGCTGCCCCGGGATCCGCGCTCCTGGCTGATCCGGGTCGGCTATCGCAGGATGGTGGACCTGCTGAGGTCGGAGCGGGCGCGGGCGCGACGGGAGGAACGGTCCGCGGCGACCGACGCGGACCTGCTCGATCCGGGGCGTCGGGCGACGGTCCCGGACAGCGACGACGGCCTGGCCCTGCTGTTGCTGTGCGCCCACCCCGCGTTGAACACCGCCTCCCAGGTGGCGTTGACGCTCCGTGCGGTGCGTGGTCTGACGACGGCGGAGATCGCGCACGCCCACGGGGTGGGTGAGGCGACCATGGGGACGCGGATCAGCCGGGCCAAGCAGCGGTTGGTGCGGGCGGGGGCGCGGTTCACGCCGCCCGTGGACGCCGAGGACCGGGCGGCGCGCACGGCCGTGGTCATGCGTGTGCTGTACCTGGTCTTCAACGAGGGGCACACGGCGTCGGCGGGTGAGGAGCTCTCGCGGGTGGACCTGACCTCGGAGGCGGTGCGGCTGGCGCGGATGCTGCACGCGTCGTTGCCCGGTGACGCCGAGGTGACGGGGCTGTTGGCGTTGTTGCTGCTGACGGGGGCGCGTGGTGCGTCGCGTGTGGGGGTCGACGGTGCTCTGGTGCCGTGGGAGGAACAGGACCGGTCCTCGTGGGACGCGGAGGCGATCGTGGAGGGCACCGCGTTGATCGACGGGGTGTGGAACCAGAGGGAGGCGGGGCCGTACCAGGTGCAGGCGGCGATCGCGGCCGTGCACGCGGCGGCCGGATCGGACGGGGAGACGGACTGGGTGCAGATCGCCGTGTTGTACCTGTGGTTGGAGCGGTTGGTGCCGACGGCGCCGGTGCGGTTGAGCCGGGTGGTGGCGGTCTCCCGCGCCTATGGGCCGGAGCGGGGGTTGGCGCTGTTGGACGACCTGGAGGGTCGCCACGGGTTGCGGGCGGATCCGTTGGTCGCCAGACGTGAGCGGATCGTGCGCGCCCACCTGTGGGAGCGGACCGGTCGGGTGCGGGCGGCCGCGGAGCTGTTCCGTGAGGCCGCGGACCTGGGTGCCAACCGGGTGGAGGAACGTTACCTCCGGGGGCGCGCCGATCTCCTGGGGTGAGGGGCCGGGCGCCGTCGTCGTGGTGTCCGGCCCCGGCCCCTCGGTGGCTCAGGCGGTGAAATCGAGGACGAAGTCGAACTCGGCGAGCTGCCCGGTGCCGTCGTTGGTGACGTTCATCAGTAGGCGGGGGTCGAAGAGCATGTCGGTGCCGTTGCGCGGTTCGCCGGGGAAGTAGAGCTGGGTGGTGAGCACCGGCTGGTCGGGGGCCTGGACCTTGACGTGCAGGTGGCGGGTGCGGCCCGGGTAGAGGCCCGGGATGATGGTGGTGAGCTGGAAGGCGCCCTGGGCGTCGGTGAACTGGTGTCCCCGGTAGTTGAAGCCGACGTTGTCGTAGCCTCCGGCGTTGTCGGCCTGCCAGAAGTCGACCAGGGCGCCGGGGACGGGGCGGCAGTCGCGGGAGAACACGTAGCCGGACACGGCCAGGGCGACTCCGGGGTGGCCGGGCACGACCAGGTCGGTGCGTCGCGGGGAGTTCGGTTTGAAGTAGGGGCCCTCCATCTGCGGGGGTGTGGGGTCGTCGCCGTCGTCGCACTGGGGGGTGGGTGCGAGGGTGCGGCCGTGTTCGGCGGCCTCGCGCGCGAGTGCGGGTACGGCGGTGGACAGCAGCGCGGCGGCGGGGGCCGCGACCAGGGCGGCCCTGAGCAGGCTCTTGCGGGTGGGTCCGTCCTGCTCGGGGTGGTCTTCGCTCTGGGGCATGGGGGTGCTCCTCGTGGGGGGAAGAGAGGGGGGAGGAGGGGTGTGGCCGTGCCTCCCTGCGGGTGAGCACGAGATTACGGTGCGTCCCGTGGGTGGGCGATGGACGGATCCCGGGGGACGTGGTGTTTCTCAGGAGGCGGTGGGGGAGCGGTCTCGGAACCGTCCGGGGGTGGTGCCGGTCTCGCGGCGGAAGAACCGGCAGAAGTAGGCGGGGTCGTGGAAGCCGACGGTGCGGGCGATGGCGGCCACGGTGAGGTCGGTGCCGACCAGGAGCCGCTGGGCCTCCAGGGTGCGGGCTCCGCGCAGGAGTTCCCCGGGGGTGCGTCCGGTGGCGTCTTTGACCGCGTCGGCCAGGTGGCCGGGGGTCACTCCGAGGCGGGTGGCGGCCTGGGACACGGTCAACCCGGCGGTCGTGTCGGGGTGGTCGAGCAGGCGCAGGAAGCGTTCCCCGAGGGTGTCGGCGGTGGGGGCCACGGGGCGGGGGTCGCGATCGTAGGCGCGTGCGGTGCGGGTGAGCAGGATGTGCAGGTAGGCGCGCAGGATCGAGGCCATGCCGGGGCGGCGGGCGCGGAACTCGCTCAGCATCTCGTCGAGGAGGGCGCTGATCTGCGCCGCGGTCTCAGCGGTGGGCGTGTGCCAGGGGCGTTCGGTGGCCAGGCGGCGCAGGAGTTCGCGGTCCCGGGGGTGGTCCAGGAGGAAGGCGTCCTCCAGGAGCAGGACACGGCCCTGCACACCGTGGGCGCGGCCCCAGTGGTGGACCTGTCCGGCGGCGAGGATGCCGAGGTTGGGTGGGGTGATGGGCCATCGGTGCAGGTCGATGACGTGTTCTCCGGTGCCCGCGGTGACGTGGACGATCTCGTGGAAGGTGTGGCGGTGGGGGAAGGCCGCTCGGGACAGTGGGCCGATGGAGTCGAAGGTCCCGATGGCGAAGGGCAGGTGCTGCGGGGCGGGGACCTCCAGCCGGTGGAGTTCCAGGGGGGAGGCGTTGCGCATGGGCGCTCCCTACCCGGGCGGGGGGCCGCTACTCCGCTCCGGTGGGCCGGGGGTGTACACGGGCGTCGGGTGCGTGGCATCCTTGGATTTGGGCACTCGCCCAAGGCGTTCGTCCAAGGCGGATGCCCAAGTCACGCGATCCGGAGGAGCCGGGATGACCACGGAACGGGGCCGCCAGGTGCGGGAGCGCCTGCTCGGCGCGGCCAGCGAGCTGATCGCCGAGGTGGGCTGGGGCGCGGTGAGCACACGGATGCTGGCCGAGCGCGCCGGGGTCGGCCCGGGGCTGGTGCACTACCACTACCCTTCGTTGAACGCCCTGCTCAACGAGGCCGCCCTGGCCACGATGCGTGCCGTGGCCGAGCGGACCGCCGAGCAGCTGGAGGGGACCGACCCCGGCCCGGGGCTGGAGATGATGCTGGCGGCACTGGACGTCTACCCCGGTGACGACCCCGTCTCCGCCCTGTTCGTCGAGGCCTACCTCGCGGCCGGGCGTGACGATGATCTGCGCGACGGCATCACCGCGCTCCTGGAACGGTTTCGCGCCCCGCTCACCGACTGGCTGCGGGCGGGTGGGGTCGCCGACCCCGAGGCGACCGCCCGGGTTCTGGCCTCGGCTCTGGACGGGGTCATGCTGCACCGGACACTGGATCCGCGTCTGGGCGCCGAGACGGTGGGGCCGGTGCTGCGCCGTCTCCTGGTTCCCGCGCCCGTCGGCGCCGGGGAGGGGGAGTGAACGGCGTGCGGCGCGGGCGTGTGGTCATCGTGGGTGCCGGGATCGCCGGGCTGTCCCTGGCGCAGCGCCTGGACCAGCACGGATGGCGGGTGGTCGTGGTCGAGCGGGCGCCTGGCCCGCGACCACAGGGGTACATGATCGACTTCTTCGGTCCTGGCTACGACGCGGCCGAGCGGATGGGGTTGGGTCCACGCCTGCGTGAGCTGGGCCACCACTTCACCGAGGCCTCCCTCGTGGACGAGCACGGCCGTGAGCGCGCCTCGATCAGCTTCGCTCGTTTCGCCGAGGCTCTGGGCGGGGAACTGGTCTCGATCATGCGCCCCGACCTAGAGCGGGCCCTGCGCGAGTCGTTGCCCGACCGGGTGGAGGTGCGCCACTCCACCTCCCCCGAGGCGGTCACCGACGACGGGCGGGTGGTGCGGGTGCGCCTGACCGGAGGCGAGGTGCTGGAAGCGGACCTGCTGGTCGGCGCCGACGGGGTCCACTCCACCGTGCGGCGGCTGGTCTTCGGTGAGGAGGAGGGGTACCTGCGTCACCTGGGCTTCCACACCGGCGCGTTCACCTTCGAGGACGCCCGTGTGCACGCGGCCACCCGTGGGAGCTTCCGGCTCACCGACAGTCTGGGGGCGCAGATGGGGTTGTACGCGTTGGAGGGGGACCGGGTGGCGGCCTTCACCGTGCACCGCAGCCGGGACACCCGGCTGCCCGGGGACCCCCGGGAGGCGTTGCGCGCGGCGTGCTCGGGGCTGGGTTGGGTGGTTCCGCGTGCGCTGGAGTTGTGTCCGGAGCCCGAGCGGGTGTACTACGACCACGTCGCCCAGGTGGAGATGGAGCGGTGGAGCCGAGGCCGCACGGTGCTGGTGGGTGACGCGTGTCAGGCGGTGTCGTTGCTCGCGGGGCAGGGCGCCTCGATGGGGGTGGGCGGGTCCTTCGTGTTGGGGGAGGAGTTGGCCCGGGCGAGAAGCGTGGGTGAGGGGTTGGAGCGTTACGAACGGCGTTGGCGTCCGGTCGTGGAGGAGCGCCAGCGGGTCGCCCGTCGGGGGACCTCCTGGTTCCTGCCGACCACTTCCGGGAGGTTGCGTCTGCGCAGGCTGTTCCTGCGGTGGTCCGCTCTGCCGGGCGTCGATCGGTGGGTGGCGACCTCTCTGTCGGGCAAACCCAGCCGGGTGGTGAAGGATCTGGGGCCCGTGGCCTCCCCGGGGAGCTGACCGGGGGTGCCCACTCCCCGCCGTGGCCGCTCGTCCTGCCGAGGTCCGATCCGCCGCCCGTACGCCGCCAGTAGGCGGCCCTGGAGGCGAGGAGCAGGACGAGCAGCGCCGCGAGCACCCTTAGGACCAGGAGTGGGGGCAGGGCGGTCGGGTCGCCCTGCCCCCCGACCGCGCCACGATGGCGGGCGGGTCCGGGGAGCCGGAGGACCTGTGACGGCGACCGACCGCACGGGACGGTCTCAGGGAGCGGGGCGGGGTGCCTTGAGGCCGTGGGTGGCCGCGTACTCCCGGGCCAACCACGGGGCGAGGTCCTCGACGAGTGCGCACAGGTGGTCGCGGTCGCTGCCGGGGTTCCGGGCCGTGTGGGCCGCGGTGCGCATCAGCCCGTGGCGGTCGGGGTGGTAGTGGCCGAAGACGTCAGCCGCCAGGGTGAGGTCGCTGGTCCATCCACCCCAGGACGGCATGACCAAGGTGAACCCGGTGCGGATCAGTCGGCGGGCCACACGTCGGCTCAGGACGCGGAGGTCGTCGTCGGTGGCGGCCTCGGCCAGGCGGGCGCGCCAACGGGGCAGGGTCAGGTGCAGGTCTCCGTTGGTCTCGCGGGCCAGGAGGCTGGTGGGCCGGTACCGGGGTAGCCGCGCGCCCAGGTCGGGGCCGGCCAGGGGGGTGCACAGGCAGGCCACGAAGAATCCGGCGTCGTGCCGTTCGAGGGCGCTGGTCAGGTTGGCCACCCCGTCCAGGAGGATGCCGCCGCCGTCGACCTGCGGGAAAGCGGCGTCGATCTCCTCCTGGAGGGCGCGCGTCCGGTCGCGGTCGGTGGGATCGGGTGCGGTGTGCAGGGCCACCAGGGCGTCCAGGTCCGAGACACCGGGGACGGCGGTGCCCCGAGGGATGCTGCCGTACAGGTAGGCACTGTGCATCCGGGCGCCGAAGACCTCGTGGAGTCGGCCGCGCAGGGCCTCGACCACGGGGGTGAAGGCGGCGGTGACCCGGTCCGGGGAGCCTTCGCGGGCGATGGTGCCGTCGGGGTGGAGCCCCCGGACGGGGGGAGGCGGTGTCACGGAGGCGGCTCCGGGTCAGGTCAGCGGGTGCCAGGCCCACACGTTGGGTTCGAGGTAGGTGCCCTGGTCGGCGGCGAGGTCGATGGTGACGGGGGCCAGGGCTCCCTCCACGATGTGGCGGCCGCTGCCGGGGAGGTCCATCCCGGCCCACTGGCGCCACTGGGCGACGGTGCCCTCCACGCGCATGGACGTCTCGCAGGGGTGGAGCAGGTGCGCGCCCAGGCGTTGGTGCGTGCGGAGCCAGGGGTCCGTGGACAGCCCGTCGGCCTCACGGGTCCAGCTGGCGTACTCGGCCATGGGGATCAGCGGGTAGCGGTGCTTGAGGGTGGGGCGCAGGGGCGCGGCCAGGGCGGTCAGTCCGTGTGCGGAGGCGTTGTCGCGCAGGGCCTGGGCCATGAGGGCGCTGACCCCGGCGCCCTGGTGGCGGGTGGAGACCGCGATGTACAGGGCCGAGGCGATGGTGGGTGCGCGTCCGGCGTCCCTGTCCGCGAAGGCCTGTTCGAGGGCCCAGGCGAAGCCCTCGTCGGGGAGTTCGTCGGGGGTGCCGTGCCAGGCCAGGGGGACGCTGTTGGCTCGGGCGACGACCTCGTCGCCGCGTACGAGGGCGATCTGGTACTTCGCGAAGTCGTGGGCCAGGCGGCCCCAGTACCGGTGCGCGGTGGTGTCCTGGAACATCACCTCGGGGCCGGGGTTGAGCTCGGGGCGTTCCATGACCTCGACGAGGTCGGGGCGCTGGGCCAGGGTCACGATCGGCATGGGTGCATCGTGGCAGGGCGCCGTGGGCGGGGCAAGCGGATTACGGCCGGTCAGGAGGGTGGGTCGGGAGCCCGGTAGTGCTGGCACCACTGAGGGAGGTGGGTGGGAGTGGACTCGCAAGAGGGTGTCAGCGTCATCGTGTCCGTCGTACCCGCGGTTCTAGCGTTGGGTGTGTCAGAGAGCCTGGTGTACGAGGAACTTCGGGAGAGCCATGATCGCGGCGGGCCCATCCACCATCCCGGCCCCGGAGCCGTTGCGGTACGAGCGCGCCCAGGGGTACGGGGTTCGTCTGTTGGCGTGCGACGGGACCGAGGACGGGCGGATCGTGGAGGAGCTGGGGGACGCGGCCACCGCGGACCACGTCGCGGTCTTGGTCCCGGGCAACGACAACTACCTCGGCAACTACTTCAACCAGAAGCGGGCCACGCGGCCCCGCGCCAACGGGGAGACGCTCCTGCGCACGATGCGTGAGGTGGCACCGGAGGAGCGTGTGGCGGTGGTGGTGTGGGTGGGGTACCGGACGCCGCGCGGGTTCGGGGAGGCGGTCTCGCGTCGCCCGGCGATCGAGGGGGCGCCGGACCTGGTGCGGTTGACCCGTTTCCTGCCCGGCTCGGCGCGGGTGACGCTGGTGGGGCACAGCTACGGCACGGTGGTGTGCGGTCTGGCCCTGGGGCGGGGGCGGGTCAGTGACTGCGTGGCGCTGGGCAGCCCCGGCATGGGGACGCGCTCGCGCGAGGAGCTGGGGTTCACGGGGAACCTGTGGGCGGCGCGGGGTCCCAACGACTGGATCCGGTTCTTCCCTCGGGGACACGTGGGGGAGGCCGGGCACGGGCCCTCACCGACACGGCGCGGGTACGGGGCGCGCGTGTTCGAGACGGGGGACATCCCGGGGCACTGCTCGTACTACCGGTCCGGAAGCGAGTCGGTGCGCAACATCGCGCGGATCGCGGTGGGCCGGTACGAGGAGGTCACGCCCGTGACGGTGCCGCGACCGCGTCGGCCGCGCGAGGTGCGGGTCGCGGAGGCGGTGGCCTCGTGAGCGGTGGACCGGTGATCCTGGCCGAGGGGGTGCGCAAGCTCTACCCGGGGGGCGGCGTGGCGCTGGACGGGGTGGACCTGGCGGTGGAGCCGGGCACCGTGCACGGGCTGCTGGGGCCGAACGGCGCGGGCAAGACGACGACGGTGCGGGTGCTGGCGACCCTCCTGGGGTTCGACGGGGGCCGGGCCCGGGTGGCGGGGGCCGACGTCGCCTCGCGGCCCCGGCTGGTGCGTTCGCGCATCGGGTTCGTGGGACAGTACGCGGCGGTGGACGAGATCCTCAGCGGGCGCCGCAACCTGGAGATGTTCGGGCGCCTCTACCACCTGGGGCGGCGGCGGTCGCGTGAGCGTGCCGTGGAGCTGCTGGAGCGGTTCGACCTCACCGGCGCGGCTGACCGTTCGGTGCGCACGTACTCGGGTGGGATGCGTCGGAGGTTGGACCTGGCGGCGGGGTTGGTGCTGGACCCCCGTGTGCTGTTCCTGGACGAGCCCACGACGGGGTTGGATCCGCGTAGCCGGGCCGAGGTGTGGCGGGCGGTGCGGGAGCTGGTCGCGGGGGGTACGACGGTGCTGTTGACCACCCAGTACCTGGAGGAGGCCGACCGTCTGGCGGACCGGGTGTCGGTGCTGGACCGGGGTCGGGTGATCGCCGAGGGCGGCCCGGAGGAACTGAAGTCGCGGGTGGGCGGTGGCCGGGTGGAGGTCGTGGTGGCCGACGCCGGGGAGTTGCCGGTGGCGGCTGAGGTGCTGGGCCGGATGGCCGGTGCGCCGCCGGAGGTGGATCGGGACGCGTTGCGGGTGAGCGCACCGGTGTGTGGAGGCGGAGCGGGCTTGACCAAGGTGGTGCGGGCTCTGGACGAGGGCGGGTTGGGCGTGGAGGACATCGCGTTGCGGCGGCCGACCCTGGACGACGTGTTCCTGGGGCTGACCGGGCGGCACGGTACGGACGTCGGGGACACGGAGGGGCGCGGAGCCCTGGGGGAGCGGTCATGACCGTGACGGGGCGGGGCGCGGAGCCGCTTCCGGTGGAGGGTGAGCCCCGTGGGCCGCGTGCCTGGGCGGGGCGTGCGGGGTGGGCGGTGGCCGACGCGACCGTCGTGGCCCGCCGCTACCTGGCCCACCTGGTGTACAAGCCCGACGAGCTGGTCGGGACGCTGATGATTCCGGTGCTGGCGGTGCTGCTGTTCGGATTCGTGTTCGGTGAGGCGATGGGCGCCGCCATGGGGGTGGGCGGTGAGGACTACCGCGAGTTCCTGATGCCGGGGTTGTTCGCGTTGACGATGGCGTTCGGGATCGGGAACACGACGATCGCGGTGGTCACGGACGTGGGCCGGGGTGTGGTGGACCGGTTCCGGACGTTGCCGATGGCGCCCTCGGCGTTGCTGGTGGGGCGGAGCATGGCCGACGTGGTCTCGGCCCTGGTGGACCTTGTGGTCCTCGTGGGGATGGGGTTGCTGGTCGGGTGGCGGTGGCATGAGGGCCCGGGGTCGGCGTTGGCCGCCCTGGGGTTGTTGTTGCTGCTGAGGTTGGCGTTCACGTGGATCGGGATCTACCTGGGGTTGCTGGTGCGCGGTCCCGAGGCGGCGATGAAGCTCTTCTCGCTGGTGTTCCCGCTGGCGATGGTGGCCGAGACGTTCGTGCCCACGGAGGTGATTCCGACGTGGTTGGCTCCGGTGGCGGAGTGGAACCCGCTGTCGGCGACGGTGCTGGCGTGCCGGGAGTTGTTCGGGAGCACCACGGTGGTGGGTGAGTCGTGGGTGGCGCAGAACGCGTTGCTGATGGCGGTGGTGTGGCCGCTGGTGTTGCTGGCGGTGTTCGTTCCGTTGGCGACGCGACGGTACCGGAAGCTGGGCCGCTGAGCCCTCTTCGGTCGGGGGCGCGTGCGGGGGCGCGCGTCCCGGTGGTTCGTGGTGGGGCCGCGCTCTCGGCGGGGAGAAGGAGTCCGGGGAGAGGGCGGTGTGGAGCCCGGGTGCGTGTGGTGTCGGTCCACGGAGCCGTGCGACGGGGGACGGTCCGGGTTCGAGGGACCGGTGGCACGCGGGTGGGCGTCACGTGTGTGTGGACAGGTGGTCCTCCAGCTGGGCGGCCCCGGCCAGGAGCGCGCGCCCTCGCGCGTCGAGGCGCCGGTGCCAGCCGTCCAGGGTCTCCTCCAGGGGTTGGAGGCCTCCGGCCGCGCGCACCTGGTCGATGAGGGGGGCGATCCGTCCCAGCGGGTGGCCGCCGCGCCGGAGCTGGTGGACCAGTCGGGCGTCGCGTACGGCGGCGGCGTCGTAGACCCGGTAGCCGGTCCGGGGGTCGCGGCCGGGGCGGACCAGTCCGGCCTGCTCCCATTTGCGCAGGGTGGCCGGTCGGACGCCGAGGCGGTCCGCGAGCGGCCCGATGAAGGTGGCCCGGGACGCGTCGTCCGTGGGGGTGAGACCGGAAAGCACCGGGGTGGGGCGCTGCGGGGGCGCCGCACGGTGGGTCTCCAGGTCGCGCAGTGCGTTCCGGACGGCGGTCAGGGTGCCGCGGTCCTCGAGGAGTTGGGCGTGGCTCAGGTCGATCTGGTGCAGGGCCTCCTCGATCGCTCCGTTGTTGACCGCCCGCATGATGGCCGCGGCCCGCCGGTGGCCGTGGCCGGGGAGCAGGGCCAGGAACGCGCGCAGGGCCGAGGCGTGCGGTGGGGTGTAGGTCCGGTAGCCGTGGGGGGAGCGTTCGGCGGGCGGGAGGATGCCCTCGGCCTCGTAGTTCCGGATCGCCTGGGTGGACAGGCCGTGCCGTCGGGCGAGGTCGATCGGCCTCAGACGCACACCGCTTTGAAGCTTTTCCGCCATGTTCGCGATGCTAGCTGATCAAAGTCTCCACCGAGGGTTCAGCGATACCGTCGAAGGTATGGCTACGAAGACGAAGGACACTGTCCGCGCGTTCGGGGCGGCCTCGGTCATGGGACTGCTCTCCGAGCGGCCGCGCGTGCTCGCCTTGGGTGAGCCGACCCATGACGACGGCTCGCTGCTGTGGGCGCGCAACGACCTGTTCCGTGAACTCGTGGAGGAGGAGGGGTTCCGGACCGTCGCGGTGGAGAGCGACTGTCTTCGGGGGTTGCTCGTGGACGAGTACGTCACCTCGGGCCACGGAACGCTCGACGAGGTGATGGAACGGGGGTTCAGCCACGGTTTCGGCGCCTACACCGCCAACCGTGAACTGGTGCGGTGGCTGCGTGCCCACAACGAGGGGCGCCCCGTCGGGGAGCGTGTGCGGTTCGCCGGGTTCGACGGTCCGTTGGAGATCTCCGGCGCGGAGAGCCCTCGGCAGTCCCTGAGCGCCCTGTACGACTACCTCGCGGAACAGGTCGAGGCGGACCTGCTGCCCTGCTCGGCCGGGACCCTCGATCGGCTGCTCGGGGCGGACGGGCCGTGGGCCGACCCGGAGACGATGATGGACCCGGGGCGGTCGGTGGGGCGGACGTCGGAGGCGGGTGCGCTGCGGTTGGTCGCGGACGACCTCGTGGCGTTGTTGGGCGCGCAGGCCCCGTACTTGGTGGCGGCGACCTCGCGCGCGGAACTGGAACGGGCCGAGCTGTACGGGCGCACGGCCGTGGGGTTGTTGCGCTACCACCACTGGCTGGCCGACACCTCGCCCGCACGCGTCAACCGACTGTTGGGGGTGCGGGACCAGATGATGGCGCACAATCTCCTGGCTCTGGCCGACCGGGGGCCGGTGCTGGTGCACGCGCACAACTCCCACCTGCAACGGGAGAGAAGCTCGATGCGGATGTGGCAGGGGTTGATGGAGTGGTGGAGCGCGGGCGCGCTGGTGGCGGGGCGGCTGGGGCGCGGGTACGCGTTCCTGCCCACCGCGTTGGGCACGCTGCGGCACCACGGGGTGGAGGATCCGTCCCGGGGAAGTGTGGAGGGCGAGTTGTACGCGCTGGGTGCGGAGCGGTGCGTGGTGGACGCCCCCGGGTTGGCGCGGGTGCTGGGCGAGGGTGGTGCCGAGCCCCGGGTGTCGCCGTGGTTCGGGTACGCCGCGTTGGATCCGGCGCACCTGGCGGGCGCCGACGGTCTGGTGTTCGTCCGGGAGGTCGTCCCCTCGGTGGGGGCGGGTGGCGGGGAGCACTCCGGAGCGTAGGGGCGTCACGGAGCCTGGGCAGGTGCGGGCCCGTGCCGGGACCGCGCGGCAGGGACCGGTGTGTGTCCGCTCAGGCGTGGGCGGCCATGTACTCGGTGAAGGTGGTGCGCCCCACGGCGTGTTCCGGGGCCAGGTGGGCTCCGGCGCGGTAGGCGGCGAAGGTCGCTCCGGGCAGGCGCAGCGGCAGCAGGCGGCGCTCGGTTCCGGTGGCGTCCAGGTAGGTACGGGCCAGGTCGTGGAAGGACTCCACCCGGGGTCCGCCCAGGTCGGGGACGCGTCCGGCCGGTTCCTCCTGGGCCAGGCGGGCCAGGCGCAGGGCGACTTCGGCGGGGTCGACGGGCTGGACGTCGACGTCGGGGTAGGGCATCACGGGCATGCGGGCGGCATGGGCGCAGACCGCGGCGACGAGCTGGTGGAACTGGGTGGCCCGCAGGACGGTCACGCCCAGGCCGGAGGCGAGCAGGGCCTCCTCGACGGTGTGCTTGGTCCGGTAGTAGCCCAGGGGCACCTGGTCGCAGCCCACGATGGAGACGTAGACGAGGTGGGTGACGCCGTTGGCCCTGGCGGCGCGCAGGAGGTGGGTGGCGGCCGGGATGTCGCCGCCGGTGGGGGCGCTGGCGCAGTGCACCACGGTGTCGACGCCGTTCAGGGCGGCGTCGAGTCCGTCCCCGGTGCGCAGGTCGACGGCGTGGGCGTTCGGGTCCTGGGGGTCGGGGTGGCGGCTGAGGGTGTGGATGCGGTGGTCGGTCTCGCGCAGTCGTTCCACCAGGGGTGCGCCGAGGGTTCCGGTGGCGCCGGTGACCAGGATCGTGCTCATGTGCCCACCTCCGCGGCCGTTGGTGGTGTGACTGGGGTGCCGGAGGTCCAAGCTAACACCGCACGGGTCCGTTTTTGGGGAGGTTTGATGGGATTTCGTGGTGCTTTGCCGAGGCGTGGGGTGAGGGAACGTCCCTGTTCATCCTGGTACGTGAGTGACTCCTGGGGTGGGGCATCCGGTTAGAGTGCTGGGCAGCGTCGGCGCAGTGAGCGCCGCCACACAGGTGAAGGAGGGTCCATGCCGGGGGTCGTCGAGGAGCTGGTGGCCGCGATCGGGACCGAACAGGTGGTCACCGATCCCGCCGTGATGGAGGGCTACTCGCATGACGAGGCCGAGTGGGCACCCTACGGGGCACCGGCGGCGGTGGTCCGGCCCCGGGACACCGCCGACGTCGCGGCGGTGGTGCGCGTCTGCGCGCGAAGCGGGGTCGCGGTGGTCGGGCGCGGTGCCGGAACCGGGTTGTCGGGTGCGGCCAACTCCGGTCGGGGGTGGGTGGTGGTCTCCTTCGAGCGCATGAACCGGGTGCTGGAGGTGGACACCGTCCAGCAGACGGCCACGGTCCAGCCCGGTGTGGTCAACGACGACCTGCGGGCGCGGGTCGCCCAGGACGGACTGTGGTATCCGCCGGACCCGGCCTCGGCGCCGTGGTCGACGATCGGCGGGAACGTGGCCACCAACGCCGGCGGGCTCTGCTGCGTGAAGTACGGGGTCACCCGCGACTACGTGCTGGGCATGGAGGCCGTGGTCGGGACCGGTGAGGTGGTGCGGCTGGGCAGGACCACCGCCAAGGGGGTGACCGGGTACGACCTGGCCGGACTCATGGTGGGATCGGAGGGGACGCTGGGCCTGGTCACCGAGGTGACGCTGCGTCTGGTGCCGCTGCGCCGGGGCGTGGAGCACACGGTGGTGGGCTACTTCGACTCGCTGACCGACGCCGGGCGGGCGGTGGCGGCGGTGTCCGCCGCGGGGATCGTGCCCTCGGCGCTGGAGCTCATCGACCGGTTCTGCCTCCAGGCCGTGGACGAGTGGAAGAACATGGGGCTGTCCGCCGAGGGCGAGGTGCTGCTGCTGGCCCGCAGCGACCTGCCCGGGGCCTCCGGGCAGGAGGAGGCCGACCGCATCCTGGAGTGCTTCGAGCAGGAGAAGGCGGTCTACGCGGTGCGCTCCACCGACGAGGAGGAGGCCGAGGCGCTCTTCCAGGCGCGACGGCTGGCCTACCCGGCGCTGGAGCGGCTGGGGCCGTTGCTGACCGAGGACGTGTGCGTGCCCAAGGCCCGGGTGCCGCACATGCTGGAGGCGATCGAGGCTGCCGGGGAGCGGTTCGACACCAGGATCGGCAACATCGCGCACGCCGGCGACGGGAACCTGCATCCCCTGTTCATCGTCCCGGCCGGTGACGAGGAGGCCAAGCGGCGGGCCAAGCAGGCGTTCGAGGTGATCGTGGACGAGGCCCTCGCTGTGGGCGGGACCGTCACCGGCGAGCACGGGGTGGGTCTGCTGAAGATGCGCGGCGCCGCGGACGAGCTGGGCCCGCACGTGCTGGCGATGCACCGGGCGGTCAAGGGGGCGCTGGACCCCGAGGGGATCTTCAACCCGGGCAAGGTCTTCGCCCCGGAGGAGGCCTGAGGCACGGGGGAGGATCCCGGGCCGTCCGGGCGGTCCCGGGCGGCCCGCACCCGTGTGGGAACGGGGTCGCGGTTCACACGGTGCGGGCGTAGTCGTCCAGGAGGGCGGCGGCGGTGAGCATGGCCCTTGACCGCTGGGTGAGTTCGTCCGCCCGCTGGTCCAGGGCGGTGTGCAGGGCCCGGCTGTGTCCGCTGCGGCGGAGTTCGCGGATGACCGGTGGGATGTCCGTGAGCGGGTAGCGGACCTGGCGCAGCAGGTGCACCATCCGGGCCTCGCGGACGTCGGCGGGGGAGTACAGGCGGTACCCGGTGGGGTGTTCGCGCCGGGGGGAGAGCAGCCCGGCGTCCTCCCACACGCGCAGGGTGGAGGTGCGTACGCCCAGGTGGGCGGCGAGTTCACCGATACGCACGTCGCCGTCGGGAGCGGCGGGCGCGTCGGGGGCGTGTTCGGCGACCGCCGCCAGGGCCCGGCCGGTGGCGTGCAGGGCCGTGCGTTGTTCGTGCAGGGTGTGGTGGGCGGCGTCGATCAGCGCCAGCGCCGTGGGGAGGTCGTGTTCGTGCACGGCGGCCATGACGGCGCGTGCGGTGGCGCCGCCGAACCCCGCGCTCAGGGCGCGGAAGGTGAGCAGGGCCCGGCGGTGCAGGTCGGTGAGGATCCGGTAGCCGGAGGCGGTGCGGCCGGTCGGGGGGAGGACGCCCTCGTCGGCGTGGTTGCGCACCTGCTGCGTGGAGATCCCGGCGGCCCGCGCCAGGTCGATGGGGCGGAGGCGGTCGGTGGGCGCGTCCAAGGTGGGTTCCTCCCGGCTGTGGGTGATCAGGATAGGGCGCGGCCCCCGGTGCGGCGGGGGAGGCGGGCCTGTCTGCCCCCATTTGATCGGAGCCTCGGCTGCGGGGCGGACCACAGTACGGCCATGGGGTGCGTGCGCCGCCACAGCAGGGTGGCCGAGAGCAGGAGGCAGGCGGTCAGGACCACTGCCGCCGGGACGGGGGAGTCGGGTGGGACCGTGCGGGCCAGGGCGGCCCCCATGGCGGCGCTGATCCCGACGGCCGCCACATCCGGCAGGGTGTGCCGGTCGGGGGTGGGCAGGCCGAGTCGCATGGGGTCAGCCTAGGACGGGAGCCGTGGTGAGGGTGCTCTGCGGCTGGTTGTCACGACGAAGGTCGGGGGTCGGGTGCGTCCTTCGACGGGGCTTCGGCCAGGGGGTCTCCTGAGGGGGAGCTGACCGCCGACGTCACACTCGATTGAAGAGGTCCAGAACGGGGGCGCCACCACCGTCCTCACCCTGGAGGACACCCGTACCTCGAGGACGGGGCGGTGGCCGTGCCGGTGACAGCGGCCCGGCGGTCCAGTGAGCGGGTGGTCGTCAGGTGGTCGCGTTCGGGCCGGGCCAGCCGTCCCGTGCGGGTGACCGGGTCGGAGCCCGACCACACTCGGCTCGGGCGGCGGTAGGCACCGACGGCTGGAGCGGATGCGCGGCTGACCCGGCCTTCCCGGAGGCCGCGCACCCGACCCGCCTCACCCGCCGACGAGGGCCCTGAGCACCACGTACAGCAGCGACGGTCCGAGCAGGCAGCCCAGGCCCGTGTAGAAGGTGGCGGTCATGGCGCCGTAGGGCACCAGGCGCTTGTCAGTGGCCGCCAGCCCGCCCGCCACACCGGAGGTGGTGCCCATCAGGCCTCCGTAGGCCATCGCGGACTTGGGGTTGTTCAGTCCGATCAGCGGGGCGATCAGCGGCGTCCCCACCATCACCACCACGGACTTGACGAGCCCGGCGGCCACGGACAGCGCGATCACCTCCGAGCTCGCGCCCACCGCGGTCCCGGTCACCGGACCGACGATGTAGGTGGCCGCGCCGGCGCCGATGGTCGCCATCGACGCGGCGTCCGTGTAGCCGAAGGCGGCCGCGATCGCCGCCCCGACGGCGAACGAGACCAGCACGCCCAGCACGATCGACAGCACGCCGACCATTCCGGCGCGTCTGATCTCCCGCAGGTCCACGCCGTAGGCGGTGGAGACGATCGCGAAGTCCCTCAGCATCGCGCCGCCCATGAGGCCCAGTCCGGAGAAGACCGCGATGTCAGCCAGTCCGTGCTCGCCGCCGGTTGCCCATCCACCCCAGTACGCCAGAGCCAGGCCGAGGACGATGGCGATGGCCGAGCCGTGCAGCCAGCCGCGGGTGAGCTTCTTGGACAGCCACCCGGAGACCGCCATCAGCCCGCCGACCACCACGAAGGCCACGAGCAGGTCATTGCTCTCGAAGACGCCGATGATCCGGTCCATCTCAGACCTCCCGTCCTTCCTCGACCAGCGGCGGCAGCGGTTCCGCTGGTTCGCCGATCCGCGACAGGAGGGGGACCAGGACGGCCCCCGCGACGATCGCTCCCAGGCCCGCGGTGATCGCCATCGGACCACCCGCTATCGCCTTGACCACGTTCTGGGTGGAGGCCATGGCGATGACGACCGGGATGTACATCGCGCTCCAGAAGAGCACGCCCTGCTCGGTGGCCTCGGGGAGTTTCCCGTTCCTGCGCAGCCGGTCGGAGACGAGCACCAGCATGATCATGGCGAAGCCGACGCCGCCGACATTGGCGTCGACGCCGACCGCGGCACCGAGGAGTTCGCCCACGAGCGCACCCGTGAGCAGGCACACCGCCAGGGCCGCGACTCCGTAGAGGACCATCGATTCTCTCCTTGCTTCGGGGGGTGGGTCGGCGGGAGCGCCGGGGGGTGACCGGAGCGGCAGGCTGTCAGGCGACCGTGCCGGTGAACAGGTCCGCGTAGCGCTCGCGCAGTTCGGCCTTCTGCACCTTCCCCATGACGTTGCGGGGCAGTGCCGCGACGACGCGCACCGCGCGCGGCCGCTTGAACCGGGCGAGGTCTGCGGCGATGGACTCCAGCAGCTCCCCGGCCTGGAGCTCCTCCCCCGGCCGGGGAACGACGACGGCCGCCACAGCCTCCCCCAGGTCCGGGTGGGGGACGCCGATCACGGCGGACTCCAACACCCCCGGGTGCGCGTCGATGAGCTCCTCGAGCTCCTTGGGGTAGATGTTGTAGCCGCCGGAGATCACGAGGTCCTTGTCCCGGCCGACGATGCACAGGTGGCCGTCCTCGTCGACGCGGCCCAGGTCGCCGGTGACGAAGAAGCCGTCCGCGCGGAACTCGGCGGCGGTCCTCTCCGGCATCCGCCAGTAACCGGAGAAGACGTTGGGGCCGCGGACCTCGATGATGCCGACCTCTCCGTCGGGGAGCTCCCGTCCCGTCTCCCGGTCCGCCACCCGGATCTCGACGCCGGGGAGTGGCCGTCCGACCGTGCCGGGCTTGCGCGGCCCCTCATAGGGGTTGGTGGTGTTCATCCCGGTCTCGGTCATCCCGTAGCGCTCGAGGATGGCGTGGCCGGTGCGGGCCCGGAAGTCCTCGGCGTCGCTCGCGAGCAGCGGGGCCGAGCCGGAGACGAACAGCCGCATCGGGGCGCAGGACTCGGGGGTGAGCCGGTCGCTCTTCAGCAGGCGGGTGTAGAAGGTGGGGACGCCCATGAGCACGGTGGCGCGCGGCAGCAGGTCGATGACCGCGTCGGTGTCGAACCCGGACAGGTAGTGCATGGACGCGCCCGCCGCCAGCGTCATGTTGACCGCGACGAAGAGCCCGTGAACGTGGAAGATCGGCAGGGCGTGGATCAGCCGGTCCTCGGAGGTGTACCGCCAGGCCTGGAGCAGCGTCTCGCAGTTGGAGGCGAGGTTGCCGTGGGTGAGCACGGCCCCCTTGGACCGTCCGGTGGTGCCGGAGGTGTACAGGATGGCCGCCGGGTCCTCGGCCGAGGCGTCGTGGTCCCCGTCGTGGTGGCCGCCCCCCTCCAGGAGGGTGCCGTCGCCGGAGGTGCCCAGGGTCTCGACGACGAGCCCTTCGGCTTCGCGACCGGCGTGCTCGGCTCGGCGGCCGGGGGAGCAGACGAGCACACGGGGCCGGGCGTCGCCGAGGAAGTACGTCATCTCCGCGTCGGTGTAGGCGGTGTTGAGCGGGAGGAAGACCCCGCCGACGCGCAGGGTCGCCAGGTACAGCGCGACGGCCTCGGGGGACTTCTCCACCTGCATCGCGACCCGGTCGCCGGGGGTGACGCCGTCGGCGAGGAGGCGGGCGGCGATCCGCCGCACGGTCTCCTCGGTCTCCCCGTAGGTGATGTTCCCGCCGCCGGGCAGCGCGAACAGGGTCCGGTCCGGCCGCCGCCGCGCCTGCTCGGCGAAGGATCGGTGAATGGCCGTGAATGGCGCCATCGGTGGTGTTCCTCTTTCTCGTTCGGTGCGGTGGAGGTGGAGGTGTCTCACGTGTCGGAGCCCGGGGCGTCCGGCAGTGCGTCCCGCAGCGGGCCGTCGAGCGCCACGGTGCGGCGGCGGACGAAGTCCTCGTGGCGGCGTTCGAGCTTCTCCGGCTCGTAGCGGTAGTTGACCATCGCGCCGTAGGACTGCCGCCAGGCCTGAGCCGAGGTGTTCGCCGGCCAGTTGAGCCTCCACGCGGCGGCTCCGTTGCCCAGGTGGAAGCGGGCGACCGAGTCGAGGGGCCGCCCGTCGCCGCGCTTCTCGGTCGCGATGTACCGGGCCAGGACGGGCAGGAGGCGAGAACGGATCCGCGCGGTGTCCGCGGGGCCGAGGTCGGCCGGTCCGTCCGCGGCTCCCAGGTCCCGGGCGAGCCCCCGCAGGTCGGCCTCGCTTCCGGCCCGCTCCTCGAGCCAACGCCGGAACCCCGGGATCGGTGACAGGGTGACGAAGTGCGCCAGGTGCGGCAACCGGTCGCGCACCTGCTCGATGACCTGCTTGATGAGGAGGCTGCCGAAGGAGATCCCGGTCAGGCCGTCCAGCGCGTTGTTGATCGAGTAGAGCGCCGCTGTGTCGGCCTCCCCGGGGTCCAAGGCGGGGCCGGGCTCCAGCAGGGGGGTGATGTCGCCCGGCGTCCCACGCACCAGGGCGACCTCCACGAAGATCAGCGGCACGTCGCCGGTGGCCGGGTGGAAGAAGGCGTGGACGCGGCGGTCCGCGGGCTCCAGTCGGCGGCGGAGATCGGCGCGGTCCGCCATCGGGTGGACCCTCTCGTAACGCAGCAGGTGGTCGTGCAACCGCCGGGGCGAGTCCGGGGTGACCTCCGCCAGGCGGAGGAAACCGCGGTTGAACCAGGAGGCGAGCAGGTGGTGGAGGTCGTGGTCCAGGGGCCGCAGCTCCGGACGGCGGCGCATCAGTCGGCGCAGGTCCGCGCGCATCCCGACCAGGGCGAGCGTGGCGTCGGGCGCGTGGTTCATCCGGCGGAGCAGTCGCTGGCGCGCCGGCTCGACCGCGTCGAAGAGCCCGACCAGTTCCTCCTCGCCCCCGGACCCGCTGTTCCTGGCCTCGTCCCAGCGGTGGAAGGCGGTGCGGACCCGGTCGGGGTCGACGCCGTGGTCCTTGATGACGTGGGTGAAGAAGGCCGTCCTGCCGGAGTCGTCGAGCTCGCCGTAGGCGGCCAGGGCCCGCGCCGCGACCGCGCGGACGGAGGCCTCGCCCACGTCGCCCATGAGGACCTCGCAGGCGGTGATCAGGCGGTCCAGGGCAGGCGTCCCCGACGTGCCGGCCGTCTGGGGGCCACCGCCGTGCCCCTCTTTCGCCGGTCGGACCGGACCGGTCTCGCACGCTTCGTCGGGCCGCATCTCCGCTCCTTCAGTAACATACATCACGGGGGGTGATATATATAACAGGGAACGTAGGGCAGGGAACAGGGGAGCGCAACCCCCCGCGGCCGGTCGGCTAATCTGGGCACGGAGGTGTCGATGGCTCGGGTTCCGGAATCCCACCGCGTACGGGACGCGCTGGAGAACGCCGTCGTCGAGGGCCGGTACCGGCCGGGTGAGCGCCTGGACCCGGCGCGGCTCGAGCGCGAGTTCGGGTGCTCGCGCACACCGATCCGGGAGGCGCTCCAGGCTCTGGAGCGCTCCGGGCTGGTGCAGATCCGCCCCAAACAGGGCACGTACGTCACCGAGCTCGGCGTCTCCGAACTGGCCGAGCGCTTCGAGGTCATGGCCGAACTCGAGGGGATGGCGGCACGCCTCTGCGCACGCCGCATCGAACGGGAGTCGATGGACCGGCTCGAGCACACCCTGCGCGCGTGCGAGCGGCACGCGACGGCGGGGGACGCCGACGGGTACTACTACGCCAACGCCGATTTCCACGGCGTCGTCTACGAGGCGTGCGGCAACGAATACCTGCGACAGCAGGCCCAGGCGCTCAAACGGGTCCTACAGCCGTACCGGCGGCTCCAGCTTCGGGTACCGGACCGTATGCGGCGCTCCCTGGCCGAGCACCGCGCGATCGCCGACGCCATCGTGGCCGGGGACGCCGAGGCCGCGGAGAACGCCGCCCGCGACCACGTGCTCGTGCAGGTCAAGGAGTTCAGCCAGCTCGTACGGACCTGGCGGCACCTCACCGATTCGGCGCGCGGAGTCGGGTGAGGACCGGGCGGACGACCGCCCCGAACTGGAGGGCTCGACCCCGGCTGCTGGGTCGGGGCGGGTGGTCGATGGCGGCGAGTACGGTCATTCCACACGAGCCTGCCCGCCTGAACGGGTTCGACGTTCCGGGGAGGCCGTGAGGGCGTGCGGTGTCGGAGGTGACGGGGGAGCTGTGACAGATTCGGGGTATGGACGACGAACTCACCCCGGTGCTGGAGGCGGTGGGGCCGCGGCTGCGGTCCCTGCGTAGGGAACGGGGCACCACGTTGGCGGGGTTGTCGGAGCAGACCGGGATCTCGGTGAGCACCCTGTCCCGGCTGGAGTCGGGACAGCGGCGTCCCACCCTGGAACTCCTGCTACCGCTGTCCCGCGTGTACGAGGTGCCCCTGGACCGGCTGGTGGGACAGCCCCCGGTGCGGGACCCCCGGGTCCAGCGCGGGGCTTTCGTCCGCCACGGTGTCACCTACGTCCCCCTCAACCGCAGGCCGGGCGGTCTCCAGGCGTACCGGATCACCAACCCGACGCCGAACGCCCCGCTCACCGTTCCGGCGGACCAGATCGAACAGCGCACCCACGAGGGGCACGACTGGCTCTACGTCCTGGAGGGGCGGTTGCGGCTGGTCCTGGGCCATCACGACATGGTGTTGGAGGCCGGTGAGGTCGCGGAGTTCGACACCCGGATCCCGCACGCGCTGGCCAACCCCGGGCCGGGCCCCGTCGAGTACCTGGGCCTGTTCGGACCGCAGGGAGAACGGGCGCACGTGCGGGTGCGCCCCAGGGAGGACTCGGAAAAAAGGGGGGAACCGGGCGAGGAGTGAACGGCGTCTCAGTGGGTGCAGAGCCGCACTGAGAGGAAGATTCACCCATGTCTGGTGGCACCCTGGCGATCATGATGATCGCCGTCGTCATCGTCATCGCGATCGTGGTGATGTCCTCGGCCGCCGAACGACAGCGGGCTGAGTACCTGGAGACCTGGGCCCGGGAACGGGGCTGGAGCTACGAGAGGGAACGTCCCGAGCTGACCTACCGGTTCCACGGCACCCCCTTCCGGTCGGGGCGTTCCAACGCCAAGGCCCGACACGTGCTGACGGCCGACCACCGGGGGCACAGGGTCCTGGCCTTCGAGTACTCGTACACCACGACCAGCCACAACGGTCAGAACACGACCACGACCACGCACTGCTTCAACGTCGTGGCGGTGGGCACCCCGCGTACGTCGGTCCTGGAGGTCAGGAACGAGCACCTCGGACACACCCTGCTCGGCCTGTTGGGCGTGCACGACCTCCAGGTGGGAGAGCCGACCTTCGACGGGACCTTCCGGATCACCGCGCAGGACGACGCGTTCGCCCTGGCGGTGCTGGGACCGGAGCTGCGGGCCTGGCTGTTGGCGGGCGCCGAGGAGCGGGTCCCGTTCCGGTTCACCGGTGACCATCTCATGACCTGGGGTTCGGGCAGGATCGAACCCGACGCCGTGGTGACGGACGCCGACACCCTGATCGACCTGTTGGAGAAGGTCCCCGCCCAGGCGTGGGAGGGAACCCCGAGCTGAGTCAGGGCCGCAGGTGGGGCGGGAAACCAGTCCACCGCAGCTCGTCGGGCAGGTGGGTGAGCTCGTTGAGGGTGACCACCGAGGCCGGGCCGTGCGGGGCGTACCGGATGACGGTCAGCCCGGCGTTGGCCGCGCCCACGCTCACCCACCGCCAGGGCGGCGCGTCGAGCGCCGCCGTCACCAGCCAACCGACGAGGTAGGCATGGGTGATGACCACCTCCCGGAGTTCCGTCCGACCCTCGACGGGGCCGGTCAGGAGCTCCAGCGCCCTGCGGCCCAGGTCGGCGGAGCGTGCGTCGGGTGGGACGCGGTGCAGGAAGTCGAGGACACCGTCGGCGTGGGTCGGGGGCAGTTCGTGGCGTTCGGGCAGGTAGGGGGCGTAGTCCCCGGCTTCGGGGAGTTCCACCGGGGTCACGTCCTCCAGATGGGAGGCCACCAGGTGTGCGGTCTGGGCGGCGCGGGGCAGGGGGCCGTGCCGGAGGGTGTGGGGCGCGAACTCGCTCAGACGGGCTCCGAGCAGGTCGGCCTGGCGGCGTCCGGTGTCGGTGAGATCCCCGGTGTCGGGGTCGGCCTGGGCGTGGCGGGCCAGATACAGGCGTCGGGTCGCGGCCATGGGGGACCCCTTCCGGGTGGGGGCTGCTGGTGGTGTTCCCCTCCTGGGACCCACCTCGATGGCGCCTGGTTCACCTCGGACGAGTGGGAGGCCTCCGTCCTCGGTGCCGAACCACCCCCGAGCGAGCCGCCGAGTCGTCACCGTCGGCGCCATCGCCTCGGCCCCGGAGGGCGTGGTTGGGCTGGACCCCTCAACTGAATCGAGAACCACGCACGACTCGGTCCTGTCGGTCACCGCCCCAGCCGCCGGGGTGAGGAGGTCGCTTACCGTACTCACAGCATTTCGCGGCTGTGAGTCAGCGCCTCCACCAGTTCACTCTGGACCAAGAAGAGTTCACCACAGGCTATGGACTCTCAGACACAGTTCTCGCCAAACTTGATGAGCGAGCACATTCCCCATTTCCCCTGTATTCCATGGGGATCCGCCCACGCGCTCCTGACCAAAGGGCCTGAGTAGCATTCGAAGATCGTTTCGCATGTCGGCGAGAGGCCGTGGGGGGGGGAGACTGGCATCCCCATTCCTATCACTAGCGATTTGTCCGACAACCTTCACGGATCACGGAAATTGATGCGGTGATCTTCCGAACCAGATGCTGGGAGCCTGTTCCGCGAACCCTCGTGATCTTTCGGTGGCCTCATTCGGCCAATAAGTGTAGATGGCTTACGCGGAACCCTCCAGCAGAAGTTTGATTCCTTAAGAGATACCCCGACACGACCTGAAAAGAGGTCCCCTGTGCGTCTGATGAAGCGTGCTCTGGCCCTGACCGCGTCCCTCGCCCTCGTCCTGGCACTCAACCCTGTGCCTTCAGCAGCAGCTGATGTCCAAACCCAGGCCACCAGGAGCATCAGCTGCAACCAGCCGGTGGGAAACAAGGTCAACTTCTCGTGGAGCAACGGCATCGTCACCACGACGCTGTACTACAACAACCACTGCAGCCATGACCAGCGCGTCACCGTCAAACTGCGTGGCGCCGTCGTCCCCTCGGTGTGCCTGGTGACCAAGGCAGGGACGAAGAGCAACGTCCGCTACAACGCCACGGCCATCACCGACGTCACCAAGGGCTGCTGACCCCCTCGTTACCGTTCGGGCCGTTGGGGTCCAATGGGCCACAGCACCCACCGCCAGGCCGGTCACCGTGTCCGATGTCCCCGCTAGGTCATCTCGTGAGCTACGAGGTCGCGAGATCGTGTTGACCCAGGACCATGCCCTGGGTCAACGCGGTGGTCCCTTCACCCGGGCTGGGTACCGGAGGACGGAGGCTGGTCTCAACAGCGAGCTCCCGCGCTCCACGACGCCGGGAACACGGGGACCAACGTATGGCGGTGGGTTCGGTCAGCTCCGCCCGGTGACGTACAGGGGTTCCGTGTCGATCACCGGCCGTTCGGTGTGGCCCAGACCTTCACGGGCGGCTCAAGGAGCCCGCGCCCCGCTGATCGGCGCACCGCAAGCCAGAGCAGCCCATCGCGCCGTAGGAAGCTGTCGAAGTGACCCACGAATCCCCCAATACATCTCTTCCTCCTTCGCGGAGACCCGCCAGCATCGGCCTTGCCGCCCTGCACGCCGCCACGCTGTTGGTGAGCCTGCTGGCGGTGGTGTGGGCACTCGGCGTGTTCTCGCTCATCGCGGCCCTGGTCGGGGCAGTCGCCGTGCTCACCCTGATCGCCTTGCGGCTGCCCCGCCGCGACGGCACCCCCCTCGTCCGAGCACCCGGGCTCCTGCTGGTCATCGGAGAGATCGTGCTGTTCGGCGCTTCGGCCGTCGCGGCCTGGGCCCTCTGGCCGACACCGGTCGCGGTCGGTGTCGTCGGGCTCGTCACGGCCGACACCGTCTTCCGGCTGAGGGCCTGGATCAGGCTGGTGGACGGTGACCGAGGGCGCCTGGGAAGAATCGGCGCCCGCACCGCGATGGCGGCGATCGCGATGGCGGTCCTCGCCGGAGCCCTGTCTCCCTGGTACTGGTCCCCGGCCGCCGGTGCGGCACTGTGCGCACGGCCCACGGTGCAGCAGGGAGCCGACGACGTGTGGCCCGACGCGCGTCCGTTGACCCAACGCGACTCCAGGCGAGAGGACTCGGCGATGTTGGACGCCGCCGAGGAGTTCGAGGGCAACGCGGGCTTCGGTACGGCCGCCTGGTGGGTTCCGCTCTGGGGCGGGGTCGCCACGGGCAACTCCACCTCGGTGGCCATGGTGGACGTGGACGGGATCGGCGTCTACGACGCGGACGACGGCCGGGTGCGCTGGACGCTCGAGAGCGGGATCGACGGGGCGTTCGGTCGGAGGGGCGACGACGGCCAGAGAAGCATCCACGGCGACCGCGTACACGCCCTCGGCGAGACCTTGCTCGTCCACCTCAGCCCCGACAGGGGTCGGGGCGCACTTCCGAAGGACGCCCTGCTCGCCTTCGACATGGAGACCGGAGAACGGCTCTGGTGCGCGGTGGGCTTCACGAGTCTCCAGGTGGATCCGGACACCCATGACCGCATCGCGGTCTTCGACGGTTCCTGGAACCTGCTGAACCCGGACGACGGCCGCACCGTGGCAACTCTCGACATCGACCAGACCTCTCTGGCCCATGTGGCTCCGGAGGAAAGCAGGATGGGGCTGTTCTCCGCTGCCTACTGGCCCACCGAGCGGGCCGTGCTGGGAGGTGGTCGGATCGTGCTGACCAGAGGGCCAGCGATCGCCGTCTACGACTCCGCGGTCGGAAGCCCGATCCACGACGCGACGCTCCCGGCTCCTGCTCCCAGCACGCGCGAACTGGACGAGGAGGACGGGCACGCGGTGTACAACGTCATCCTTGACGAAGCGGCGACCGTGGTGGAGGTCGACAGCCACGACTCCCGCTCCAGCCGCAACTACCAGGGCACGGAGCTGATCGCCTTCGACCCCTCCGGGGAGGAACTGTGGCACCGTACGGCCCCCGAACCCGGTGCCGACTGGTCGCTCGCGCTGGGCGACTACGGCCTCTCCGGGGTGGTCCAGGTGGTCGACGGGGTCTTCGCCAAGAGTGACAGAGCCTTCCACATCAGTGACGGGTCCGACGCCTGGGAACCGGAGTACCGCATCGGACTGCCTTCCGGCAGCAGGCACGTCGTGCGGGACGGGTTCCTCTACGGCCACGCCTACAAGGGCGGACGTGTGGTCGCGGTGGACGCCCGGAACGGGGACATCGCCGCGGGCCCTCTGAAGGCCGATGAAATCGAGCAGGGCGCGGACGTCTTCCTGAGCCACACCGGTCTGCCCTCCGGGAACCTCTTCACCCAGTCCGTCGCGAACCGGCCTGCGGAGACAGTGATGTTCGGGCTGCCGTCCCCGGCGGACTGAAACGCTGATCATCCAGTCGAGCACGGCATGTTCCGCACCACTGTGCCCGCACGAACGCTGAACGGGAGCCTGGGCCACCTGATGATGACGTCGACATCGTCGCGCCCATGAGCACACCGATCACCGTCGGGCGGCTCCGGGGAGCGGGGGAGTCCCGGGGATCGATCCCTCGGCGGTACGTGAGCGGAGGGGGCTGGGCGGGTAGGGCCGCACGTGTCGGCGGATCCGTTCGGATCCGCGCACCCGAGGAGCACACAGGGGGACACGATGGCTGACCCACTCACCGGACGCCGGGTGGCGATTCTGGCCGCGGACGGTGTCGAGCAGGTGGAGCTGGTCCAACCACGCCAGGCGCTGGTCGAGGCCGGAGCCCAGGTGGATCTGGTCTCGTTGCGTGAGGGAGAGATCCAGGCCATGAACGGGGACATCGAACCGGCCGACCGGTTCGCGGTGGACCGGGTGGTGTCGGAGGTCGGTGTCGACGACTACGACGCGCTCATGGTTCCGGGGGGCACGATCAACCCGGACAACCTGAGGTCGGACGCGGACGCGGTGCGGATCGTGCGCGACTTCGTGGCCCGGGGCAAGCCCGTCGCGGCCATCTGCCACGGGCCCTGGGTGCTGGTGGAGGCCGACGTGGTGCGCGGGCGCACCGTCACCTCCTTCCCCAGCATCCGCACCGACATCCGCAACGCCGGGGGGACCGTGGTGGAGGAGGAGGTGGTCACCGACCACGGCGTGACCACCAGCCGCGACCCGGACGACCTGCCCGCGTTCTGCGCGCGGATCGTCCGGGAGTTCGCGGCCTGACCCTCCCCGCAGGGAACGGAGCGTCCCGTACACGGCCGAGGGGCCGCGGACCGCGTGTGCGGTTCGCGGCCCCTCGGGCTGAGGCTGGTGGTCACTCGGACCCGGGGTCGTCGGGGTGGCGGCGCAGGTGGATGACGGCCGCGACGAGGCCGCCCCAGAGCACGGTGATGGAGATGACCATCATGACGATGGCGCTGGTGGACATCAGCGGTCCTCTTCCTTTTCCTTGTCGAAGGCCGGGACGGCGGTGCCGGAGGGCGCGATGTCGTTGGGCGCCTCCAACTGGACCGGGGTGCCGTCCTCGTCCGAGACGCGTTCGGCGTCGTGGCGGGCGATGGCGTCGGCACGCTTCCACGGGAAGCAGGACATCACGACGCCGAAGACAATGGCGCCGATGGCCACACCCCAGCCCGCGGCGAGCAGGTACCCGGTCGGGTAGCCGCCGTAGTTGGTGGCCAGCTCGGTGCGCAGGCTGTCCCACATCATGATGCCGAGCAGGACCGGCGTGACGCCACCCAGCGTCACGCGCCACCACAGGCCCAGGTGGATGCTGGAGACGGCGTTGACGTGCGACTGGAACAGGGGCAGCTTGCGCACGCCCCAGCCGACGAAGATGACCAGGACCAGACCGGCCAGCGCGATGCCGTACTGGTTGATGAAGTGGTCGAAGACGTCCAGGAAGTGCAGGCCCTCCGGGGTCGGGAAGAGCAGGATCGAGGCGAGCGCGGTGGCGCCGCCGACCAGCAGCACGGTCTGGGTGCGGCCCAGGCCGGTGCGGTCCTGCACGGCCGAGACGATCACCTGGACGATGCTGATCAGCGAGGTGAGTCCGGCGATGACCAGGCACCCGAAGAACAGGACGCCGAAGAGCGAACCGCCGAAGGGCAGGCTGGAGATGATCTGCGGGAAGGCGATGAAGGCCAGTCCGATACCGGAGGTGGCGACCTCGTCAACGGCGGTTCCGGCGGCGGTGGCCATGAAGCCGAGGGCGGCGAACACGCCGATGCCGGCCAGGAGCTCGAAGGAGCTGTTGGCGAAGCCCGCCACCATGGCCGAGCCGGTCAGATCCGACTTGCGCCGCAGGTAGGAGGCGTAGGTGACCATGATGCCGAAGCCGATGGACAGCGAGAAGAACACGTGTCCGTAGGCGGCGATCCACACCTTGCCGGTCAGCATCGCCTCCCAGTCGGGTGTGAAGAAGGCGTTGAGGCCGATGACGGCGCCGTCGAGGGTGAGCGCCTGGATGACCAGGAGGCCGAACAGGACCACCAGTAGCGGGATGGTGATCTTGTTGAGGATCTCGATGCCGCGCCGGATCCCGATGATCAGGACCGCGAGGGTCACGAACCAGACCGCGACCAGTGGCCAGGCCACCCCGGAGACGAAGCCGGAGACGACGCCCGGTTCGGGGCTCATCTGGAGGAAGTCGTTGAAGAAGAACCCGTCGGGGTCGTCACCCCAGGCCTGGTTGACGGAGAACCAGGTGAAGCGGATGGCCCAGGCGATGATCACGGCGTAGTAGACCGCGACCACGAAGCAGATCGCCACCTGCCACCACCCGATGGCCTCGGCCGGGCGGAAGATGCGCCGGTAGGACAGCGGAGCCGAGGAACGGTACCTGTGCCCGATGCCGTACTCGAGGATGAGCAGCGGGATGCCCGCCGTCAGCATCGCGATCAGGTAGGGCAGCAGGAACGCGCCGCCCCCGTTCTCGTAGGCGACGTAGGGGAATCGCCAGATGTTGCCGAGTCCGATGGCCGATCCGATCGCGGCCATCAGGAATCCCGCGCGCGTCCCCCACTGCTCGCGAGGCTGTTGCCCCATGTTCAGGTCTCCTAAATCATCCCGTAGTTCGCGACCCGCACCGTAGCAGGATTTGTGCCCTTGAGCATCGTTGGGGCAGGTCCGGGCGCTGGATGTCGTCGTTCGGTCGGCATTTCGTGCGGAATCGTCCAGCTTTCACTCTGGAGGCCTGAGCAAGCCCCGCTTACCCTTCACGTTCAGCGCCCCTCAGCCGGAGGGCGGGGCGCCGGGTCAGGCACCGCGGTGTCGGGGGCGCGCACGCAGCCTTGCGTTGGGCAGGTCGGGAGCGGGCAGCGCGGCGCCGCCGTCGGCGCGCACCGGGTCGAACCGGAAGCCCTCGCCCCGGTCGTGGCCTTCGCGCTGCTCCTCCCAGTCCGCGCGGGCGCGCACGATCTCGTCATGGTCGCGACCCACGAAGTTCCACCACATCACCAGGTCCTCGGCGAAGGGTTCGCCGCCGATGACGAGCAGGTGGGTGCGTTCGGTGGCGTGGAACTCGATGTGGTCGCGTCCGGTGCCGAGGTAGAGGAGGGAGCCGGGGACGACCCGGTGACCGTGGGCCCGCACGGGGGCGTCCAGGGGGAGCAGTCCGTGTTCGAAACCGGGTCGGACGGGCAGGGTGACGGTGCTTCCCGCCTCGATGACGACCTCGGCGCCGACCAGCGGAGTGTGGGTGCGCGCGGGTGAGCGGTGGCCTCCGAGCTCGCCCATGATCACGGTGACCCGGGCCCCGGGCAGGGAGAACCCGGGCAGGTCGTCGTGGTGCTCGAAGCGGGCGGGTCCCCGCCGGTCGTGGCCGGGCAGGGCCACCCACAGCTGTGCCCCCTGGAGGAGGTCGGGGGCGTGCTCGGGGGTGCGTTCGGAGTGGGCGATGCCGTTTCCGGCGGTCATGAGGTTGAGCTGGCCGGGGCGGACCACCTGGTCGGAGCCGAGGCCGTCCAGGTGGTGGACGGTGCCCTGGACCAGCCAGCTCACGGTCTGCAACCCGATGTGGGGGTGGGGCGGCACCTGCATGCCGGGACCGGTGCTGACGTCGGCGGGCCCGTAGACGTCGGCGAAGCACCAGGCGCCGACCATGCGGCGGTTCCGGCCGGGGAGGGCGCGGTGGACGAGCATGGCGCGGGGTCCGCCGAGGGGGACCTCGCGTGGTTCGAGGAGTTCGGTGCCGTGTTCGGGGCCGGGGGCGTCGGCCTCACAGACTCGTTGTTCGGTGGGGTGGGGTTCGATGTTGCTCACCTGGTCGACGCTAGTCCAGCCGGGGTGCTGACGCACGTGGGCGGGGGTGTGGCGGAAGAGGTGGGTGAGTCGTACTGCGCTAGACGGTGAGTTCGCGGGTAGGAGTGGGGGACGGGGTCCGTTCTCGGGTTCTCACGCGTGCCCGTCCGGGAGGAATCATGACCCATGTCCCCGAGGAGGTCGCCCCCGGTGTGTACCGGATCGGTGACCCGCTCGTGAACTTCTACCTGGTGGAGACCGTGGAGGGGCTGGTGATGGTCGACGCCGGTCTGCCCTCGCACAGCGGTCGGTTCCTGGACGCGGTCGCCTGGGTGGGGGGCCGGTTGCGGGCGGTGGTGCTCACCCACGCCCATCCGGATCACACGGGCCTGGCCGAGCGGGCCCGTGACAAGGCGGGCGCCCGGGTGTGGGTACACGAGGCCGACGCGCCGATCCTGGTGGACGGGCCCACCAGCGCGATGATCCATGCGCGCCCTGAGCGACCGTTGCTCCCCTACCTGGCGCGGCACCCGGCGTCCGTGCGGGTCCTGGTGCGGCTGGGGCACGCCGGGGCGTTCACCTCGGACCGGGTGAGCGAGTTCTCCGTCTTCGGTGACGACCAGGTACTGGAGGAGGTGCCGGGCCAGCCGCGGGTGGTGTCCGCGCCGGGGCACACCCCCGGCAGTGTGCTGGTGGTCTTCGAGGAGCGTGGGGTGGCCTTCACCGGGGACGCCCTGGTCACCACCGATCCCAGCACGGGGTGCGACGGGCCCCGGGTGGTCAGCCGGATGTCCACGCACGACAGCGCCCGGGCGATGGAGTCGTTGGAGAGCCTGGCCGCGCTGCCGGAGCGGAGCGTGCTGCTGCCGGGACACGGCGCTCCCTTCACCGAGGGTCCGCGTGCCGCGATGATCCGCGCCCGCGCCACCGGAGTCCGCTGAAACCGAGAGGCGCCGCCGCCACGCAGAGTGGGACCATACGCTCCATGTCCGTACGCGAACTCGTGGTCCTCGGGACCTCCAGTGCCGTGCCCACCCGTCGGCGCAACCACAACGGCTACTTCCTGCGCTGGGGCGACCAGGGTGTGCTGTTCGACCCGGGGGAGGGAACCCAGCGGCAGATGCGTCTGGCCGGTCTGGCCGCCAACGACATCACCAGGGTCTGCGTGACGCACTTCCACGGGGACCACAGTCTGGGACTGCCCGGAGTCCTCCAGCGCATCGCCCGTGACCAGGTCCAGCACACGGTGCGGATCGCCTACCCGGGCGCCGGTGAGGAGTACTGGCGGCGCCTGCGGCACGCCACCTCCTTCCGCGACACCGACGTGATCGTGCCCCAGCCGGTGGGCGGCTCCGGGACTTGCGTGGTGGGCCCGGACGAGCCGTTCACGGTCACGGCCCTGCCCCTGCGCCACTCCATGCCCGCCTACGGGTACCGGTTGACCGAACCCGACGGGTGGCGGATGCTGCCCGACCGTCTGCGGGACCTGGGGGTACGCGGCCCCGCCATCTCCCGGTTGCGGCGGGAGGGATCCCTGGAACTGGCGGACGGCCGCGTGGTGGAGCTGGCCGACTGCGCGGTGCCCCGCCCCGGCCAGGTGTTCGCGTTCGTGATGGACACCGGTGAGTGCGAGCAGGCGGTGGAGCTGGCCCGTGGGGCGGACATGCTGGTCATCGAGTCCACGTACCTGGACTCCGAGGAGCACCTGGCCGAGGCGTACGGCCACCTGACGGCGCGCCAGGCCGGGCGGATCGCCGCTCGTGCGGGGGCACGCACGCTGGTGCTGACCCATCTGTCGGAGCGCTACGAGGAGGCAGACGAGAGCCTCTTCACGGCCCAGGCGGGCGAGGAGTTCGACGGGCAGGTGGTGCTCGCCGCTGACCTGGACCGGATCGCGGTGCCGCCACGGCGTTGACGCGCCCGGCGGCGCCTCCCCCGGTGCGGACGGGTCGGTCCGATGTCTTGTGACGGCGTCCTCGCAGGTCAGCTCCGGTCCGGAGCGTGTTCCGGCTCGGGGGCGGCCGGGGCGTCCTCCGTGGCGGGCGTCGGAGAGCTCGGCACGGAGGTCTGGGCGATGAAGGCTCCGGTCACGATGACGACCGCGCCGACGACCTGGACGAGGCTGAGCGCCTCGCCCAGCAGCACCCAGGCGAGCACGATCGCGGTGACCACCTCCAGGTAGGCCACACCACCCGCCACCTGCGGCGACAGGCGTCGGATCGCCGAGACCCCGGCGAAGTAGGCGACGGCGGTGCACACCAGGCACAGCCACAGCACCAGGGCCCAGCCCGGCAGGGTGAGCGTCCCCAGCGGGAGCGGGTCCGCGAGCAGGCCCCACGGCAGGGTCCAGGGTTGGGCGAGTGCCCCCAGCAGGACGGCGGCGATCAGCGCGCCGAAGGCGATCACGGCCAGGGGGTCGGTGTCCTGACCCATGGCGTCCCCGAGCAGGAAGAAGGCGGCCTGCGCGGCCGCCGCGCCCAGGGCCAGACCCACGCCGATGGCGTCCAGGCTCATGCCCGCCCAGATCTCCAGGAGCAGGCCGAGCCCGGCCACCGCGAGGACGACCCCCACGACGGCGGCGGGGGAGACCCGGTCGCGGCGCACCACCCGGACCCACAGCAGCACCAGGACCGGGCCGAGGAACTCCACGAGCAGCGCGATCCCCACCGGGATGCGGGCGACGGCGGCGAAGTACAGGGCCTGCACTCCGGCCATGGGGAAGACTCCGTAGGCCAGGACCAGCAGCGGCCGGTTCCGGGCCGTGCGCCAGTGCCGCACGGCGACGGGGAGCAGGATGAGCGCGGCCCCGGCCACCCGCAGCCAGGTGACCTGGAGCGGGTCCATGCCCGCGTCCAGCAGTGGGCGGGCGAAGACCCCCGCGCCGCCGAAGGCCAGGGCGGCGGCGAGCGCGAAGGCCAGCCCCGAGGGGCGGTGGCGGGCGGTGTGCGCGGACACGGGTCACTCCAGGGGGATGGTGGGGAGAGGGGACCTCGTCGAGCATAGGGGGCCGGTGTGCGGGGGGTCGGCGTGGCTACGGGGTGAGGTCCAGCTGGGCCCAGGCCACGTCGTGCCAGGCGTCGTGCTTGTGGCCCACCCGACGCATGACTCCCACGTCCTCGAAGCCCATGGCCCGGTGCAGGCCCAGGCTGGCGTCGTTGGGCAGGGTCATGCAGGCGATGGCGGTGCGCATCCCGCGTGCGGCCAGGCGCGGCATCAGCGCGGTGTAAAGGGCTCGTCCCGCGCCCCGGCGGCGGCGCCCGCGTTCGAGGTAGACGCTGACCTCGCAGGTCCGGCGGTAGGCGGCGCGGGTACGGAAGGTGCCGCCGTAGGCGTAGCCGAGCACGCCCTCCTCGTCCTCCATGACGATCCACGCGTGGTGGCGCTGGGCCTCGGTGATGCGCCGGGCCATCTCCTCCTCCGAGGGAGGTTCGAGCTCGAAGGTGATGGAGGTGTCGGTGACGTAGGGGGCGTAGATCGCCGCGCACACCGCCGCGTCGGTGACGGTGGCGTCGCGGATGCTGTCGTGCGTGAGCAGGGCGTCCATAATTGAGCATGATAAACGAGGTTGTCCACTATGGTGAACACATGAGTGACGAACTGGGGCCCGCCCTCGCCGTGACCCTCCAGACCCTGCGCCGCGACCGCGGACTCAGCGGCGCCGCCCTGGCCGACCTCTCCGGGGTCTCCCGGGCCATGATCAGCCGGATCGAGAACGGGGACGCCCAGCCCACCGCCGCGCTGCTGGGACGTCTCTCCGGGGCCCTCGGGCTGACCCTGTCCGAACTCATCGCCCAGGCCGAACAGGGGGACCGTCGTCTGGCACGCCGTGACCAGCAGCCCCTGTGGACCGACCCCGAGACCGGCTACCGGCGGCGCGCGGTCTCGCCCACCTCCGGGGGATCACTCGAACTGGTGGAGGTGGAACTTCCTCCCGGTGCCCGGGTGCCCTACCCGGAGGAGGTGTTCACCTTCACCCACCACCAGATCTGGGTCCTGGAGGGCGTGCTCGCCTTCCGCGAGGGCCCGACGGAACACCTCCTGGAGCGCGGGGACTGCCTCCAACTCGGCGCCCCCGCGCCCTGCGAGTACCGCAACCCGACGGGGAGTGCCTGCCGCTACCTGGTGGCAGTGACCCGCAGGGCGTAGCGCCCGGCTGCCAGGGATCAGCCGGTCAGGGCGGAGAGGAGGACGGGACGCTGCTCGCGCAGCCACCGCCCGCGACGGGCCTTCGTCCGTTCCCACGCGGCCCAGCCGCCCGCCCGTTCCACGCTCCGGACGAACGGGGGGCTGCCCTGGTCCACCATGTCCCGGGCGAAGTCGCGGGAGACCTCGTCGTACTGCTCCAGGGCCTCGGGAAGGGAACGGCGTTCGGCGTCGCACAGGCCGTAGCCGTCCGCGATCAGACGGAGCCGGTGCGGGAGGCGGGCGCCGGCGAACTCCGTACGGGCCAGGGCCTCCGGGGGCAGGGCGGGGCCCAGGTAGAAGGCCAGGGCGGCCAGGTCCCAGACGGGGCGCCCCGGGGCGGCGAGGTCGAAGTCGATCAGGGCGACGGCCTCGCCGCCCCGGAAGACCAGGTTCTCCAGGCAGGGGTCGTTGTGGCAGAGCACGGTGCCGCCCTCGGGGTCGCTCAGGGCGGTGGGCCAGGCCGTCCCGGCGCGCAGGGGGACGTGCTCGGCGGCGTCGTGGTAGCGGCGCAGGAGCCGGGCGGCGCTGGCCACCACGCGGTCCGCTCGGGACCAGGCGGGGAAGGGAGGAAGGGCCACGTCGCCCTCCACGAAGGTCAGCTCCTCGGTCCCGGGCCCCTCGTCTCCCTCGGCGGGGCGCAGGGCCAGCGGACGGGGAGCACCGGTGAACCCGCCGCCGGTCAGGGCGGAAAGGAAGTCGTGCAGCGCGGCGGCGTGGGGCGGGGCCACGCGCACCACGCGCTCGCCCCGACGGACGACCGTGTTCATCATGCCGCCGCTCAGCGGCTGGTCCCGTTCCTGGTGTCCGGTGCTCATGTCCGACCTCCGTGCCTCAACGCGTGACGTGCGTGGGAAGTGTGGTGGGTGTCCCGGATGAACCCGGCCGCGTGTCACCGTTCGGACCCGGTCGTGAGTGGACCGTGAGGCACCGTACCGCGCCGCTGGCGGTCCCGGGAGGAGAAGCCGCTCAACCACGGCTGATCGCGCTCACCCCAGGTCGGGCAGGGGCACGGGGACCGAGCCCTGTTCGAGGGAACGGGCTCCGGCCACCCCCACCAGGGACGCCGCGACGGCCTCGCGCACGCCGGTGACCGGTGGCGCCCCCTGTTCGACGGTGGCGCGGAAGGCCTGGAGGAGCAGCACCGTGCCCTCCGCGCTCCGGTCCACGGCCGCGCCGTCCAGGGTCAGCTCCGGGGGAACGCGCACCTCCTCGCGGGGACGGCCGTCGACCTGGGTCCACCCCTCGGTCCGCACCCGCACGGACCAGGCCTGGTCGCCCCGGGCCCGGACCGACTCGGCCAGCCCCCGTTCGCCGCGCACCGACACCCAGCTCCAGTGGCTGTCCGGCTCCCCTTGCAGGAAGCCGTTGCGGGTGAGGGCCAGCGCCCCGGTGGACAGGCGCACCGCCATGACGCTGGCCTGGCGGGGCGCGGTGGTGTCGGCGGTGAAGGCCGTCACCTCCACGGGACGCGCGCCCGTCAGGGCCAGGATGGGGGAGAGCGAGTGGGTGCAGTAGGCGGTGGGGGCGATCGTGCCCCGCCAGTGGCCCGGGTCCCCGATGAGGCCGTTGACGTCCTGGGGCGACATGCCGTGCAGGTAGTCGGCCTCGACGTGCGTGACACGGCCGATCTCGGGCAGGGCCTCGCGGATCAGGCGCACGTGCGGCAGGAGCACGTAGTTCTCGGCCAGGGAGTAGCTGGCACTGGAGCGGTCGGCCGCCTCGACGAGGCGGCGCCCCTCTTCCTCGTCGGCGCACGCGGCCGTCTCGGACAGCACGTGCACGCCCCGGTCGAGGAAGGCGACCGCGAGGGGCGCGTGGGCGTCGAAGTCGTTGGCCAGGATCACGCCGTCCAGGCCCGTGTCCAGCAGGTCGCGCCAGTCGCTCACCCTCCGTGCGTCGGGCAGGGCCGCACCGGCCCGGGACAGCACCGCCGGATCACGGTCGCACACCGCCTCGACCCGCATCCCGAGCCGCTCGCACCAGGTCGCCAGGAGCGATCCCATCCCCAGTCCCACCACTCCCACGCGCATGGGGCGATCATGGCGGTCACCGCGTGGGGCCGCAAGCGCATCGCGCGCGGTGCCGGTGATCGGCCTCGGAACGTCGTCCCCGGATGATGGAATGCCCGCATGAGGCCGACATCCCCCGACACCCTGGCACCCCTGGTCCGACGCTGGCAGCGAGGGTGGGCGCTGGCCGCCGCGCTCACCCCGGCGACGGAGGCCGACGGCGCGCTGCACGTACGGTTCGAGCGGCCCAGGAGATGGGTCGAGCGGATCGTCCTCGACGCCGACCGGCACCCGGAGCGGACGCTGGCCCTGGCGGAACGGGTCGCCGCCTCACCGGATCCGGACTGGCTCACCGTGCCCACCCGCGACGCCGAGGCGACCGTTCGGCTGTTGGCCGGGACGGGGCTGGAGGTGGACCCCGCGCACGAGACCCTCATGACCACGAACCTCGTCGAGCACCCCGCGGCGACGCCGCCCGTCGCCCCCTACACCGTCCACCTGGACGAGGAGTGCGTGGTGCCCGGTCGGGAGACGGTGCTCAGAGCCAGTCTGTCGGCGCCCGGGCACGTCCGGGCGGGCAGCGGGATCGGCGCGCTGGTGGGCACCGACATGATCGCCCACGCCATCGGGACCGAGCCCGAGCACCGTCGGCGCGGGCTGGGCTCGGTGGTGATGGGGACTCTGACCTCCCGTGCCCGCGCGCTCGGGGGCCGGGGCGGGCTCCTGGTCTCGACCCCGCAGGGGCGCGGCCTGTACTCCTCCCTGGGGTGGCGGCCCCGCGCGACGGTGGTGGTCGCGCGGGCGCCCGGGGTCGAGTGACGACACGGGCCAGAGCGGGGAGCGGTCGAGGAGGTCCGGAACCGGACGTGTAACGTCGTTGAGGGCCTCGAACGTGGCCGCATCACTGATCGCGTTGACGTCCCCCAGGGCGGTGACCCGTGAGGGGCGCCAGCGCCGAAGGGACCCAAGACCCACATGACCTCTGTCATCGGCTCCGAAATGGAGAACCACCACCCGGGCGTGCGTTCGGCGTTCGAGCACGTGGCCCGGCGCAACCCGGACGAGCCCGAGTTCCAGCAGGCGGTCCTGGAGGTGCTGGAGAGCCTCTCTCCCGCGCTGTCGAGCCACCCCGAGTACGTCGACCAGCGAGTACTGGAGCGTCTCTGTGAGCCCGAGCGGCAGATCATCTTCCGCGTCCCGTGGCGGGACGACCAGGGGCGGGTGCACGTCAACCGTGGTTTCCGGGTGGAGTTCAACAGCGCCCTGGGCCCGTACAAGGGTGGTCTGCGCTTCCACCCCAGCGTGAACCTGGGCGTCATCAAGTTCCTCGGGTTCGAGCAGATCTTCAAGAACGCGCTCACCGGCATGGGCATCGGCGGCGGCAAGGGTGGCAGCGACTTCGACCCCAAGGGTCGCTCCGACGCGGAGATCGAGCGCTTCTGCCAGTCGTTCATGACTGAGCTCCACCGTCACCTGGGTGAGTACACCGACATCCCCGCCGGCGACATCGGTGTGGGTGGCCGCGAGATCGGCTACATGTTCGGGCAGTACCGGCGGCTGAGCAACCGCTGGGAGGCCGGGGTCATCACCGGCAAGGGCCTGGACTGGGGTGGTTCGGCGGTCCGTACCGAGGCCACGGGGTACGGAGCGGTGATGTTCACCGAGCGGATGCTGGAGCGTGCGGGCAAGGGCCTGGCGGGACGCCGCATGGTCGTGTCCGGATCGGGCAACGTGGCGATCTACGCGGTGGAGAAGGCCCAGCAGCTGGGCGCTACCGTGGTGGCGTGTTCGGACTCCAGCGGTTACGTGGTGGACGACAAGGGCATCGACCTCGACCTGCTCAAGGAGATCAAGGAGGTCGAGCGCGCGCGGATCAGCGCCTACGCCGAGCGGCGCGGTGGCGCGACGTACGTCGAGGGCGGCAGCGTGTGGGACGTCCCCTGCGAGGTGGCGCTGCCGTGCGCCACCCAGAACGAACTCGACGCGAAGGCCGCCCAGGCACTGGTCGGCAACGGCGTGCTCGCGGTGGCCGAGGGCGCGAACATGCCCACCACGCCAGAGGCGGCCAAGGTGTTCCGTCAGGCCGGGGTCTTGTTCGCTCCGGGCAAGGCCGCCAACGCGGGCGGTGTGGCCACGAGCGTGCTGGAGATGCGCCAGAACGCCCGGCGCACCTCGTGGTCCTTCGAGCACGCCGAGTCGGAGCTGGCCGAGACCATGGCCGGTATCCACGACCGCTGCGAGGAGGCGGCCGTCCGGCACGGCGCCAAGGGTGACTACGTGCTCGGTGCCAACGTCGCCGGGTTCGAGATGGTCGCCGACGCGATGCTGGCCCAGGGCCTCATCTAGGCCGAGTTCTGCGGACACACGCCGTGCCCGTGTCGCCGGGGCGACACGGGCACGGCGTTCTCGTCGGTCGGTGGCCGGATCCGTGGGCCCGAGGTGGCCGCCCTTCACTCTGTTCGGGGCGGAGGGCCGGGCCCGGATCAGGCGTCGACGGACCGAGGACGGTAGGTCAGCCGGCGCAGCAGGACCTCCGCCGGTCCCCGTCGGCCCGCGCGTTCCATGGCGGCCGCGCCGACCACCGTGAGGGCCCAGGTGGAGACGGCCAGGGCCGAGGCCGACCAGCTCGACAGGTGCGCGCCCAGTCCCAGACCCCAGGCGGCCATCACCGGGCCCCACACCACGGACTGCGCCAGGTAGCCGCTCATGGACCGGCGGCCCAGGGCACCGAGCCACCGCACCGGGAGTGACGTGGCCGCCGCCCGCCCGCTCAGCCGGTGCGCCACGAGTCCGAACAGCGCCGCGTAGCCGACACCGGTGAAGATCCCGGTGTAGAAGTTCAGGCCGGTCAGCGCCGACACCGGGGCGATCTCGGTGACGACCCCGGTGTGCTGGAGGGCCAGGACGGCGCCGGTGATCCACCCGGCGGCGATGCCCCACACGGCGAGCCGCCGCAGCAGCACGAGGTGTCGGGAGGGCTCGTCCAGGATCCGGTGACGGGCGGCGAGGACGCCCATGAGGAAGGCGGCGGGCAGCGCGAGCGTCGCGACCCCCGCGACGAGCTGGAACGACCAGGTGGTGAGCCGCACCATGGCCGCGGCCAGGTAGGACTCCTCGGCGATGCTGGCGCGCTGCATGTCGGCGGCGGCCGTGCCCGCGTCGGCGGGGACGACCATCCCCGCCACGGCCACCAGCGCGCCCAGACCGAGCAGGACGCCGATCCAGATCTTGAGGGTGCGGTCCGAGCGCCCGAAGAACAGCGGCACCATGAGGAGGCCGATCAGTCCGTAGACCCCGATGATGTCGCCCTGCCAGAGCAGGAGCGCGTGGACGGCGCCGAACACGAGCATCCACAGGTGGCGTCGTCTCAGGAGTCGTCGGGCCTGGAGGGGGCTGGTCCCCTTGGCCGTCTGGCGCGCGTACATCTGGCCGATGCCGTAGGCGAACAGGAACCCGAACATCGTGTGGACCCGGGCGTCCACCACGACGAGGGTCAGCGCCTGGGCGATCCGGTCGGCCAGACCGCCCTCCACCGGGTGCAGACCCACGGATCCCACCTGCGCCGTGTACAGGAAGTACGGGGTGTGCGCCAAGGCGATGAGCAGGAGCATCATCCCCCGTGCGATGTCGGGCGCCAGGGAGCGTTCGGACAGCGGGGTCGAGCGGATCGGCCCCCCGGAGGGGGGCGGCGCGTGATCAGGGGTGCGGGTGGTCATGTCGTCCTTTCGGGGGGTGTTCAGTTGCCCGCGTCGTCGAGCCAGGAGTAGCGCAGGCGGAGGGCGCGCTCGACGCTGCCCAGGGCCGCGCCGACGCCGAGCGTGACGTTGAGCCAGAGCGGCAGGAGGACGGGCGAGGTGAAGGTTCCGGTCACGTCGTTGACCGGGGGGATCTGTGAGAGGGGTTCGAGGGCCTGGAGCAGGTTGAGGCCGAGTCCGACCACCAGCAGAGCCACCGAGACCGCGCCGATCCAGCGGCTCAGGGCCGGGTGTTCGCGGTCGAGGCGGGCGCGTCGTCCCTCGGCGGAGCGGGGGTCCGGGACGAGTTGCCGCTCCGCTCCGTCGTCGGGGACGTGGTGGCAGCGTCGGAGTCCGAAGGAGCTCGTGGCGACCTCGACACGGCCGCCGGGGACGGGAAGGACCGCGGGCATCGTGGAGCGGGCGTGCCGTACGCCGTCGAGATACAGGTCAGCCGTGACCTCACCGTCCTCCTTCCGGCCCCAGTGTCGGACGTCGACCGAACAGAGCGTGGTGCGCCCGTCTGCCTGGCGGAGGGGAAGGTGGAACAGGGATCGGCTCAAGAGCTGCCACCAGCGAAAGGCCTTCAGGCGGCGGCCGTCCCCGGTCGTGACGCGGTGCGCCGCGCGTCGGCGGCGCCACTGGTCGAGCATGTTTCTCCTCCGCCTCTCACCGATCCACTTCCAACACAGTGTGTTGGCGACACGAGAGACACTAACACACTGTGCTAGTACGGTGTACTAGTAAGGTGGGGGCAGGAGGTAGTGATGAAGGAAGCAGACGACGCCCAGCGGAGCTCGCGCGACAGGATCCTCATCGCGGCGGCGACGATGGTGGGCGAGAACCCGGCGGAGCGGCCGAGCGTGCGGGCGGTGGCGGCCAGAGCGGGGGTGAGCACCGGCTCTCTACGGCACCACTTCCCCACGCAGCGGGCCCTGATGGACGCGGTGCTCGCGGGCATCTACGCGCACATCGCCCCGGGCGAGCCCATCCACGACACGACGCTGCCAGCGCGGGAACGCCTGGTCGCCTGCCTACGGCAGATCCTCGCGCACGCCGGGACCGGGAACGAGGCGAGGGAGGCCCTGCGCAGGACCTACGAGACCTTCATCGCTTCCGAACCGACCGAGGCCGCCCGCAGGACGTACCTGGAGGTCGAGGGGCAGATGCAGCACCGCGTCGAGCACTGGCTCTCCGTGCTCGTGGAGGAGGGAGCGCTCGCTGAGGGCGACAACGGCAGGCGCGCGAAGTTCCTGCTCACCGTGGTCAACGGCGTCACGCTCGAAAGGGCGTTGCCTGCCTCGGAGTCCCTGCTGGAGTCCGAGGCCGCCACTCTGTTCGCCGCGGTCGACGGCGTCCTGGGCGGCTGTGTGTAGGAGGGGCCCGGGTGCCCCCCGCGGTCGGGCCGGGCGCTGGAAGGACGCGTCAGCGCCCGGCCCCGACCGGGATCACCACAGGTGGTGGACCTGGGGACGGATGAGCTCGTCGTAGATCTCGCGGACCTGGTCGTGGGTCTTGGCGTCGAGCGGCGGCAAGTGCGCCGCTGCCGCGTTGCCCCGGGCCTGATCGGCGTTGCGGGCGCCGGGAATGACCACGCTCAGCCCCTCCTGGTCGAGGATCCAGCGCAACGCGAACTGGGCCAGGGTGGCACCTTCGGGAACCAGGGGTCGCAGGCGTTCGACGGCCTCCAGGCCGGTCTCGAAGTCAACGCCGGAGAAGGTCTCGCCCCGGTCGAAGGCCTCGCCCCCGCGGTTGAAGTTGCGGTGGTCGTCCTCCCCGAACCTGCTCTCGGCCGAGAACCGACCGGACAGCAGCCCGCTGGCCAGGGGGACCCTCGCGATGATCCCCACTCCGGCCTCGCGGGCGGCGGGGAGGACGCGTTCCAGGGGCTTGTGGCGAAAGGCGTTGAGGATGATCTGCACGCTGGCCACGTTCGGCCGGGCGATGGCGGCCAGGGCCTGGTCGCACGTCTCCACCGAGACCCCGTAGGCGCGCATACGCCCCTCGTCCACCATCGCGTCCAGGTCGTCGAACACGGCGTCGCTGTCGATGACCGTCGAGGGCGGGCAGTGCAGCTGGACCAGGTCGACGGTGTCCACGCCCAGGTTGCGGCGGGAGTCGTCGTTCCAGGCACGGAAGTTGCCCGAGTTGTAGTGGGCAGGGTCCTGGGCCATGCGGCGGCCCATCTTGGTGGCCACCGTGAGGTGGGGGTGGACCTTGAGCAGCTGGCCGACCAGCCGTTCGCTGCGTCCGTCGCCGTAGACGTCGGCGGTGTCGACGAAGGTGACGCCCTCCTCCACCGCCGTGTTCAGGGCGCTCATGGCGTCCGCCTCGCTGACCTCGCCCCAGGCGGAGCCGATCTGCCAGGCGCCGAATCCGACGGCTCCGACGCGGGCGACGGTACCGAGTTCACGTGTGTCCATGGCGTGATCCTAAGTCCTCTGGAATCGCTCCCACACGGGGCTTAGGGCCCGGGTCCGCCGGAGTTGGACCTCCATCTCCCGTGTACGCGGTCAGCACCGGGCGAGGGCACCGCGCACCACGGCCACGACTAGGCGCGTGACCAGGGCGAACAGGGCCCCGGTGTGCGGCGCGCCCAGCGTAGCGACGGTGTCCTTCCTGGCCAGGGTGCCGGGCCATCGCAAGCAGGCCCGCCTCATCGCCCTGCCTTGGCGCGGACCTGGGCGGCGGCCGGATTCAGGGCCCGCGCAACGCGACCCTCCGATTCGCGGTCACGCTCAGCCCCTGGTGGAGGCCTCATCCTTCGACAGCGGAATGCAGGGCGTTCGTGGGTAGGGTTGCGACGGATCAATTCCGTTGCCGACGGGACGGTGTCCGCCTAGGGTCGCGGATCATGAACGATCCCCGCGTCGACCCGCCCTTCGTCACCGACGAACGCACCATGCTGGAGAACTGGCTGGAGTGGCACCGGCAGACCCTCGCCGTCAAGTGCCAGGGCCTCACCGACGAGCAGCTGCGCGAACGCTCCACTCCGCCCTCGCCGATGAGCCTGCTGGGACTGGTGCGGCACATGGCCCACGTGGAGCACATGTGGTTCCGCGTGGTCCTGGCGGGAGAGCAGCCCCACTCACCGATCAAGGAGCCCGACAACCCGGACGGTGACTTCCTGGACGTCGACACCGCCTCGGTCGAGGAGTCCTTCGCGGTGTGGCGCTCGGAGATCGACGGCGCCCGGCGGGCGTCGGCCGGGCTCTCTCTCGACTCCGTCGGTAAGAGCCAACGGCACGGCGAGGACTGCTCCCTCCGGTGGATCCTCGTCCACATGATCGAGGAGTACGCCCGCCACAACGGCCACGCCGACCTCATCCGCGAGCGCGTCGACGGGGCGACGGGGGAGTAGCCCTCAACCCCGGACGCCCCGGGCGACCGCCGCGAGGTCGGCGGGTGCGCCGCCCATGATGAGGGCGGCGTGTTCGGTGACGGCCTCGATCGGCCGGTCCCACCAGCGGGCCTCCAGCAGCAGCGCCACGTCCGGCTCCGGGAACCGGGAGCGGACGTGGCGCGCCGGGTTCCCGCCCACCAGCGCGTAGGGTGCGACGTCTCCGCCGAGCACGGTGAACGGGTAGGTCGGATCGTCTCCCGCGTTCAGGAGAAGGTCTTGGACAGGTCCTTGACGACGGTGCGCTCGGGCACGAAGCGGACCAGGCGGGCGTCGTCGGCGAAGTACCGGAAGTCGGGGTGCCACGTGGTCTCGTCGTCGCCCAGGTATCGGCGGAGCTTGCGTCTGCTCAGCGCGGGGTCGAAGGGCACCACCTCCGCGACGCCGCGCATGATCACCTGGAGGAACTCGTGTCGTTCCAGGTCACAGGTGTCCACCACCACCGCCGTCCGCGGGTCCCGCTCCAGGTGCCGGGCCATCACCGCGTACTCGCCGGTGATCCACCACAGGACCCCTCCCTCCCGCAGGAACCAGACCGGCCGAACGGTGGGCGCCCCGGAGGCGTTGACGGTGGCCACGCGGGCCACCAACGGCCGGGAGAGGAAGGCGTCGACGTCGAAGGGGTGCTCGGGCTGAGGGGTGTCGGTCATGCATCCAGACTAGGGACCAGGCGGGCACGGTGACGGTAGGGGAGCGGCCGCACCGTCCGGTGGACGAGGCGCCGACGGTCACGGGTTCACGACGTGGTTGACCTGGACGGTGTGGGTCACCCAGCCGTGGTCGGTCTGCTGGTGCAGCAGGAACGCCGTGGGCTCGGGAGCGAATCCCGGCGGACCGTCCGAGTCCCTCTGGAGGGGGCTCTGCAGGTACGTGCTCGGGGCGGTGGAGAGCACGCTGCCGCCGAAGCCGGTGGCGGTCTGGCGGTGCACGTGTCCGGCCAGGACCCGCGCGACGTTCGGGTGGTGGGCCACCACCGCCTCCAGCTCCGCGCCGTCGTCCAGCCGCATCCCGTCCTGGAACGGGAGGCCGAGGGGGACCGGCGGATGGTGGACGCACACGAGGGCCGGGACCTCCGGCCGACGGTCCAGGACCGTGTCCAGCCAGTCCAGCTGCTCGGAGCCGAGCAGCCCTCCGGGAGCTCCCGGGACAAGGGAGTCCAGGACCACGAGGGTGAGCTCGGGATACTCCACCAGGTAGTGGGCGCTCTCGCCCCCGCCGAGGTGCTCGCCGCCACCGAAGGCGGCCACCAGGTTCTCGCGGTCGTCGTGGTTGCCGGTCGCCAGGAACAGGGGGAGCGGGAAGCCGTCGACGATCTCACGGAGGAGGTCGTACTCCTCCGGGGCACCGAGGTCGGCCAGGTCCCCGGAGATGACCACGCAGGTGGGAGGCGGGTTCAGGGTCAGTACCTGGGCGAGCGCCCGGCTCAGCCCGGCGGCGGGCGCGGCGGCACCCGCCGCCAGGTGGGGGTCGCTCAGGTGCGCGACCGAGACGGAGGTGGATCCGGAGGAAGGGGTCATGACGGACACAGTGCCCCAGCGGACGCCTCGCGGGCAACAGGGTTGGCTGTCAGCCGCTCAGTCGGTCGGGGCCGGGCGGGTCGACGGTGAAGGGTGTGGCCCGCCACTGGTCGACGGCCGGGTTCAGGAACCCGGCCAGCACGGGCAGTTTCGGCACGAGTTCGAGGGCGGCGACGACCCGCAGGGCCCCCACGGCGTTCACGAAGGCCAGTACGTCCCGGTCGAGCTCACGCGTGCCGACGCGGCGGGCGCCCCGGTCGTAGGCGGCCTCCAGCTCGGGGCCGAGCGCGGCCAGGTCCCACTCCACCGGTCCCAGCGACACCAGTTCGAAGTCGGCGTGACGGTCCCCGTCCAGGGCGGAGAAGACGTTCGCGGGCGGGGAGTCACCGTGGATCGGCTGGAGTCCGATACCCGGGTAGGCCCGCTCGAACGCCTCACGTGAGGCGGCGATCGGCTCCAGGACGCGCCACTGGTCGCGGGCCCGGGCCAGGTCGTGCGGGGAGATGAGGTCGGGGCTCTCCTCCAGCCGTTCCAGGGCGGCGGTGAGGGAGGGCGGTTCGGCCGCGCCGAGGAACTCCAGCTCTCCCGGGTAGTCACGCAGGGCGGCGTGCAGCGCGGGGACGCTCTCGGCGTTGGCGACGTAGTCGGGCTCCTCGCCGCGCCTCTCCTCGACGTACTCCCAGAACGTGATGGAGAGGCCGTCGCGCTGGACGGGCTCGCACGGCACCAGCGGACTGGGCCGGAGCACCGGGGTGCCCTGTTCCGACAGCCACCGGGTGACGTCCAGTTCCGCGCGCTGGCGGGCGGTGACGGAGTCCACGGTCACCGAGTCCGGCAGGACGGTGGGGACACGGGCCACGACCGGTGCGGGCGCCAGGTGGACGACCACGGAGAACAGGTCGTGGAGCACGCGCGGGTCGGTCACGGTGAGTCCGAGGTCGCGCCCGGCCCCGACGACGGCGCTCACGGCGTCGGAGGTGCGCTGGGCCAGCTGTTCAGGGGTGAGATAGGCAGTCACGGGGCGATGATTCCACGTCGGGGCACCAGGGAGAAAACCTTTGCCGTCGTCCGGAGTCGCCCGCCAGAATGGCCGGATGGTCGACCGACACTTCTCCGCCCCGGAACTCGCTGACCTCTACGACTCCTTCCACCCCTGGCGGAGCAGTCCGCAGGACGACTTCTACCTCGACCTCGTGATGGGCGCCCGCTCCGTGCTGGACGTGGGTTGCGGAACCGGGAAGATCCAGCGTGTGGCGCGCGAGCGCGGGCACACCGGCCGCCTGGTGGGCCTGGACCCGGCCGACGCGATGTTGGAGGTGGGCCGCCGGGACCGCGACGACGTCGAGTGGACCCTGGGCGACCTGGTCTCGGGCCCCCGCTCCAGGGCGGCGGGGCCGTTCGAGGACGCGTTCGACCTGGTGATGATGTCCGGGCACGCCTTCCAGGTGTTCACCACCGACGAGGAGGTGCGCGCCAACCTGGCCGCCGTGCGGCGTGCGCTCACCCCTGACGGACGGTTCGTGTTCGAGACCCGCAATCCCGCCTATCGCGCCTGGGAGGCCTGGGTTCCCGAGCGGGCGCGCACGGTGCGCGGGCCGGGGGGCCGGGACGCGACCCGCGTGCACCGGCTGCGCGAGGTGGACGGCGAGCTGGTCACCTTCACCTCGGACCACCTGGTCGAGGGGTGGTCGGAACCGCTGGTCAGCCGAAGCACGCTGCGGTTCCTGGACGCTGACCGCCTCAACGGCTTCCTGGTCGAGGCCGGGTTCCGGGTGACCGCGCAGTACGGCTACTGGGACCGGAGCCCGCTCACTGACACCAGCATGGAGATCATCACCTTCGCCCGCCCCGCCTGAGAACGCGGGTCCGAGGGCGGGGGCGCGGCGGCACCGGTCTCGCGGTCCGCGAGCGCACGCCCGAGGACACACTGGCCGTCGCGGAGGCGTTCCAACCGGCTGAGCGATGACCGTCCGCGGGGCCTCGGTACCCGGGGGCGAGGCGGGGCGGGATACTGGAGGCCGAGCGACCCCACGAGGAGGCGTCCGTGTTCTTCTTCTACAGCAGCCGCCTGGGCTGTGTGACCTCCCTGCTGCTCTCGGCCGGACTGACCCTGCTGGTGCTCTACCTGCTCGGCTGGATCTAGGGCTCCCTCACGGGCTCTCCCGGCCCAGGCGCGGCAGCCACGGATGGCGGGCCCCGTGGGCCCGTGCCAACGCCCGGGCCAACCACCGGCGCTGGTCGGTGTCGAGGACGGGCAGTACGGCGGTGAGGTCCCGCTCGTCCTTGGGTCGCGTGCCCCTGGCCTTGTACAGGAGCTGGACCTCCGGGGTCAGGTAGGGCAGCCCTTCCCCGGTACGCCGTCCCAACCTGGACAGGGGGAGGGTGATCCGCGCGTCCCGGCGGTAGGTCCAGCGCTCGCCCACGGCGTCGTCGAGCATGAACTGGAGCCGCCAGGGCGCGGCGGGGCCGGGGCGGCACCACAGGTCGTGGACGGCCTCGGGCAGGGTCTCGCCCGCGTGCCAGGGGCGGAGCGTGCCGGGTGGGTCCGCCGCCCACCACTCCCAGTCGGGGAGCGCCTCCCGGACGGTGTGCTGGTCACGGCGGAGCAGCAGCACGTCGGTGTCGGCGTGTTCCCGGAACCGGTGGCCCACGGCGAACGCGACGGCGTGCCCGCCCGCGATCCACCACCGCGCCCCGACCCCGGAGAACAGCGTGGCGACCGCTTCGGGCGGCAACGGGTCCCAGGGGGCGGCGGGGTCGGCGGCGGAGCTCACGCCGGAGTGTCCGAGGCGGCGGCGATGCGGCCGCCCACGCCGTCCAGCAGGGCGTCCAGGCCGAACTGGAAGGACTCCCGCGCCTCCTGCTCGAGGTACGGCGCAGTGGAGTCGGCGTTGTCGAAGGCCCCCTGCTCCGTCATCAGGGTCAGGGTGGGGAAGCGCTCGGAGAAGTCGTCGACGATCTCCTCCAGCTGCGCGGAGCGCGCGAACCACCACTGGTCCTCCGGCTGTCCGGTGACGGCCTCGGCCTGGCGGGCCTCGGCGGCGGTGCGGACCATGCCCCGGACCAGGTTGACGATGCTGTTGTAGGCGCCGCCGACCGCCTTGGCGGGGAGTCCGGCGCCGTACAGCACCGTGGCCAGGGACTCGAAGAGCCGGTACTCGTGGGGGCCCAGCACCGGGCGGGCCGCGGAGATATCCAGGGTCCAGGGGTGGCGCAGGTAGAAGCGCCACAACTGGCCGGACCAGGCCAGGACCTCCTCGCGCCACTCCGTTCTGTCGGTGCCCGCGCCTAGGCTCGCGGGACCGGTGGTCTCCTCCCACTCGCGGACGAGCTCGGCGAAGGAGTGGTCGTACATCAGGTCGACGAGTTCGTTCTTGCTGGCCACGTAGGTGTAGAGGGACATGGCGGTGCGGCCCAGGCGTTCGCCCACGGCACGCATGGACAGGGCCTGCAGACCCTCGGCGTCAGCGACCGCGATGGCGGTCTCCACCACCAGGTCCACGCTGAGCTGGGCGCGGGGGCCGGGCCCGGTGCGCTCGGGCGGTTCGTGGTCGCGCCACAGCAGCTGCATGGAGCGACGGGGGTCACCCTGCCCGGCGTAGACAACCACTTGCATCTCCTTATGGAATAAACTAACGTTCGCTGGCTGTTAGTTTACCGCATAAGGCTTTCCGAGGACCCTGAGGAGCAGCTTGTCTTCCGAACCCACCACCCTGGCGGACACCCACGACACCATCCAGGTCCGAGGGGCCAGGGAGAACAACCTCGACAACGTCTCCGTCGACATCCCCAAGCGGAGGCTGAGCGTGTTCACCGGGCTCTCCGGCTCGGGGAAGTCCTCGCTCGTCTTCGGGACCATCGCCGCCGAGTCCCAGCGGTTGATCAACGAGACCTACACCGCCTTCCTCCAGTCCTTCATGCCGAGCGTGGGCCGCCCCGACGTCGACGCGCTGCGCAACCTCAGCGCCGCGATCATCGTGGACCAGGAGCGCATGGGCGCCAACGCGCGCTCCACGGTGGGCACCGCCACGGACGCCCACGCCATGCTGCGCATCGTGTTCAGCCGGGTGGGCACCCCCCGCCTGGAGCCGGCGAGCGCGTTCAGCTTCAACAACTCCGAGGGTATGTGCCCCGAGTGCGAGGGGCTGGGCCGCACCAACCAGATCGACGTCGAGGAGCTCTACGACCGGAACCTCTCCCTGAACGAGGGCGCCATCACCGTCCCCGGGTTCGCCGTGGACAGCTGGTACTGGCAGATCTTCACCACCTCGGGGCTGCTGGACCCGGACCGGAGGCTCCGTGACTACTCCGAGGAGGAGTGGCACAGCCTCCTCCACCAGCCCGTCACCAAGGTGAGGGTCGGCAACAGCAACCTGACCTACGAGGGCCTGGTCCCCAAGATCAAGCGGACCTACCTGGCCAAGGAGCGCGAGAAGATGCAGACCGGCATCCGCGCGTTCGTGGACCGCGCCGTGGTCTTCTCGATCTGCCCCGAGTGCGAGGGGACCCGGCTCAACGCCGCCGCCCGCGAGGTGAAGGTCAACGGGCGCACCATCACCGAGTGCGCGTCCATGCAGATCAGTGACCTGGCGGCGTTCGTGCGAGAGATCGACGACCCCTCGGTGAAGCCGCTCGCGGACACCCTCGGACACACCCTGGACTCGCTGGTGGAGGTCGGCCTCGGGTACCTGAGCCTGGACCGGGAGTCGGGCACCCTGTCCGGCGGGGAGGCCCAGCGGGTCAAGATGGTCCGCCACCTGGGCTCCAGCCTCAGCGACATCACCTACGTCTTCGACGAGCCCACCGTGGGCCTGCACCCGCACGACATCGAGCGGATGAACACCCTCCTGCTCGGCCTGCGCGACAAGGGGAACACCGTGCTGGTGGTCGAGCACAAGCCCGAGACCATCGCCATCGCGGACCACGTGGTGGACCTGGGTCCGGGCGCCGGTCCCACCGGCGGCACCGTCACCTACAGCGGTGACGTGGCCGGTCTGCGCGCCTCCGGCACGCTCACCGGGCGCCACCTGGACCACAGGGCGCGGCTGCGGGAGGAGGTGCGGACCCCCAACGGGACCATCCCCATCCGGGGGGCCAGCACCCACAACCTGCGGGACGTGTCCGTGGACGTGCCGCTGGGCGTGCTGACCGTGGTCACCGGGGTGGCGGGCTCGGGCAAGAGCTCGCTGATCCACGGAGCGCTGCCCGGTCGCGAGGGCGTGGTGGTCGTGGACCAGTCCGCGATCCGCGGGTCGCGCCGCTCCAACCCGGCCACCTACACCGGCCTGCTCGACCCCATCCGCACCGCCTTCGCCCGCGCCAACAAGGTGAAGCCGTCCCTGTTCAGCGCGAACTCCGAGGGCGCATGCCCGGAGTGCAAGGGCGCCGGGGTGATCTACACCGACCTGGCCATGATGGCCGGGGTGGCCACCACCTGCGAGAAGTGCGAGGGGCGCCGGTTCAGGGCCGAGGTCCTCGAACACAAGCTGCGCGGGAGGGACATCAGCCAGGTGCTGGCCATGTCCGTGGTCGAGGCGCGCGAGTTCTTCTCCTCGGGCAACGCCCGCGTCATCCTGGACCGGATGTACGACGTCGGCCTCGGGTACCTGGGCCTGGGGCAGCCGCTCACGACGCTGTCCGGCGGGGAGCGCCAGCGGCTGAAGCTGGCGATCTCCATGGCCAGGAACGGTGCCGTGTACGTTCTGGACGAGCCGACCACCGGGCTGCACCTGGCCGACGTGGACCGGCTGCTGGCGCTCATGGACCGTCTGGTGGACGCCGGCAACACGGTGGTGGTGATCGAGCACCACCAGGCGGTGATGGCCCACGCCGACCACGTGATCGACCTCGGTCCGGGGGCCGGTCACGACGGCGGCCGGGTGGTCTTCGAGGGCACCCCGGCCGAGCTGGTCGAGACGGGGGATACCCTCACCGCCCGTCACCTGCGCGCCTACCTGGGCCGCGAAAGATAGCCGACGCCGGACGTGGGTCGGGCCCACCACCGGAGCACCTCCGGTGGTGGGCCCGACCCGTGTGGGGTCCCGACGCCGTGGCTCAGGACGCCGCCGGGTCACCCCTGCGGGCACGGGCGATCACGTAGTGCAGGGTGCCGCCCAGCAGGGCGCCGAAGATCCACACGAACCCGGACCAGGACGCGAGGGCGGGCAGCCACACCGCCGTCACCGAGAACACCGAGGCCAGGCAGAAGGCGGACAGGGCACGCAGGTTCCAGCCCCGGGTGAAGTAGTACTCCGCACCGGGGTCGGCCGAGTACAGGGCCGCGAGGTTCAGGCGCTGGCGCCGCAGCAGGTAGTGGTCGGCGACGATGATGCCGTACAGCGGGGCCAGGACGGCGCCGAGGGTGTCCACGAACGACGCGATACCGATGTTGTCGATGTAGGCCACCCACAGGGCTCCCACCACGAAGCCCACCGAGGCCGTGATGAGGCCTCCCGTGCGGGCACTGATGACCGAGGGCGCCAGGTTGGCGAGGCCGTACGCGGGCGGGATGAAGTTGGCGACCAGGTTGATGCCCACGGTGGCGACGAAGAAGGTCAGCGCCGCCACCACGGTCAGCCAGATGTTGTCCACGCGGGCGACGATGTCGGCCGGGTTGGTGAGCGCCTCCCCGTACAGCACCGAGCTTCCGGCGGTGATGACCAGGGTGAGGAAGGAGAACAGGGCCAGACTGACCGGCAGCCCCCACAGGTTGCCGCGCCGCATGGCGCGCTCGGAGCGGGCGAACCGGGCGAAGTCCCCGTAGTTGACGACCACCGCCGCGAAGTAGGCGACCATCGTGCCCACCACGGCCGAGAAGGCCGCGATCGTGCCCCCCGGGTAGTCACCGTCCCCGGCGAACACGGTACCGAGCTCGGACAGCAGGTCGCCCCCGGCCATCGCCCACAACGCGATCATCATGGCGATCATGACCGCGTACACCGCTGGTCCGGCCCAGTTCAGGAACACGCCGATCGACCTGATGCCACGGCTGAACAGCGCCAGCTGGACCACGGCCACGATCACGTAGGAGATCCAGCCCACGGCGGACAGACCGAGGAAGGTGCCCTCGGGGCCCGGGCCGAACAGGGCCGTGATGAGCAGGGCCATCGCCGTGGAGGCGAAGTAGGTCTGGGCCCCGTACCAGAACATGGCGGTGATGCCCCGGATGAGCGTGGGGAACTGGGTGCCGTGCACACCCATGCTGGCGCGGGCCATGACGGCGTAGGGGATGCCGTAGCGCACGCTCGGGCGGCCGACGAGGTCACAGAGGAACATGACGATGAGTCCGGCCAGGATAATCCCGGCGAACACCGCCCAGCCGTTCAGGCCGTAGGAGATGAAGAGCGTGGCGGCCAGCGTGTAGCCGAACAGGCTCTGGATGTCGTTGGTCCAGACGTTGAAGATCTCGAAACCGCCCCAGCCGCGCCGGCTCCGGGGCACGGGTGCGAGGTCGTCGTTGTGCAGCGAGGGGTCGGGGGAGTGGAGGGTGAGGTCGGTGCCGTCGGGGCCGACCGCGGAGTCGGCGGGCGAGGGGGACGCGGTGTCGCTCATGGGGATCCTCAAGGGGGTGGGGGCCGGGCGGGTCAGATGTCGGCGCGGCGGCCCCTCTCCGGCAGTTCCTCCATGGCCAGACGGCGGAAGGTGCCCGCGTCGGCGTCGTGGACCCAGCTGCGTCCCACACTGGTGGCCAGGTAGGCGTCGCTCGGGTCGTCGATCTCCGCCTGCGGATGGCGGCGCAGGATCCAGCCGCGCATCAGGACCAGGTAGAGCACGAAGGCGACCGGGAACCCGATGACGTAGGCGTAGTCGGGCTGCCACAGGGACACACCCGAGGCCCCGAACCAGGCGATGAGCGCGGCCGGGTTGAGCCCCCTCGCGTACCGGTACTGGCCGTGGGGGTCGTACAGGGCGGGCACGTTGAGACGACGGCGGCGCAGCAGGTAGTAGTCGCAGATCATGATCCCGGCGATGGCCGCGATGAAGCCGCCGTAGTAGCTCAGGAAGGTGAACAGGTTGTCCAGCAGCAGCCAGGGCATGACGGCGGTGCCGACCACCCCGGCCAGCACCACGCCCGAGCGGTAGGACAGGTGGGGCGCGGCGGCGTTGACGAAGTTGAGCGCCGCGGGCACGACGTTGGCCGCCGTGTTGGTGGACCACTGGGCCAGGACGATCATCAGCAGCAGGACGCCGAGTACGAGGCCCGTGCTCTGCCCCTGGATGACGTCGACGGGGTTCCACTCCCCGGTGACGATGAAGGAGACCGCGCCGATGAAGGAGATCCAGGCCTGCATCATCGGCAGGGCCACGAAGTGGGCGGTGAGGACCGCCCGGTTGCGGCGCAGGAAGCGGCGTTCACCGGGGGCGGTGCGCACGAAGCGGGTGATGCTCGGGATGTCCACGGCCAGCGGCGCCCACACGACCATGTTGATCAGGAAGAACGCCACCAGCGACAGGTCCCCGCCGGAGGCGAAGGTCCAGATGTTGGTGCCCTCCAGGTCGGCCACACCATCCAGCGTGTAGTACATCCAGATCGAGATGGCCAGGATGCACGGGGCGGCGACGGAGGCCAGGCGTTCGACCGCCTTGATGCCGAGGGCGACGTTGGCGATCTGCACGGCCAGGAACAGGGCGTACCAGAGCGGCCAGGAGGAGAACCCGGTCCAGTACTCCACGAGGCCGTTGATGGCCAGGGCCCCGATGTAGGTCTGGATGCCGAACCAGCAGGCGGCCACCACCCCGCGCGAGACCGAGGGGATGTGGGTGCCGATGGTGCCGAAGGGAGCGCGCAGGAACACCGCGAAGGACAGGCCGTGCTCGGTGCCGATGTCGGCGGTGAGGGTCATGATGACGGCCAGCGCCATGGTGGCGGTGAGCACCACCACCATGACCATGGGCAGGGAGAGCCCGCCCTCGACGCCGTTGGCGCCGTACTGGAAGGTGACGATGACGATGGCCAGGGCCACCCACATCCAGACGAAGCCCAACAGCGAGATGGGGCGCTGGTTGAGCCAGGTGGGCAGGATCGACTCTTCGAGCAGGTGGTTGTTGGGCGGGACGCTCTGACGGGGGGTGGAGGTGTCCATGGGCCTGTGCTCCTCCGGAGGGGGTCAGGGGTGGTGGGGAGTTTCCAGTGCGGGGCTCAGCGGCCAGTGGGTGACGCTCTTGGGGCGGGGCGCGGCGAAGGTGCGGACCCGGCTGGTGGTGAGGCCGAGGCCCACCAGGGACTCGGCCAGGGCGACCGCGCTGGTGAGGCCGTCCACGACCGGCGCTCCCGCGGTGTCCTCGGGGGTGAGTTCCATTCCGGCCATGCCGCCGCAGCCGAGGACGATCACCTCGGCTCCGTCCCGTTCGACGGCGGCCCGGGCCTGGTGGGCCACGGCACGCGCGGCGGCGGTGGGGTCGCTCTCCAGTTCGAGGACACCGAGGCCGCTGGCGCGCACCGAGGCGCAGCGGGTGTGGAGTCCGGCCAGGGTGAGGCGGTCCCGGATCATGGGGACGGTCCGGTCCAGGCTGGTGACCACGGAGTACCGGTGGCCGAGCAGACAGGCGGTGTGGGCCGCGGCCTCGGTGATGTCGATGACCGGGGTGGGGCAGAGCTCCTGGAGGCCCTCCTTGCCGTGGTCGCCGAAGCCCGCCTGGATGACGGCGTCGTAGGGGCGTTCGTAGGTCATGACGCGGTCCATGACGGCCACGGCCGCCAGGTGACTCTCGAAGTTGCCCTCCACCGACTCGGGGCCGAAGCGCGGGGTGAGCCCCTCGACCTCCGTACCGGGCCGGGCGACGGCGCGGGCCTGTTCGGCCAGGGCACGGGTGATGGCCGTCGAGGTGTTGACGTTGACGATCAGGAGGCGCATGCGGTCCCTTCGCGAGCCGTGCGGGGGGTGACCCCGCCCACGATTGAAGCTATTACTTCAGTATCGTTAAAGCCATGACTTCACAAGACCGGCATCTATACTTAACGCGCCATGGCTGACTTCACCCAGAACCCCGCGCCCCCACGGTTCGACGAGCGCAGGATCGGTGAGCGCATCCGCGAACTGCGCACCGCGCGCGGCCTGTCCCTGCGTGAGCTGTCCGGGCGGCTGGAGATCAGCGCGAGCGCGCTCTCCCAGATCGAACGCGGCAGGATGCGCCCCTCGGTGACCCGGCTGTACCAGATCATGGGCGAGCTGAACGTGCCCATGGCCGCCGTGTTCAGCCCCGAGGAGAGCGCCCCGGCGGCGCCCGACGCCTACACGACCCCCATGGGGGAGGCGCCCGGTCCGCGCTGGGAGCCCGGGGACACCGCCGTGGGCCGCGTCGCGGTGACCCGACGGGACGAGGCGGCCACCCTGGAACTCGGCCACGGGGTGCGCTACCGCCGCCTGACCCCGGGGCCGGTCCCGGGGATGAACTACTTCGAGTCCGTGTACCCGCCCGGCTCCTACTCCAGCCAGAACGCCGAGTACGTGCGGCACCGGGGACACGAGATCGGCAACGTCGTGAGCGGGGTGCTCACCGTGGACGTCGGGTTCGACACCTACGAGCTCCGGCCCGGCGACTCGATCACGTACCCCTCCACCACCCCGCACCGGATCTCCAACCAGGGCGACAGCGACGCTGTCGCCGTCTGGCTCAACCTGGACTGACGGGCGCTCGCACGAGGGTCGGCGCCACCCGGAGTGCTCAGGGCAGTTCGTCGAACCTCGCCCGGGCGCGCTCGACGTCCGGCATGGTCTCGGTGGTCCAGCGCAGGAGCGCGTCGACGAGGTCCTGGAGGGTCCTGCCGAGGGAGGAGATGCGGTACTCCACGGCCAGCGGCCGGGTGCTCACGACGACCCGGTCGACCATCCCGTTGCGCTCCAGGCGGCGCAGGGTGGCGGTGAGGGACTTCTGGGTGATGACGGGGATCGCGCGGCGCAGGCCGTTGAAGCGCAGGGGCTGCTCGCAGAGGCAGTCCAGCACCTGGAGCGACCACTTGTCGAGCGTCTGGTCGAGGAGCTCGCGGTGTTCGGCGGTGATCTGGGGGACGGGCTGGGCGGGCGTGGTTTCCGGCATGATACCTGGTCTCGTTGAAGTTCCCTTTGGGCACCTAGTAGACATGGGATACCTGCCAAACGCCAACCGGAGGAACCTTCCATGACCGTGCAGCTGCTCTCCCCCGAAGGCCTGTTCCAGCCCGTTCCCTACCACCACGTCGCGGTCGGCACCGGCAGCCGCCACGTGGTGGTGTCCGGCCAGATCGCCCGTGACGGCGACGCCAACCACCTGGCCACCGGCGATCTCACGGGTCAGGTCGAGATCGTCCTTCGCCACACCGCCCGCGCGCTCGCCGGGGCGGGGGCGACCTTCTCCGACGTCGTGCGCCTGCGTTTCTACGCCGTCGACTGGAAGCCGGAGAAGGCCGAGGCCTTCATGAAGGGCATCGAGAACGTCACCGAGGAACTGGGGCTTCCGACCCCGCTTCCGCCCACGTCGCTGATCGGTGTGAACTACCTCTGGGAGCCCGACGTCCTCGTCGAGCTGGAGGCCGACGCCATCCTGGACTGACCCGTGGGTGGCCCCGCCGCACCGAGCGGGGCCACCCCGTCGGAGTCGCGGCTCAGCCCTCCTCGGGTTCGTCCTCCTCGGGCCGCACTCGGCTGGCGAGCCGGTAGTCGACACGAACGTCCTCGTAGACCTTCCCGGGCTCGACGGGCCGGGGAACGCCCGATCGGTCACTGCCCGCCGTACCCTCCGACCGGGGGCTCGCCCGGTGGCGGGACTCGACGTCCGGCACCTCGTGGAACGTCAGCTCGCTCGCGGTGACGGACGCGCCGATCTCCACGTCGTACTCGGGTTCCCTCCGGCTGCCCATGGTGATCACCTCCGATTCACCGGTCGGCCTCGCCACCGGAACGCCTCACCGTGTCACCGGCCCATTTCGCGGCGCTGCCCAACACGTTCGCGGCCGTCCGTGCGGCTTCCCCCGCGCTCTTCGCGGCGGCCTCCGCTCTCTTCGCCGCCGCCTCCACGGACCTCACCGCATCGTCGGGGAGCGAGCCGGTGTCCTCCGCCGGGTCGTCGTCCGTGTCGTCGGACCCTCGGGCCTCGTCGGGCGCCTCGTCCTCGATGTCCGGGTCGGGCTCCTCCGACGCCCCATCGTCATCGCCGGATTCGTCATCCTGTGCGACGTCCCCGACCGTGCTCGCGGCGTCGGAACCCGCGTCCCGGGCGGTGTCTCCCGCGACCTGGCTCACGTCCTCGACCGTGCTTCCAGCGCCCGAACCGACATCCTCGACGGCACCACCGGCCCCAGAACCGACATCTTCGACCGCGCTTCCAGCGCCAGAACCGACATCCTGGACCGTCCTCGCGGCCCCGGAGCCAACGTCCCTGACGGCGCTTCCAGCGCCGGAGCCGACGTCCTCGACCGCGCCACCGGCACCCTCGCCCAGGGCTCCGACGGCCCGGCCCGCGCCGCCGCCCACCTCATCGAGGGTGGACTCCACGCCGCGCGCCACGTGTTCCAGCACCTCCGGGTTCGTGTCGACGGTGTGCAGGACCCGGGCGATGATCTCCCGAACGTTGTCGAGCCTGACCTTGAGCAGGGCCTCGGCCTCGACACCCTTGATGTTCAGGTGGACGCGGCCGAGTCCGACGTCGGCTCCCACCTTCAGCTTGAGGAGGTCCAGCACCTCGGCCTGGAGCGAGACGGAGGCGACCAGGTTGTCGACCTCGAGGTCGATCTCGTCGACCCGCAGATTCGGGACCTCGAGAAGGACGTCCGTGTCGCTGCCCGCCACCGGGCTGCCGTCCGGTTCTCGGCGCGGCTCCGGAACGGCCTCCGCGCCCACACCCTCCGGTTCCAGTTCCTTCGAGGCACTCGCCGCGTCCTCGTACGTGCTCGCTCCGGTCTTTGGAGTGTCTTCCACCTTTCCCACAACCTTCCACGTGGCTGGGCACACCCAGCGTTCTCAGCGCCCTTCCAGGGGGTGTCATCGCACGGTCGGCCTCGGTCGCGGACTCCTGCCCGGAGTGTTCCGCCGGTCACCGTTGTGGGGTCGATGAGAGCGTGTCCGCCCCATGTACCCGACGCGCGCTCCGGGAAACTGTTCCCCCTGCTCAGAGGTGGTTTTCCTGGTGGATCGGGGGCGGGAGGACACCACGGCTCTCGGGCCGCACCGGGTCGCCGCGCGATACTGGGCCGCATGACGACTTCATCCGGTTCCCCACCCGTGCCGTTCACCCGGATCAAGATCCGTGTGGGGGCGCTGGTGTTCTGCGGCGACGAGGTGGCGCTCATCCGGCGCGACCGGCCCGGGTCGGTCCACTACACGCCACCCGGCGGCAACGTCGAGCCGGGCGAGGACCTGGACGTCGCACTCCGGCGCGAACTGGCCGAGGAGCTGGACCTGCGACCGCACCAGTCCACCCCGCCGCAGCTGCTGTGGGTGGTGGACCAGCGCGTCAGCCGCCCCGGGCCGACGCCGCCACCGCGCAAGCTCCACCTGATCCACCGCCTGCACGTCACGCCCGAGGTGCGCGACGTGTTGGCCGTGGAGGAGTACGACGAGCAGCCCGGAGGAGGGCACGAGATCGGCATCGTGGAGTGGGTCGACTACCGGAGCACCGCCGACCTGCCGATCTTCCCGCTGATCGGCCCGGCTCTCGCGGCGCTCCCGCACCCGCGCGCGGTCGTCGCCGACGCCGCCCTGCCAGCGGTGACCGACGACGACTACGTGTGGGTCTGACCCTCCAGGACCTTCTGGGGCACGTCCCGTTCCCCGACGAGCCACGCGGCGATCTCGGTGTGGGACCGGGAGGCTGCGCCCCAGGCGTCCAGCAGCGTGAGCCAGGCGTCGCAGTCGCGGCCGGTGGCCTCGGCGACCCTGGCACCGGAGACCCGGTCACGGGGTCAGCGCCGTGCGCGGTGGGCACGCAGGACGGTGTCGTGGGTGTGGTGCGACCCCGGGGGAGCGGGGGACACCCGGGCCCGGGTCTCGTTGACGGTGACGGTCCAGTCGGCATCCAGGAGCCGGGCCACTTCGGCGGGCTGGTAGTAGTCGGCGGGGGCGTGGCCGTCGTCCAGCCGCTCGGGCAGCGGGGTGATGTCGTGTCCGACGAAGAGGAGGGTGCCGCCCGGGGCGACCGAGGCGAGCAGGGCGCGCAGGGCGGTGTGCTCGGGCTCGCGCGGGAGCGGGAAGTAGTGGACGGTCACCAGGTCGAAGGCGCCGACCGGGGGCGGCGCCGTGGTCAGGTCGCCCTGCTTCCAGGAGACCCGGTCCCGGACGTCGGTGCTCGCGGCGGCCGCGCGGTCGAGGGCGACCCGCGAGATGTCGACTCCGGTGACCAGCCAGCCCGCGCGGGCCAGCCAGAGGGCGTCTCCGCCCTCGCCGCAGCCCACGTCGAGCGCCTGGCCCGGCGGGAGGTCGGCCAGCTCGGTGACGAGGACGCCGTTGGGCTCGCCGCTGAAGAGCCGCGTCCGACCGCCGTACCTGTCGTCCCAGAACTGCGCGTCCATGTTCGTGCTCCTTGGTGATGGGGTGAGGAGAGGTCCGCTGACCCTTCCGCCACCAAGGTGACCCCGGAACGAGGTGGGGGGCAAGAAACTTTGCCGGAACGGCAAACGCTCAGGCGGGGTGGTCGTACACGAGGGTGTGCCGCCAGAAGAGGCGTCGGCGCACACGGGCCCCGGGCAGCTCCCGGGCGGCCACCGCGCGGATCCGGTCGAGGGTCCATTCGGGTTCTCTGGTGGGGGCGCGCATGTGCGGGGGCGGCTCGGTGGCGGCGCCCGGGTGCCTGACCAGGCCCACCAACGGGTTCAGGACGGCGGAGACCAGTCCCGTGAGGTGGTCGGCCGGGTCGCCGTCACGGTGGCAGCCCACGACCACCAGCCGACCGCCGGGTGCCAGGCTCGCGCGCAGCTCCCGCAGGGTCGCCTCCAGCGGCAGGTGGTGCAGGACCGCCACCAGGGTGACGGCGTCCCAGCGCCGGTCGGGGTCGCGTTCCGCGAAGCCCGCCCGCATGACGGTGATTCCCGGATCGTCCGCGAACCGCCCCCCGGCGAGCGCGGCGGCGGCCGGATCGGGCTCCAGGCCCACGACCTCGTCCACGCGCCGACGCAGCCGCGCCAGCAGGTTTCCGGTGCCGCAGCCCACGTCCAGGACGTCGCGCGCACCGCTGGCCGCGACGCGGCGCACCACCCAGGGTCCCAGACGGTCGTTGTGGCTCCACGGATGCCGTTGGTTGAGGCGGTCCAGCCAGGTGGTCACCGGCGTCAGGGAAGGCATACCGACACAGTAGTGACGAGCGTCAGTCAGCCCAGGAGTGCCCCGGCCACGGTCAGTCCGACCCAGGCGGAGCCCACGCCCAGGCACAGGTGCGCCAGCACGTTCACCAGGGCGCGGCCGCGGGAACCGGTCCGGGAGAGCTGCACCGTCTCGTAGGCGAACGTGGAGTAGGTGGTCAGCGCCCCGCACAGGCCCACACCCAGGAGTGCCGACAGCTCAGGGGACAGGGGGAGCGCCAGCAGCGCGCCCAGGGCCAGGCTGCCGACCACGTTCACCACCAGGGTCCCCCAGGGAAAGCCCTCCCCGAACCGGCGCTTGAGCTCCAGGTCCACGAGGAAGCGGACGGGGGCTCCCACGGCCGCGCCCAGGACGACCATCAGCGCGCTCACGGGTTGCGCCCTCCTCCGTGTGTGAGGAACCGGTGGGCCAGTGACGAGGCCGCCCAGGCCGCGGTGAGCGCCCCCGCCAGGGTGAGGAGGAGGTAGACCAGCGCGACCTGCGGGGCGCCCCGTTCGAGGGCCGTGACCACGTCGGTGGCGTAGGCGGAGAACGTGGTGTAGCCGCCGAGGAACCCCACTCCCCAGAAGGGGCGGACGAGGCGGTTCCCGGGCCAGCGGTGCACGACCAGTTCCATGAGCAGGCCGATCAGCAGGCTGCCGGTGACGTTGACGGCCAGGATCGTCCAGGAGACCCCGGAGGCAGCGGGCGGCCAGAGTACGTCCAGGGCGTGGCGGCTCAGGGCGCCCAGGGCCCCACCGGCGGACACCGTGGCGACCAGGGGCAGCAGCGGCCCCCGTTCGGAAAGGGACATGGGGCCATTCTCCACCCGCCCGCCCCTCTCCGCGCATGGGCCACCGGTGCGTCGCGGGGCCTCAGGGTCCGGGTTCAGGGGGCGTTCAGGGCCATCCCCCATGGATTCCTGGTCCGCTAGATAGGATTCTGGCCATGCAGTCAGAAAACAAGCCAGACGGACAGAAGCGGTCCTTCATCGAGGAGGCCCGCAGGGCGCAGATCATCGAGGCTGCGGTGGGCACCATCGCCGAGGTGGGCTACCCCAGCGCCTCCCTGGCGCGGATCGCACGGGAGGCGGGGATCAGCAAGGGCGTGATCTCCTACCACTTCGACGGCAAGGACGAACTGATGGACCAGGTGGTGACGGGTGTCTACACGGAGATCGCGGAGACCGTCGCCGCCAGGGTCACGGCACAGACCACCGCTGAGGAGATGCTGCGCGCCCACGTGCGAAGCGTCGCCGAGTACGCGCTGGAACACCGTGACCGCATGGCCGCCCTCGCGCAGATCCTCATCCACGCACGCGACGCCCACGGCGCTCCCCGGTTCGGGGGGCGCCAGGCGGAACCGCTCTACCAGGGCCTCGAAGCGTTCTACCGGCTCGGACAGCGGAGCAGGGAGTTCCGCGCCTTCGACGTGCGCGTGATGGCGGTCAGCCAGCAGTCGTCCATCGACGCCATGTTCGAGTACTGGCGCGTCCACCCCGACCACGACCTGCTCACGCACGCCGACGAGCTGGGCGAACTCCTGGTCCGCGCCGCCCGAGCCGACTGACTGCCCCCGAAGCTCGTTCACTCCCGGACGCGAGGGCACCATGACACGGCAGTACCCCACCACGACCCCCGCGACCCCGCCCCAGGCCCCACGGGCACGCCTGTTCTTCGTCGACAACCTGCGGGTCTTCCTCACGGTGCTGGTGGTCCTGCACCACGTCGCCGTCACCTACGGCAACATCCCGCTGTGGTTCTACACCGAACCCGCCCAGGACCCCACCGGCGGCCTGTTGGACCTGTTCGTGATCCTCAACCAGACCTTCTTCATGGGCCTGTTCTTCCTGCTGGCGGGGTACTTCGTCCCCGGCGCCGTGGATCGCAGGGGACGGCGGCCGTTCGTCCGCGAACGCCTGGTCCGTCTGGGGGTGCCGCTGTTGTTGTTCCTGGTGCTGTTGCGCCCCCTGGTCATGGCGCCCGCGCACGCGGACCTGCTCGCCGCCGACCCCGACCTGTCGTACTGGATGCTCTACCTGTTCTCGATCGACCCCGGCCCGCTGTGGTTCGTGGAGGTCCTGCTGGTGATGAGCCTGGTCTACGTGGTGGTCCGGGGACCGGGCGAGCGTCGCGCCGCCGGCGCGGACCGGGAGGTCTCCCGCCCGGCCGGTTCCGAGCCGCTGCGCTGGTTCGTCCCGGTCGTCCTCTTCTCCGTGGGTCTGGCGCTGGTCACCTTCGCGTGGCGGTTCGCCTTCCCCGCGCCTTACTGGCCGGTCGTGGGGCTGCCCAGCCCCGGCTACCTGCCCCAGTACGCGGCCCTGTTCACCGTCGGCGTGTTCGCCTACCGGCGCGAGTGGCTCACACGGCTGCCGAACTCGGCCGGGTGGGGAGGTCTGGCGATGGCTGTGCTGGGCCTGGTCTCCCTGGCCGCGACCCTGGCGGTCCTGGGTGTGGACTCCCTGACCCCCGGCAGCTGGCAGGCGCTGGCACAGATCCTGGGGGAGACCCTCTTCGCCATGGGTGTGGTGGTCATGCTGCTGGTGCTCTTCCGAAGGCTGTTCGACCGGAGCAACCGCTTCCTGGCCTTCCTCTCCGACAACGCCTTCGCGGTCTACGTGCTGCACGCCCTGGTCCTGGTCGCGCTCGGGCTGGCGCTGAGCGGCTGGGAGGCGGTCGCCCTCGCGAAGTTCGCCGGGATGGCGGTGCTGGCCGTGCCGCTGTGCTGGGTCGTGGCCGCCGGGGTCCGGGCCCTGCCGGGGGTCCGGCGGGTCCTCTGAAGCGCCGTGTGACGCCAGGCCCCGGGGTTAGGGTCGGACCAGGACTCCCTAAGGAAGGACCACCCCCGTGGGCACTCAGAAGGAACGCATGCTGGCCGGTGAGCTCTACCTCGCCGACGACCCCGAGATCCACGCGGACGTGGCCCGAGCCGCGCTGCTCTCCGAGGCGTTCAACACCTGCGCGGCCGACGACGCCGAGGGGCGGTTCAAGGCCCTCACCGACCTCGTCGGTGAGCTCGGGGAGGGCAGCGAGATCCGTCCGCCGCTGCGTGTGGACCTCGGGTACCGGATCACCATCGGGCCGCGTTCCTTCGTCAACTTCGACGCGGTCATGCTCGACGTCGCCCCCATCACGATCGGCGCGGACGTCCTGATCGGACCGGGTGTCCAGCTGCTCACCCCCACGCACCCGATCGACCCGGAGCTGCGCCGGGCCAAGTGGGAGGCGGCCGAGCCCATCACCATCGGAGACAACGTGTGGCTGGGCGGCGGGGTCATCGTCTGCCCGGGTGTGACCATCGGTGAGAACACCGTGGTGGGCGCCGGGGCCGTGGTCTCCAAGGACCTGCCAGCGAACGTGGTGGCGGTCGGCAACCCCGCCCGGGTCGTCAAGGAGATCTGAGACCGGAGCGGTGGGGGACCGTCGCGTCGGGCCCGCCTTCGACGCCCGGACCGGCGAAGGGCGGAGGGGCCGGAACGCGGGCTGCGTTCCGGCCCCTCGCCGTTCCACGGGCGGGATCAGTCCTGCGGCCGCCCCGCTTGGAGGCGCTCCAGGTTCTCCTCGCCCCAGGCGCCGAGGGCGTTGAGCGCGGGCGGAAGTGTGCGGCCGAACTCGGTCAGCGACTACTCGACCCTGGGCGGCACCTGCTGGTGGACCTCGCGGTGCACCATGCCGTCCGCACTCGCGGGCCCCGGGCGCCGTCGTGGCCGTCCCCCGGTGTGGCGCCACCGGGGGACGGGGTTCGTGGGCCTACCCGGCCGTCGTCGCCGGTTCGGGGTCCCCGTGGGAGAACTGGGTCCGGTACAGCTCGGCGTAGCGGCCGCCCCTGGCCAGCAGCTCGGCGTGGGTGCCGCGTTCCACGATCCGCCCGGCCTCGACCACCAGGATGGCGTCCGCCGCGCGGATGGTGGAGAGCCGGTGGGCGATGACCAGGGCGGTCCGCCCCTCCAGGGCCTCGGCCAGCGCGGCCTGGACCGCCGCTTCGGAAGTGGAGTCCAGGGCGGAGGTGGCCTCGTCGAGAATGACCACCTCCGGCCCGGTCAGCAGGAGACGGGCGATGGTGAGCCGCTGGCGCTCCCCTCCGGAGAAGCGGTAGCCGCGCTCGCCCACCACCGTGTCCAGTCCGTCGGGGAGGCTGGCGACGAGGGTGTCCAGGCGGGCACGGCGCAGGGCGTCCCAGACCTGTTCGTCGGTGGCCTCGGGGGCGCCGAGGGTGAGGTTGGCGCGGATGGACTCGTGGAACAGGTGGCCGTCCTGGGTGACCATGCCCAGGGTGGCCCGCACGGACGCGAAGGTGAGGTCGCGGACGTCGGTACCGCCCAGGCGGACGGTGCCCTCATCCACGTCGTACAGGCGCGGGGTGAGCTGGGCGATGGTGGACTTGCCCGCTCCGGAGGAGCCGACCAGGGCCACGGTCTGACCGGGTTCGACCCGGAACGACACCCCGTGCAGGACCGGGCCGTTGTCGGTGGTGTCCAGGGTGGCGACCTCCTCCAGTGAGGCGAGGGAGACCCGGTCGGCGGTCGGGTAACCGAAGGAGACGTCGTCGAACTCCAGCGAGACGGGCCCCGCGGGGACCGGGCGCGCGTCCGGGCTCTCGTCCACCAGCGGCTCCAGGTCCAGGACCTCGAACACCCTGCTGAAGCTGACCAGGGCGCTCATGATCTCCACGCGGGCGCTGGCCAGCGCCGTCAGCGGCGCGTACAGGCGGGTCAGGAGCATGCCCATCGCGACGACCGTTCCGGCGTCGAGCTGGCCCCTCAGCGCGTAGAAGCCGCCGAGGCCGTAGACCAGGGCGAGGGCGAGCGCGGAGACCAGGGTCAGGGCGGTGAAGAAGATCTCCTGGACCATGGCGGTGCGCACTCCGATGTCGCGGACCCGGCTGGCGCGGCGGGCGAACTCGGCGGCCTCGTCGTCGGGGCGGCCGAAGAGCTTGACCAGCGTGGCGCCGGGAGCCGAGAAACGCTCGGTCATCTGGGTGCTCATGGCGGAGTTGTGGATGGTGCGTTCGCGTTCGATCCTGGCCAGCCGGGCGCCCATGCGGCGGGCGGGCAGGACGAAGACGGGCAGCAGCACGAGCGAGAGCAGGGTGATCTGCCAGGACAGGGTCGCCATGACGACCAGCGCCAGCACGAGCGTGACGAGGTTGCTGATCACCCCGGACAGGACGTCGCTGAAGGCGCGCTGGGCACCGATGACGTCGTTGTTGAGCCGGCTGACCAGGGCTCCGGTACGGGTCCGGGTGAAGAAGGCGACCGGCATCCGCTGGACGTGCTCGTAGACGGTGGTACGCAGGTCCAGGATGAGCCCCTCCCCGACCCGGGAGGAGAACCACCGCACGGCCAGGGAGAGCACGGCCTCCGCGATCGCGACCAGGGCGATGAGCCCGGCCAGGAGCAGGACCGGCCTGAGGGCCGCCCCGGCCACGATCTCGTTGACGACCTCACCAGCCAGCAGTGGTGAGGCCACCGCCAGGGCGGCCGTGACGACGCTGAGGCCGAGGAACCACGCGAGGGGGCGTGCGTGCGGTCGGGCGAAGGAGGCGATCCTGCGCAGGACGGGGCGGGAGAAGGGGCGCTGATCCTCGTGGGCGTGCATCGCGTGGTAGATCGAGTTCCACGCGGCCATTTCCATACTCATGGGGTCCACCGGTCCGAGTCGTTGGGTACCCCTGAACCGTAGAACCCGAACAATACTTGAGGTCAAGTTTTCATCGTACCTCCCGAGTTCTTCCCTGTACTTCCCTTTCATAAGGAAGGTTGCGGTATCTTGAGGAAGAGGAGAGAGGATGCGTGTCATGAGTGCGATCTACCGAACCGAGGACGGGGAGCGGTGGCTCCGGCAGCGGTACCTCCGGGCCCTGGACCATGCCCCCGTCCCGACCCGGAGGCTGACGGTCCCGACCCGTGAGGGGGAGACCTTCGTGCTCGCCTGCGGCCCCGAGGAGGCTCCGCCGCTGGTCCTGCTGCACGGGTCCGGGGCCAACTCGGCCCACTGGTTCCCGGACCTGCCCGCGTGGTCGGAGCACTTCCGGGTGTACTCCGTGGACCTGGTCGGTGAGCCCGGACTGAGCGCGCCCACCCGCCCCGAGCTGTCCACCGAGGCCAGCGCGCTGTGGCTGGACGACGTCCTCGCGGAGCTCGGCGTGCGTGACACCGCCATGGCCGGGATGTCCCTGGGAGGATGGACGGCTCTCGACTACGCGATCCGCCGCCCCGGACGCGTCACCCGCCTCGCTCTGGGCTGCCCGGGCGGGGTGGGCGCCCAACGCCGGTGGAGCATCCTGGGGGCGGGGCTGCTCATGTCGTTCGGGGCCCGTGCCCGGCAGCGGTCGGTCCGCTACCTGGTCGGGCTCGGGCGTTCCGGGAACGACGCGGTGCTGGACGAGATCATGGCGGTCTTCTCCAGGTTCCGGCCGCGTACCGCGTCCCTGCCGGTTTTCCCGGACGAGGCGCTGCGCACGCTGGGGACCCCGCTCCAGGTGACCGTGGGCGACCGGGACCGGATGTTCGACTCCGAAGAGACCGCCCGGCGCGTGCGGGCGTGCGTCCCGCACGCCCGCGTACGGGTGCTTCCCGGAGTCGGCCACGCCCTCACGCCCCAGACCGGGCCCGCCCTGGAGTTCCTTCGAGGCGGGGTCCCCGGCTGACCGTTCCGGCGCTGACCGCGTTCGCGGCCACGATCGCGAGGATCGCCGCGCCCTCCCACCCGTCCAGGGCCTGGCCCAGCACCAGCCAGCCCGCCAGGGCCGCCATCACGGGGTGCACGCTCATGAACAGGCCGAAGAAGCGGGCCGGGACCCGGCGCAACGCGTACAGGTCGCCCAGGAACGGGACCATCGAGGAGAGCACCCCCGCCACCGCCGCACAGAGGACGGCGACCGGTGTGGGCGGGTGCAGGTACAGCGCGGTGATCCCCACGGGCACGAACACGAGCGCGGAGATCCCGGCGGCGGTCGCCGAGCCCTCGATCCCGGGGAGCCGCCGCCCGACCGTCCGGTTGAGCAGGATGTAGGCGGCCCAACAGGCCGCCGCGACCAGGGCCAGGGCGATCCCCGTGTAGTCGGTGGAGGGCTGCGGACGCATGAGGACCGCGACAGCCCCGCCCGCCACCAACGCGCAGGCCAGGTCGGTCCAGCGGCGCGTGGCGGCCAGGGCCACCGCCAGCGGCCCGAGGAACTCCAGGGTGACCGCCAGCCCCAGTCCGATGCGGTCCACGGCCAGGTAGAGGGTCAGGTTCATGGAACCGAACACCACCGCCATCGCCAGCACCGGCCACCACTGCCGCCAGGTGAAGGCACGCAGTCGGGGACGTCCCACCAGCATCAGCACGGTGCCCGCCACCCACTGGCGGATCGCGACCACCCCGACCGGGCCGATGACCGGGAAGGCCAGGGCGGCGGTGGCCGCCCCGACCTGGTTGGAGGCGCCGCCGGTCAGCATCACGGCCATGCCCCGCCAGCGGTCGGCGCCCTGCCCGGTGTCGGTGGAAGTCGTCATACCGGGAGCATCCACCGGCCGTTCGTATACGCAAAATGCATACGAGTGAGCATCTATACGCTGAAGTCATGGATCTCGAACTCCGTCACCTGCGCTGCCTGGTCGCGATCGTGGACACGGGCGGGTTCAGCGACGCCGCCCTCGACCTGGGGGTGTCCCAGGCGGCGGTCTCCCGGACCCTGGCCGCCCTGGAGGGCATCCTCGGCGTGCGACTCCTGCACCGCACCAGCCGGGACGTCACGCCCACCACGGCCGGGGTCCAGGTGTTGGCCCGTGCCCGCCACCTGCTGGCCGAGGCCGAGAACCTGGTGAGCGAGGCGACCACCGGCCACACCCGGCTGCGGGTGGGCCACGCGTGGTCGGCGGTGGGCCGCCACACGGCGGAGTTCCAGCGCCGCTGGGCCGACCTGCACCCGGGCGTGGACCTGCACCTGGTCCGCACCAACACCCCCACCGGCGGGCTGGCCGAGGGGTTGTGCGATCTGGCGGTGGTCCGAGCGCCCTTCGACGGCAGGCGCTTCGACAGCGCCGTGGTGGGACACGAGCGGCGGCACTGCGCGATGGCCTCCGACGACCCCTGGGCCCGGCGGCGCTCGCTGCGTCTGGACGAGCTGACCGGCCGCGTCCTGCTGTTCGACCGGCGCACCGGAACCACCACGGCGGACCTGTGGCCGGAGGGCGCGCGGCCCGAGATGGAACCCACCCGCGACATCGACGACTGGCTGGCCGAGATCGCCACGGGGCGGGCGGTCGGCATCACCCCGGAGAGCACCGCCACGCAGTACCGGCGCGACGGCATCGTCTTCCGCCCCCTGCGCGACGCGCCGCTGATCCCGGTGCGGCTGGTCTGGCGACGCCACGACCCGCACCCGGCCACGCACGCGGCGGTGGCGCTGCTCTCGGAGCTGTACGGCCAGGGGCGCTGACCGGGCCCGGGTGACCGGCGGGACTCAGGGGTTCAGGGAGTCGATGACGTCGATGACCCCCACCTGTTGGAGGCCGTGCACGAGGAGGATCAGCCCCACGATGCCGATGATCCAGGACAGGGTCTCCCGCGAGCCCGCGTCGATCTTCTCGCGCCAGCGGTCCAGCCTGGGACGCAGGCGCTCACCGAACACGCGGTGCCCCAGGTAGAGGAGGACGGGCGGCAGGACCATCACGAGGTTGTAGGCGGCGAGCACCGGGATCCAGGTGGAGGCGCTCAGCCCGGCGGTGCTCATGATGCCGATGGCGCCGAGGTAGGGCAGGGCGGTCCCGGCCTCCAGCAGACCGGTCGCCAGGCCGAGGCCGATCATGCTGACGGTGCGGAACGAGGCCGGGCGTCGGGGAGCGCGTCTCCTGGTCGGCATCACCCAGGAGTAGGCGAACAGGCCCCCGCCCAGGACCAGGAGCCCCCAGCCGAAGAGGGGGCTGTCCGCGAGGTTGGACAGGCTGCCGAGAGCCGCCCCCAGTCCCAGCATGAGCGCGCATCCGAGGGCGAAGTAGAACAGGGCCACCGTGCCGAGGTAGACGAAGAGGGGGCGGGCCACGGAGGTCGCGCCGCTGAGCAGTACGAACAGGGAGACGCCGAGGGTCGTGGGACTCAGGGTGTCCAGGAGCGCCAGTCCGGCGACCGGCAGGAGTACGTCCAAGGGGGGCATGCGACTCTCCACGTCTGTTTTTAACTCGGCTGTGCTAAATAAAATAACACAGGCGTGCTAGAAAAGGGGAGTGCCCAAGATCGTTGATCACGAAGAACGCCGCAGGGAGCTGGCCGAGGCCCTGTGGAGGGTGATCGCCCACTCCGGCCCCCAAGCCGTGTCCATCCGCACCGTCGCCGCTGAGGCGGGGCTCTCCGCCGGGGCGCTGCGCCACTACTTCCAGACCCGTGAGGAACTCCTGGTCTTCGCCATGGACCTGTCCGAGGAACGCGTCGTCGGGCGGATGCGGGAGCAGTCGCGCACCTGGCGCCCCGAGGAATCAGTGGTCGAGCGCGCCGCCGGGTTCGCGGAGCACATGCTCCCCCTGGACTCCGTCCGCAGCGCCGAGTTCCAGGTCTGGCAGGCCGCCGGGCACCTCGGGGAACTCGACCCCCGTCTGGAGGAGCGCTGGGCCCGGCAGCGCGGCCTGTACCGCCAGTTGGTCGGAGCGCTCGGCGGGCTGCCTCCCCTGGAGGACCCCGAACACGAGCACCCCGACCCCTGGCTGGAGACCTGGGCCGCGTTCCTGCACACCTTCGTGGACGGGCTCGCGCTCCAGATGATGGTCAACCCCGCACAGGTCCCCGCCGAGGCGGGTCGGGCGCGGCTGCGCTCCTTCCTGGCCCACGTGGAGGCCAGTCGGAGGTAGTCCGTCCGGGCCGCCCGGACGGGACGCACCCCCGGGCCCGAACCGGGGGTGGCCGGTCCACTCCCCGGACTTGGACATACTGGGTGCGCGGTTCGGGGTGATTCCGAAGGATTTCGAGGGGGAAGAGCGTGACCACCATGCGCGGCGACGAGGGTGTGCCGGACGGACGGACCAAGATCGAGTTCAGGCCCGCGGGGGTCGAGGACGTCCCGGCACTGGTCGACCTGGTCAACTCCTGCTACCGGGGCGACAGCTCACGCCGGGGCTGGACCACCGAGGCCGACTTCCTCGACGGCCAGCGGGTGGACGCCGACGCCCTGACGGAGCTGTTCGGCCGGACCAACACCCTGGTGCTCGTGGGTGAGTCCGAGGGCGAGGTCGTCACCTGCTGCGAACTCCAGCGGACCGTCAACGGCGCGTACTTCGGGATGTTCTCGGTGCGCCCCGACCTCCAGGGCGCGGGCCTCGGGCGGATCGTGCTGGCCGAGGCCGAGCGCACGGCGGCGAGCGAGTGGGGGTGCCGCCTCATCCGGATGAAGGTCCTCAAGCAGCGCCCGGAGCTCATCGCCTGGTACGAGCGGCGCGGATACACCAACACCGGCAAGACCGAGCCCTTCCCCTACGGCGACGCGGCCTTCGGGCTGCCCCGACAGGACGACCTGGCCTTCGTCGAACTCACCAGGGAACTGCACTTCGACTGACCGGTCAGGACGGTTCGAGGTTGGCCGACATCCGCTCCAGCACGTTGACCGTGTCGCGGTACTCCTGGTCGCTGACGCCCTGGCACAGGCGTTCCCGGGTGCGGGTGACGCGCTGGAGGAGCTCGCCGTGGGCCCGCTGTCCCTCGGAGGTCAGTTCCAGGGAGACCAGACCGCTGATCCAGCCGCGCTCACGCAGGGCCTCCACCGCCGGAGCGACGCTGGGCTCGTCGTCCTCCAGGAAGGGCGCCAGGCGCTGGTCCAGCTGGAGGACGGTGCCGGGGTCGTCGTGCAGGGAGTTGAGCACCTGCCACTGGCGGCGGTCGAGGGAGTCCTCGGCCAGGGCGTGGTCGAAGTCGTGCTCGATGAGCCGGTCCAGGTGCTTGAGCCAGAATCCGATGGGCAGGTCGGACATGGTGCCTCCGGAGGGCCGATGGTCCCGATGGACCGACGCTATATCGGGCGTCGCCGCCGTCGCCAGTGCTCCGCCGGTGCGTGTCCCGCGAGTACGACGTGGACCGCCCCGAGCCGCCGTCAGCGCGCGACGAGGCCGGTGAGCACTCGGCGGACCATGCGGTCGAACAGGGCGTGGGTGTCCTCGGCGGCCTCGGGGGCGGGGCTGTTCGCCAGGGCGGCCACGACGAGCGGGTGCCGGTCCTCGGTCGCCGCGACGCCGGTCAGGGCCACACGGGTGGAAGGGGACGCGTCGGCCGCGTTCCGGCGGAGCTCGGTCCGTGCGAAGAGCGTCACCAGCCCGTTGAGCAGGCCGATCGTCTCCAGCTGGGCCGGTTGGGAGAGCCCGCTCGGGGCCAACGCCCGCAGGGCGCGCTCCAGGTAGTCCATACCGTGGGGCCCGGGGACGGGCTCTGTGGGCAGGTCGAGGAGCCAGGGGTGGCTCAGGTGCACCCGTTTCGCGCGGGTGGCGAGCGCCGTCAGGTCCTCGACCGGGTCCCCGCTGAGCGGAACGTCGAGGTCGATCTCCGCCGTGACGGCGTCCGCCATGAGGTCGAGCAGGTCGGAGCGGGTGGACACGTACCGGTACAGCGAGGCCGGTCCGGTGCCCAGCCGTCCGGCGACCCGGCGCATGGACACCGCGTTCAGGCCGCCCTCGTCGGCGAGGGCGACCGCGGCGGCGGTGATCTGGTCCCTGCTGCGTTCCGGTGCCGGGCCGCGCCTGCCTCGCTCCGGGCGGTTCCACACGGTCGTCGGTTCCTCGTTCACCGGGCCCCTCGCCTCGTCACGGTCGTGTACCCCTATCCTAATACTGAGAACAGTGATCGCAGTATGAGAGGAGCGGGCCATGACCTCCCAGGTGTGGACCCCGACCAGGTGGGCGCGGAACGGCGACGTACGCCTGGCCCACGACGCGTGGATCGGAGCGTCCGAGGGGGAACCGCTGCTGCTCATCATGGGTCTGGGCGTCAACCGGGCCTGGTGGCCGGACGGCCTGTGCCGCCTGCTGGCTGAACGCGGCTTCGCGGTCGCGCGCTACGACCAGCGCGACTCCGGCGAGTCGACCCACCTGCCGCCCACGCGGACCCGCACACCGGTCACCGCCCTGCTCGCCAAGCGCGGTGAGGCCTACACCGCCGAGGACACGGCCGACGACGCCGTCGCGGTGATGGACGCACTCGGCTGGGAGTGGGCGCACCTGCTCGGCGTCTCCCTCGGCGGGGCCGTGGCCCAGCGCGTCGCTGTGCGCCACCCGGACCGGGTCCGCACCCTGACCACGGCGTGCGCGGTCCCGGGCGACGCACGCGGACTGCGCACCCTGCGCTACGTCAACATCAGCTCCGTGGCCAGACTCAGCCGGATGAGCTTCCCCGACACCAGGGAGGGCGCGATCCGGGCGGGCCTGGCCGTGGCCCGCTTCTGCGCGGGGCCGGTGGAAGCCTTCGACGAGGAGGAGGCACTCGCCAGGGCGGAGGCCCTGGCCGACGAGGGTACCCGCGACACCCGGGCACAGAGCCGCCAGATCGGGGCCCAGTGGCACGGGCCGCCGATCAGCGAGGTCACCGCGCCGACGCTGGTCCTCCACGGTACGGACGACCCCCTGATCCGGCCGCGCGCGGCCGCCGCGATCGCCTCGCGCATCCGTGGGGCCCGCCTGGTCGCCCTGCCCGGGGTCGGGCACGAGATCCCGCCCCGGACCTGGTCCACCGTGGCCGGTGAGGTCCGCGTGCTCGTGGACACGGCCCCGCCACGCTGAGACGGGCGACGGGGGCGGGGGGTGGAACGAAGTCTCAGTCCGGAACGCGGCACAGGACCGCGCCCCGGGGTATCACGAACACGCCGTCGGGGTGCTCGCTCCACCGCCGCCAGCCGGCGGAGATCCACTCCAGGTCGTCCTGGCTCGCCATGCCCCGGGTGACGGCGTCCCGGCCCATGGTCGACTCCAGGATGCGACGCGACCACATCCCGCCCCACCAGGCACGGCGTTCGGGGTCGGAGTGGTCCCACACCTCCGCGACATGCCTGACCTCGGTGAAACCGGCCGCGTGCGCCCAGGCCAGCAGGTGGCGCCCGGCATCGGGTTCGCCGCCGTTGGCCCGGGCCACCCGCTGGTACAGCGCCATCCACGCGTCCAGCTCGGGCAGGTTCGGGTACCAGTGCATCGCCGAGTAGTCGCTGTCGCAGGCGGCCACCACCCCGCCCGGCCGGGCGACACGGCCCATCTCGGCCAGCGCCCGCACCGGATCGCCCACGTGCTGGAGGACCTGGTGGGCGTGGACGACGTCGAAGGTGTCGTCGGGCAGGTCCAGGGCGTGGACGTCACCGACCACGAAGTCGACGTTGTCCACACCGGCCTCCTCCGCGTGGGCGCTCGCCCTCTCGACCGCCTCGGCGGAGGCGTCCACGGCGGTGACGCGCCCCGGCGCGACCCTGCGGGCGAGGTCGACGGTGATGCTGCCGGGGCCGCAGCCCACATCCAGCAGGGAGCGGCCGGGCCGGACCTCCGAGAGCGCGTAGGCGGCTGAATTCTCGGCGTCGCGCCACAGGTAGGAGGTGGTGACGATCGGGTGCTGTCCGTGTGTGTACCGGGCCATGGCGTTCCGCCTTCGTCTCGGGGGCTCCGGTCGACCCTACCCGCGAGTCTCCTCTTGTGAGATCTATTTCTCACAAAGTGAGACGAAACCTGGGTGACTCAGGGGTCGGGGGTCGAGACTGGTAAGAGTCGTTGATCGAGTGATCTGGGTTCTCCGTGACTCACGCCTCCGGGATCACTGTGAGTGGTCACTGGAGGCGTAGCGGTTCCAACTTCCTCCGGCCTCCGTGAGGACCTGTGTGGTGGTCTTGTCGTGGAACCCCAGCGCTTGAGCGATGACCGGCGCGGGGACTTGGAGCACGAGCTGGCGCAGAGCAGCGGCCCGGACCGCTCTTCCCGGAATGCCGAGGTTGCGGATCAGTTCGGCCAGGCTGTGCGGGTGCAGGGGGCGTCCTGCCCGAGCGCCAGGGAAAAGCCAGGGAACGCCGCTGTTCGCGGTGTTGATGTTGCTTCGCTCCGCTGCGGCCCGCAGTAGCAGGTCAGCGAACGGTTCGGGGACCGGTGTCGGTGGGTCTCCGAGGCGAATGTGCACCTGCCCGCCGGTGTCCTTGGTGATGTCGTCGATGGTCAGCAGGACGATGCGGCTCGCGGGTTGGGCGAAGAGCAGCATCAGGCAGGCCGCTGCCCGGGAGCGCAACGGGCCTGCCTTCTCGTCCAGGACCCGGCGTAGGAGTTCGAGCCGTCGATGTTGGGTGAGCCGTTGGCCTTCGGTGATCGCCAGCCGGGGGAAGGTCAGCTTCGCGGGGGTGCGGTTGGTGTTGCGTGCCCAGGTGAGGAAGGCCCTCAAGGAGCGTTGTTGGTGCAGGGGGTGTGTGGCGTGCCAGCGGTCGATCTCAGCCTGAGCCACCGCTCCCAGAGCCAGATCCTTCTCATTCAGCCAGGTGAGGAACTCGTGGGCTCGGTTGAACTGCTGCGCTGCGTGCATCCCAGTGCTGGGAGTCAGTGGTTGACGCTCGGCTCGTGCGCGGAGCTTGGGCATCTGGTGCCAGGTCGCGAACTGTTCCAGGGTCGGGAGGTGGGCCTGGTCGTGGAGTTCGTTGAAGCGGCGGTGCAGCCAGCTCTCGTGGTGCAGCAGGTACTTGTCGGCTTGGGGCAGGAGGGCGCAGGTCATGAGCAGGTCGCGCAGGTGTGCGGCGGCTCGCCACTCGGGGTGTTCGTGGAAGGCCTGGTGGGTGAGCGGCAGGCTGCCCTGCGCCAGTTCGCGCAGGAGCAGGCGGGCCTTGGGGCCGCGGATCCAGGCTGAGGCGCTCCGGTGCCGGGGCATGGCCAGGATCGCTTCCCGCAGCGGCTCCAACTGCGGATTCGGTCTCCCGGTGCCGTCGTCCAAGAGCGCGTCCACCCTCGCGGGCAGGGTGCAGGGTCTACCCACCGTTCGGATCGATCCGGGCGCGCTTGGGACGCAGTGGAACGACCCCGTCAGCCGAGCCGCCTGTTTCGCCGGTGGCGGTGCGCCGCGGTGCGGCGTTCTCGGCCCGGGTGGCGATGAGGTCGGTCGGGGTGCACTCGAAGATGTCGCAGAGCGCGGCCAGGACCGGCAGGGAGAGCCGCTCGGGGCTCTGGGTGACCAGGCGCCAGACCTGGACCGAGGACAACGCGATGCCCCGCTCGGCCAGGGGGCGGGCGAGGTCGGTGGCGGTGAACATGCCGTGTTCGGCCATGATCTCCCGCAGCCGCCACTGGTAGCTGACCTGCCGCTTCATCGTTTCGTCCTTCCGGTGTCCAGGGCCGCTCTCATCGTGGCATCCATCGCCTTGCGCAGGGTCCGGGTGCGAAAGTCCGAGGAGACGCAGGTGTAGAGGGAGGTGGTGGAGGCGTGTTCGTGGCCGACCTGTTCCTGGACGAACCGGGGGTCCCAGCCGTCCTCGATCAGGTGCGTGACGTAGGAGCGCCGCAACGAGTGCAGGTCCAGCCCTGGGTCGAGGCCGATCGCGTCGCGGTAGGCGGCGAAGCGGGTGTTCATCTGCGAGAACCCGATGCGGGGCCCGCGCTCGGAGGGCCACAGCGCCGAGGAGCCGGTGTGGCTGAAGGCCGGACGGGCTTCCTCCACCCACTGGGCCAGCACGTCCACGATCCAGTCCATCCCGCCGATCCCCCCGCGCGGGCCGACGGTCAGGACGCTGCGGCGCTTGGGTGGTGAGCCCTTCATGGCCTTGCCCCAGCGCACGTAGCAAACGCCGTAGCCGCCGAACTCGTGGGCGTGGGGATTGGGTCCGAAGTCGGCCAGGTCGCGCATGCGCACCTCGCGGCGGCGGAGCCCGTAGGCGTAGGCGGTTTTGAACAGGGCGGCGTCGCGGAAGGCGGGCAGCCAGCCCTTGCGGCCGGCCCCGCGCACCCGGAGGACCTGGTCGTCGGCGTGGTCGAAGAAGGCCAGGAGTTCAGAGCGAGTGAAGGCCCTCTTTGAGGGGTCGGCTTCGGATTCTTTCAGGTGGTGGGCGGTGTTCCACTCGTGGCAGACCTGGATGGGGTGGGTGCCGAACCTCTTCTCGCACTCGGCGGCCCACTCGTAGGCGGGGTCGGTGAGGAAGGCGCAGAAGGAGCGGACGGCCTCGGCGTAGTTGCGCAGGGTGGACTGTTTCAGGTGGCGGACGGCCCGCAGGTCCCCGAGCCACTCGTCGACCATCTGCGCAGACCACTGCCAGGGCATGGCATCGGCGTGGCGGGTGAAGGCCCTCACCGCGTTGAGGCGGCCCTCGATCGTGGACAGGGCCAGGTTGCGGGCCATCTGCTGGTTGCGCCAGCCCTCCAGCATCGCCTCGGCGACCTGTTCCTCGGGGCGCAGCAGCGTGGTCCCACCGACCAGATGCAGCCCCGCCGCCCCCGGCACTGTGCCGTTTCGGGTCACGCTCCGCCACCTTCCGCCGATTACATCAAACGCAAGAATCTTTCATCAGAAGTAATCGACTGGCAAATCCGCAGGTGAGAACGGGGTTCTTGGAGCCTTAGGAGGGCGCTAGCCTGGCGGTCCTCCTCCTGGAGCAGCGCGGGAAGCCCTCCAGGTCAGCACGTTCCACCCTATGTGGCAGGTAGTCGGTGACTTCACTCGGTGAAATAGCGATTCCTTGGAGGATTACGACAGGATTTAGCGGTAAGCCCGCTCACCGGTCGGTAATGAGTGCGTCCAGGGCACGGGTTTTGTCCACCTCACTCGGCAACGTGTAGCGGCGGGTGGTGTTCAGGCCGGCGTGGCCGCCCAGTCCGTGTGTTTCCAGAAGTCGAATCAGGGGTGCTGCGGGCCAGGGGGCGTGTTCCCAGATGTTAATCACCCAGTTCACTTCGCGCCCATGCGGCCAGGAGGTGGTCGCGGTCCTGAGGCCAGACCACGGCATGCGCCGCCGAGCCGTTCCGAGAAGGGGGACTACGTCCGGGTGTTCGTCAAGTGGCGACCGATGAAACCGACCAGTACCTGGCCCACGACCTCCGTCGCGTCTTGGAAATGGACCCGCGGTGACACCGACCCTCGCGAGTCGATCTTCAGGTGCGCCTCCATCAGCGACCGCCCGGACGGGTCCACCTCCAGCGGGACGGGGAACGTCCTTTCGTGCGCCCATCGCGCACGAACTTGATCGGACTCCACCATGGCCACGGCCTTCACCGGCCAGGGCCGTCCGCCCTCCGGAGGCCACTGGCAGAAGTCGTAGAAGGAGCCCGCGAAGCCGCACGCCTTCTTGACCTGCGCGTAGCTGTCAAGGGACCGCAACGCTTCCCACGTTTTGCGGGCCCACACCGCTCGTTTGGCTCCGGCCACCCCGTCCAGTTCCAGACACACCTGACGGTCGCCGGTGAACAGCACACCGTCGACGTGGGGCAGCATCTCCAGCAGCTCCTCGAACGTGGACGGATACCGGGTCACGGGTACCGGCTGGTAGGCCTCTTCGCCCCGTCCGAGCTGGAGCAGGCGCACCCGGAGCGCCTCGATCTCGTCCCGCGCCTGGGACAGCTCCTCCAGAGAGGTGAGGTGGTCGGCCAGCTCCACCTCAATCCCCCGCTCCAGCCTCTCGCTGTGCTCGCTCATGGAAGCGAGCGACTCCTCGGCCAGCTGAGCGCGCTCCTGGAGCTGGTCGATCTCGGTCGAGGCCTCGGTCAGCAGACCCTCCATCACCACGACCTCACCACGGAGCGCCTCCATGGCCGCCGTGCTCTGCTCGGTGCTGGCGCGTGCCTGGGCCAGCGCCTGTTCGCGTTCCCTGCGGGCCGTGTCGGCGGCGTCCCGGAACGGCACCGAACGCAGCTGCGGCGGCAACGGGTGGGTGCGGGCATGGCCCTGGACCCCGTGGGCGACGACTTTCCAGGCCCTGTCGCTGGCATCGCGCATCCGGGCTGGGGACAACACCCGGTGCCGGTGTCCGTCGGCGGGCCAGGCCGGATCGACGTCGGCCAGGTAGGTACGGACCGCTCCGGGGCCGACGCTGTAGTCCGGCCCCAGCTGTTCGCGGATGGCCGTGCACACCTGAGGGCTGTCCAGCAGGTACAGGGACGCCGAACCGGTGATCTGTCTCAGCGTCGCCCGGAGTCGACTGCTCCACCGCTCGTCGGGCTCAGAGGGCCGTGCGGCGACCACCGCGGGGTAGCGGCGGTCCACGCTGGTCAGCACAGCCAACAGAGACTCGACACGGTCCATGGTGACGACCTGGGGGTTACAGGTCAGGCGCGCCGGACCGTCCCACACCGGCAACTCCTCCACGAGCTCCCCGATCAGCCGTGGCCTGTTCCACCCGGGTTCGCTCGCGGGCAGGTGCTCCAGCTCCACCCCGACCCACGCCTGATCCGACACCACCGAAGTGACGGTACTCACCCACACCCCTGAGGGGTTCTCCTCCCGCAACCGGGCCCGCATCCCCTGCTCCGTGCCGTCCTCCCGGTAAGCGCTGGACAGGGTCACGGTGGCTTGATCGGTGAGGTGGTGGGTTCCCGAGCCGACGGGCAGGGGTGAGGCGGGGTACTTGCTCTCGATCCACGCCGCCAGGCGGCGACGCACGATGGCGAGCACGTCGATGTCCGACCCGTTGGTACGCACGGGCAGGACGGCTCGGTGGACGAGGGGTGACGGCACGGGGTACTCCACCTAGTCGAGGAAGGGAGCCTGGCTGGGCATCACCAAGCGCACTGGCGCGTCGTGGCCTGTCGTACTTCTACCAGGTCCAGACGACGATCGGAGACGACCGGGCCGTGGCGGCGCGCAGGGTCCTGGAGGAGGATCTCAAGGCCACCCGCACCGAGGACCCCGGGTATACCGGCCAGCCTAGGGTCAGCGCTCCATCAGTACGACGGTGCGCCGCACCCCCGCGTCCAGCAGGGCCTGGGTGCGGTGCTGGCCTCCGTGCAGGAACCATTCGTCGTGGCCGGCCAGTTGGGCCACGACGATGCCGTCGGCAGGGTCCAGCAGGCTCAGCGCCGCCTCGCGCACCCACTCCGAACTCACGATCTGCTCCAGGAGCTCTTCGGAATGCAGGTAGATGTCCTCGTTGGAAGAGGCCTCCCGGCGGGCCTGGCGTAGGACGTGTCGGGCGGCGCGCGAGGCTTGGTGCCAGTCACCTCCGTGGTAGCGGCAGCACGCGCGCGGTGCGGGTGGGGCGCATCTGGCGGGCCCACCGATCGGTGTTGGTGAGAACACGCAAGCACGGGGCCTTGGAGAGATGGTGCGGGTCGGGCAGCCGGGCCACCCACACGATCCGGTAGACCAAGCTCTCCTTCAGCTGCGGTTCGGGTTCGGGGTTCAGTAGCCGGTGCACCATGGCCCGTTGAAGGTCGGGGTCGTCGCCAGCGTGGTTGGTCACGCGGGCCACCGCCTGCTCGCACAGGTCCGCTGCCCGCATCCACCTGGCCTGTCGCTCTCGACCCTGCTCTTGCGCGGCCCGACGGCAGTACGCGGCCGTGGCCATGAGGCGGTCCAAGTCGCCGTCGAACTTCTCCAACAGGTGCAGGGCGTAGCGGCCCTGGTGGGCGAGCCCGCGGGGCAGGTTGATCCCGTCGTTGGAGGGCAGGGCCTGCCACTCCGGGCCGCGCAGCGTTTCGGCGTCCCAGCACTGGACCGCGATGAGCCGGGCCTGGAGTGCGTCGTCCTCGATCATGGGGTCTCCGCATGGTGGTCGGCGATCACGAGGGGAGTGTCGGGTTTGAGCTCTCCCGTGACGGGGTTGACCCGTATGGTCAGGGAGGACCGGTTCCTCTCGGCCCGTCTTACCTGATCCCGGTACTCACGCGGCCACCAATCCTCATTGTCGGGGGTCCAGGCGTCCGTCCAGGGCCTCCAGGTCCGGGACGAACCAGCACTGGGTGCCGCGATCGCACTCCCGGACCAGGTCCCGGAAGGCGTCGCTGGCGGCCACGTGCCGGGAGACGTCCCCGACCACGGCCAGCCGGAGCCGGTAGTTGGCGAACTTCTGGAGGAACTCTCCGGCGACGCCCGTGCGCAGCCGGAAGAAGTCGGCGTCGAGGCGCGCGGCGGGAACCGCGACCCAGGTGACGCCGTGGTGGAAGGCGTCCCCGATCACGTCGGCGGCCTCGCGCAGGGGCGCGCCCCGTTCCGGGCAGAGCATGACCGGGTGGCCACCCAGACGGCGGACCTCCGGGGCGATCTCGGCCCCCGGTTCCGCCTCCCTTCCCGAGGGGGTCACCGCTGGTCACCCGTGAGCGAGTCGACGTAGCCCAACAGCGTCGCGGTGGTGGCCAGGTCGCCCACGATGACCACCTTCAGGCGGGCGCGGTCCGGGTCGTGGACCACCTGGACGTGCGCGCGCCCGCGGTCCTCGGGACGCCCGGTGACGGAGAGCAGGGTGGTGAGTCGGTCGGCCGTGGCGCGGTCGACCCCGTCGACCTGGACGACGGTGGAGGCCTCCGCGTACGGGGCCCGCGGGGCGTCCGGGCCCTCCTCCTCGGCCAGCGGGCCGCCGGTGAACTCCTCCAGGTCGCGGCGGCGCACGCGGTACTGCTTCCCGATCCGGGTGGCCGCCAGTCGTCCCTCGCGGACGTAGGCACGCACCGTCTTGACGTGCAGACCCAGAAGGTCCGCGACCTGGTCCACCGAATAGTACTGCTGCGGCACGGTTCTCCTCACCGACGGCCCTGTGTTCCGAAACCTTCCCTTATTGTACTCGATCATCACGGATGATAGGGAAGTTTGGGGAGTATGGTGCGGTACGTGAGAACCGGGTACGTGAGAGGAGAGGGGAACGCCGGGGGAGAGGGGGAGCCATGGCACTCCTGCACAAGATCAGGCCGTGTCTGTGGTTCGACGACCAGGCCGAGCAGGCGGCGGAGTTCTACACCCGCGTCTTCGAGAACTCACGGGTGCTCAGGACGACGTACTACGGCCCGGACATGCCCCTGGCCGAGGGCACCGTGCTGACCGTCGAGTTCGAGCTGGACGGGGCGCGCTTCACCGCGCTCAACGGCGGGGACGCCTTCACCTTCGACGAGGCGGTGTCCTTCCAGGTGATCTGTCGCGACCAGGAGGAGTCGGACCACTACTGGAACGCGCTCACCGACGGCGGCCAGGAGAGCCAGTGCGGCTGGCTCAAGGACCGCTTCGGTCTGTCCTGGCAGGTCTATCCCGAGGAGCTGGACTCCCTGGTGTGGGACCCCGACCCCGATCGGGCGGGCCGGGCCACCCAGGCCATGCTAAGGATGCGCCGGATCGACCTGGAGGCGGTGCGGCGCGCCGCCGACGGCCTCTGAGCCCACCGGAGAACGGGGACACGGCCCCGCGCCCCCTCAGGCCCTCATCTGTGCGGCGAGCTGGTCCGCGACGCTCCGGGGAGCGCGACCCAGGAGCTCGCCCAGCAGCGGGTCCCGTTCGGCGAAGTAGCCCTCCCGCGTCGCGCGGAACATGGTGAGCGTGAAGCGGGCCGCCTGCTCCGGCACGCCGCGCGCCTCCTGGTCCGCGACCCACTGCTCGTCGTCGACCACGACGCGTTCGACGGAGCGTCCACTGAGTTCGGAGACGATCCCGGCGAAGTCGTCGAGGGTGACGGCCTCCTCGGCGACCAGGGTCACGGCCCCGTCGAAGGAGCGGTCGCCGGAGAGGACGACGGCCGCGGCCTCGGACAGGTCGGCGGGGGCGGTCCACGGGACGGGGCCGTCGTCCGGAGCCGCGATCACCCCGGTCTCCCGCCACGGACCGAGCAGGGCGTCGAAGCTGTGGCCGAAGAATCCATAGCGCAGGGAGGTCCACGCGACCCCAGAACCGGCGAGGATCTCCTCGGTGGCGGCGTGGACGGCCGCCGGAGGGTACGGGCCCCCGAACGCGGCTCCCTGTTGACTCGTGTACAGGATTCTCCGGGCGCCGGCCGCGACCGCCGCCTCGATCGCGTCGCGGTGCAGGCTCACCATGTCGGCCGTCGGGTCGTTCCCGGACACCAGGAGCACCTGGTCGGCGCCGGCGAAGGACGCGCGCAGAGCGGCCGTGTCCTCGTAGGAGCCCTGCCGCACGCGCACTCCGCGCTCGGCGAGGTGCCTGGCCCTGGCGGGGTCCCGCACACTCACACCGACCCTTTCGGCCGGCAGGCGGCTGAGGAGGTGTTCGACGGTGCCTCCGTTGAGGGTGCCCGTGGCGCCGGTGACAACGATCATGTTCGCGGCCCTTCCTTGCGTGCCCGTGCTCGTGCCCGGTCGGCGTCCGAGCTGGTGGCGCCCGTTCCAATAACTTGACCAGCCGGGTCAGTTTCACTTCCGCCCACGACAGTAGATAAACTGACTCAGCGAGTCAAGTTATGGCGGCGGCGAGAGGCGGCAGGATCCATGACCGGTGCGACACCCGCGAACCCCCGGCTGCGCGCCGACGCCCGGCGCAACGCGGAGCAGATTCGCCGGGCGGCGATCGCCGCCTTCCAGGGGCGGGGTCTGAGCGTGCCGCTGGAGGATGTGGCCCGGGCGGCGGGAGTGAGCAAGGCGACGATCTTCAACCGGTTCGGCGGCCGGGTGGGCCTCATCGAAGCCGTCATCCAGGAGGTCGTCGCCGACGAGCTCGACGCCGTCATCGACCACACGCGGTCCCTGGACGACGCCGGGGCGCGGATCGACCACTACCTCACCGCGATCCGCGACCTCCAGTACCGTCAGCCCACCACCAACGACGTCCTGCTCCAGGACTATCCCCATTCACGGCAGCTCATGGACATCTGCCGTGCCGCGGGTGAGATCTACGAAGAACTCGTCGAGGCCGGGCACGCCTCGGGGGCCCTGCGGCCCGAGTTCACGGTGGACGACCTGCACGCGCTCATCGTCGACAACGCTCTCGCCCTCAAGCACGGCGTGCTGCCGCCCCGGGACGCCTACGACCGCCGCACCGCCTACCTCCTCGACGGCATCCGAGCGCAGCGCGGACGGTACCGCGCCTGACCAGCCTCGACCCGGTCAGCGGGCACCCGGTGGGCGACGCAGGGCGCAGTCGCCGCACAGACCGCCCCCGGGGAGCCGGTAGTACAGGCAGCACGTGGTCCGGCGGAAGACGGCCAGCCCGGCACGGTCCACCCCGGTGTGGGACCCGGTGCCTTCGAGGGTGCGGCGCCCCGTCAGCACGCGGACCACCTCCTCGGCGCCCGCGCGCCGTTCTCTCCGTGCGCCGCCCAGAGCACGCGCGGCCCCCGCCAGGGCCGCTCCGGTGTTGCCCCGCAGGAGCCCTGGGGAGACCCTGCCGATCCCGGTCAGCGTCTCCTCCACCCCGGACAGCACGCCCTCCACCACGGTCTGCTCCAACCAGGCGGCTACCTCCAGGGGGTCCCGGGACAGCGGCTCGGCCCCCAGCTGCGCCGTGCGCAGTTCCCACGCCCCCGAGCGTTCCGGTTCGAAGAGGAACAGGTCCGGGCGCAGTCCCACCCCGTGACACAGCCCCGCCGCCAGCACGGGCGAGATCAGCCGGGATGCCAGCCCCTGGTGGAACAGCGAGGCACCCACCCGCCACTCCACCTCGTCGGCGCCGAGTCCCGAAACCGCCCCGAGCTGGGCCCGCACCCGCCCGACCTCGGCGGCGGCCCGCTCCCGCCCGGTCAACGCGGTCACCTGCTCCCAGCCCTCGCCGTGCGGCACACCACCCACCGCGAAGAACGTGTTGACCCCCCCGACGTCCTCCAACACCCGCTCCAGCACCGCGCCCCCGCTCCGCGCCATCCGATCCCCCGCCCCGACCGGTCGGGTAGTGCTGGCACCACCCGTGTTCCTCGTGCTGATGACCTCGTGCACCGGTCCCCGGGAATCCTAGATTGGACCTGTGAGCGGCACACGAGAACAACGGGCGCGAGGCGCGGAGCGGGGTGGTGCCCGACCGGGCTCCCTGACCGGTGTTCCCTTCGCCGCCGGTCCGCGCGGCAGCGGATGGCGGCTGCTCCTGGTCCAGGTCCTGCACCTGATGACCTCCCTGGCCCTGGCCCTGTTCTACCTGATCCCCGTGTCCCTGCTGGTGACAGTGGCCGCCTGGATCGGCATGGGGTTGTTCCTGCCCTGGACGGACGTCGGGCTCTCCCACTCGGTCTCGCGGATCGTCCGCGACTCCCTGGGGTTGCTGGTCGCCCTGCCCGTCGCCGCCACCCTGCTCGCCCGACTCGCCTGCCGGGTCCAGCGCGACCGCCTCGCCAACGTGTTCGGGATCGTGGAGACCAGCCCTCCCGACCCGCTGGCGGACGACAACCCCTGGGTCCGGGTGTGGCGGTTCGTCTTCGGCCGCGACGCCTGGACCATGGTGGTCTACAGCACCGCCGCGGGCCTGCACGGGCTGTTCGCCGCCGGGCTGGTCGTGGTCTTCGTGGTGTGCGGCGGCGCCGCCGCCATCGGCGCGTCCCTGGGCATCGCCTACATCCTGGCCCTCGGGTCGCCCGGCGACCTGGTCGGCCCGCTGCTCCTGGTTCTCGTCGGCCCGCTGGCCACCGTGGTCGGCCTGCGCCTGGCCCCGTACATGATCTCCACCGAGGTCCTCCTGCACCGCCTGCTGCTCTTCGAGGCCCCCGAGGTCCGGATGCGGCGCCGCCTCCTGCACGTCCAGGACAGTCGGCTCCGCATGGTGGACGAGGCCGAGGCCGAACGCCGCAGGATCGAACGCGACCTGCACGACGGCGCCCAGCAACGGCTGCTCGCGCTCACCATGACCCTCACTCGGGCACGCGCCCGGCTCTCCCACGATCCCGACGGTGCCCGCGAGCTGATCACCGAGGCGCAGGCGGAGTCCCGGGAGGTCATGACCGACCTCCGCCAGGTCGCACGCGGCCTGCACCCCAGGGTCCTGACCGACCACGGACTCGGCGCGGCCCTGCCGGTGGCGGTCGGACGCTCCCCGGTTCCGGTCCGCCTCGACGTGGACCTGGCCGAACGCCCCTCGGCCCGGGCGGAGGGCGTGGCCTACTACGTGGTCTGCGAGGCGTTGACCAACATCGCCAAGCACGCCGACGCCGAGCAGGTCACCGTGGCCGTCGGCCGCGTCCCGGCCGCGAGGCGCGGGGGCGAGCTGCTGTGCGTCACAGTGACCGACGACGGGGTCGGGGGAGCCGACCCCGAGGCGGGCACCGGTCTCTACGGGCTGTGGGACCGGGTGGACGCCGTCGACGGGGAGCTGACCGTCCACAGCCCGACCGGTGGGGGCACCGTCCTCACCGCGAACATCCCATGGAAGGCGTGACCGTGAGCACGGCCCAGAGACTGGACGAACGGCCGGAGCCGCGCGTCATCATCGCGGAGGACTCCGTACTGCTGCGCAGCGGCATGGTCCGGCTGCTGGAGGACTCCGGTGTGGAGATCGTCGCGGCGGTGGGCGACGCCGACGCGTTGAACGCCGCCGTCGCGGAGCACCCGGACGTCGACCTCTGCCTGATCGACATCCGGATGCCGCCCACCTACTCCGAGGAGGGCATCCAGGCCGCCGTGCGGATCCGACGGACCCACCCCGACGTGGCCGTGCTGCTGCTGTCCCAGCACGTGGTCAGCCGCTACGCCGCCGACCTCCTCGGCGGCGGGGCCGAGAAGGTCGGCTACCTGCTCAAGGACCGTGTGGCCGACATCGAGGAGTTCCTCGCCGTGCTGCGCCGGGTGGCCGGGGGCGGCGCGGCGATCGACCCCGAGGTGGTCTCACAGCTGCTGAGCAGACGGCGGGACCGCGCCCTGGAGAGCCTCACCCCGCGCGAGGGCGAGGTGCTGGAGGTGATGGCCCAGGGCCTGAACAACGCCGGAATCGCGGACCGGCTCGCCATCACCGACCGTGCCGTGGAGAAGCACATCAGGTCGATCTTCACCAAGCTCGACCTCGGCCATGACGACCACGACCACCGCAGGGTCCAGGCGGTGCTGCGCTACCTGCGCGGCAACGACCGGGACTGACCCGCACCGAGACCAGGACGCACCAGAGGGAGGGCCGAGCCTTCCAGGAAGGGAAAGAACATGACTTTCAGGGCCCGAGGCCTGTACGCCTCCTCAAGCAAGGAACGCGGGGGCTTCCGCAGGGGGCCGTGGATGTTCCTGGGCGGGGTGCTCGTGCTGGCCCTGGTGGTTCTCACCGCGCTCTCCGTGCTGGGGAACATGACCGTCAACCAGTCCGATCGCGCCGACTCCTTCGACGGGGTGAGCGCGTTGGAGATCGACAACTCCACCGGAGGTGAGGTCCTGCTCCGGGGCGGGACCGGCGACGGGGTCACGGTGGACCGCAAGCTGCGGGGCAGTCCCCTGTCGGAACCCGACGAGGACATCGAGGCCGAGGGCGGCACACTGGAGATCGACACCGAGTGTTCGGGGCTGCCGTTCTTCAGCTCCTGCTCGGTGGACTACGAGGTCACCGTCCCCGCCGGGACCCGGGTGACGTTGCAGACGGTCAGCGGCCGGGTCGCGGTGGAGAACCTGGAGGGCGACCTGAGCGTGGAGACCACCAGCGGCGCGGTGGACGTGACCGAGCAGGTCGGTGTCGTCGAGGTGGAGACCGTCTCGGGTGAGGTCGCGCTCGACGGGGTCGAGGGTTCGGTGGAGGCCCACACCGTCAGCGGCCGGATCACGGCCTCCGGTGAGGGCGTCCTGCTGGACGTCTCCAGCACCTCGGGCACGATCGTCACCGAGGACTTCGGCGCCGACGAGGTCCGTGCCGAGTCGGTGAGCGGTTCGCTGGAGCTCGGCGGCGGGTTCACCACGCTTGAGGCCACCACGACCTCCGGTGACGTCAGCCTGCGGACGGCCGACCCCTTCGACCTGCTGTCGGTCGAGACCGTGAGCGGCGCGGTCGCCGCGACGGTCCCGGACGGCGAGTACGAGGTCACCGGTGAGTCGGTGTCCGGGCAGCGCGAGTTCGACGTGGACACCGGGAACGGCGCCGACGGTCGGATCGACGTCAACACCACCAGCGGTTCCGTCCGGGTCGGGAGCTAGGCCCTAGGCGCCCCGGCGTTCGAAGCGCAGCGCCGCCCAGTCCGAGTCGATCGGCACCTGGGCGGTGCTGTGCCACCCGGCGTCCACGAGGGTGTCCCAGCCCTGGTCCGCCGTCAGGTCCGTGATGATCGTGCCGCCCCGCTGCGGGAAGCACACCCACAGGCGGGTGGTCGGGGCGGTGAGCTCCAGGACGCGCGGCCCCTCCCGTTCGACGGTGCCCCGGTCCAGGGCGAACAGGTGCAGGTCGTCGTACTCGGCGCCCTCGATCGGACCGAGGTCGACGTGGAGGTCGGGCGGGGGGTCCAACAGCCGCAGGTAGCGTTCCGGGGCGTTGAGGACGAGCAGCCGGTCCCCGGGCTCGACCCCCAACCTCCGGGCGAGTGTCTCCGACATTCCTCCTCCGTTCACGTGTCGCGCCGAGCGCGGGCCTCTCCTCGGCCACCGTACGGTTCCCGCGCTCCGAAACCGAGGACCTTCCCCGCCTCGACCCGGAGATGACCGTCTTTTTAGGATGCGCACATGACACAAGAGAACGGTGGGCCGCGCTGGGGCGTGGTGGGAACCGGCGGGATCGCACGCGCCTTCATGGAGGGGGTGCGGGCCGTCCCCTCGGCCCGGGTCACGGCGGTGGCGTCGCGTACACGGGACCGGGCGGAGGAGTTCGGTCGGGAGTGGGACGTTCCCCGTCGCCACGGCGGCTACGCGGAGCTCGCCGCCGACCCGGACGTGGACGTGGTGTACGTCGCCACCCCGCACCCCTGGCACCATCCGAACACCCTCCTGATGCTCGACGCGGGCAAGCACGTGCTCGTGGAGAAGCCCATGGCGATGAACGCGCTCCAGGTGTCGCAGATGGTGGCGGCCGCCCGGGCCAACGACCGCTTCCTGATGGAGGCCGTGTGGACGCGGTTCCTGCCCGCCTCCCGGCTCGCCCAGGACCTGGTGGCGGACGGGGCGATCGGGGAACTGTGCACGGTCGCCGCCGACTTCGGGATCAACGTCCCCTACGACCCCGAGCACCGGCTCTTCAACGTCGACCTCGGCGGTGGTGCCTTCATGGACCTGGGTGTGTACCCGCTGGAGTTGGCCTCGCGGTACCTGGGTGAGCTCACCGTCGTGGGTGCCACCCGTCAGCTGTCCCCGGACCGGATGGTCGACACGCAGACCTCGGTGCTGGTGCACGGGGAGAACGGGGTGAGCGCCGCCCTGACCTGTGCCTCCCGCAACGTGCTGCCCAACCGCGCGGTGCTGGCCGGGACGGACGGTTGGCTGGAGGTCCCCCGCTTCTGGGCCGCCACCGACGTGGTCCTGCACAGGGAGGGGAGCGCGCCCGAGCGGTTCCACCGGCCCTTCCGGGCCAACGGCTACGAGTACGAGATCGAGGAGGTCGGACGGTGTCTGGCCGCCGGAGAACGCCAGAGCCCGGAGATGACCTGGGCGGAGAGTCTGCGGCTGGCCGGGGTCACGGACCAGATCCGGGACGTGGGCTCGCTGGTGAGCGGGCCGTCCGACGTCAGAAGCGTCCCCCGGGGATGAGGCCGCTCGCCCCCGCCCCCGTGGGTGTGGCGCGCACGGTGAAGTCGTCGCGGACCGACGCCCCCGGGACGCTCCGGCCCCGGGAGGCGGGCGCGGAGCCGCGCGACCGTGGGCTCAGGGCGCGGCCCAGGGCGAGCCTGGCCAGGGGCAGCGCGCCCATGCGGGCCACGACCAGGACCGCGTCCTTGGGGCCGACCTCGCGGGCGAAGTGGGCGTCCAGAACGGGGTCGCCGCTCCGGGGGGCCACCCCGTAGATCTCGCCGTCGAACATTCGGTAGGCGTCGCGCACCATCAGGGAGTCGGGGTCCAGGCCGGGGCCGTCACCGAGCCAGTCGGCTGCGTCGGAGGCGATCCGGCGCACCAGGCCGGGCACGGGGCGGCCCTGGCGCGGGAAGACCCGTGCCCGGCCGAGTCCCTTGCGCCACCCCGCGTAGACGGCCGGGTGACGGGTGCGCAGTACGACGTAGGTGCTGGACAGGGGGTGTGCCAGGACCTCGCGATTGAGGAAGTGCAGCATCAGGGCGGCGGAGAGGCCCGAGCGCCGGTGGGCGGGGACCACTCCGGCCGCGTCCAGGTACAGGGCGTGGCGGGCGGCGAAGCGGCGCCGGTGGTAACCGCCCCAGCCGACGGGGACGCCGTCCGGTCCGAGGATCAGTGCCAGCGAGGAGATCTGGTCGAAGAACCCCGAGGCCATCCTGGCGTGCCAGTAGCCGGAGTGGTCGGCGCCGAAGGCGCGGGCCGCCAGGTCGCGCAGAGCGTGGTGGAGGCGTTCCCGGCACTCGGGTTCCAGGGAGGTGGGGTCGTCCCAGCGGGCGACACGGTAGCCGGGCCGGAGGGGGCGCACTGTCGGGGGAACACTGAGTTCGCGCAGTTCCAGGCAGTGGTGTCGGGTCTGGTCGGGCACGCGGAAGCCCCACTTTCATTACTCTACGAAAGTAAACGACTCCTTAACGTAGCTGGTTTGTGGCGTTCCCGCGCGGACTTGACCCAACTGGAGGTTCCCGGGACTACCCGGACACCGGCTCGGGAGCGGCCACCGGACCACGCCGGTACCGCCTCCACGCGGCTCCGGCGTAGGCGCAGGCGACGATGCCCGCGATCACGAACCGCGAGGTCATCAGATGCTCCTCCGGGTAGAGGACACCGGTGATGTGGAAGTCGATGAACCCGTTCTCCATCACCTCGCGGCCGGTGTGCGCACGTGACCAGTTCTCGATGTCGGTGAGGAAGCACGACCAGCCGATGACGACGATCCCCAGCGCGTAGACGGCCACCATCAGGTGCGGCCAGAACATCCTCGGCCACTTCCACGAGAGGAAGCCGCCGAGGACGACATAGGCGAAGAACAGGTAGTGGAGGACCATCGCGGTGTGGCCGATGAGGAGGGGCATACCGCGAACCTAGGCCGGGGGCGCGGCCCCGGGCATCGGTGCGCGCACCCACCCAGGGTGAGTACCCGTACTCATGCGCGCCGGTCAGCCCTGCGGGGCCTCGCCCATACGGGAGAGCCGTCGTCCCAGCCGGGCCATCTCCGTGCGCAGCTCCACGGGCTCCTCCACCTCCATGTCCATGTCGAGCATCGCCAGGTAGCACGCCATGCCGACCAGGTCGTCGCTGGCGCACAGCAGCAGGCAGGAGTGCTCGTCCACCGCGTCGATGACGCCGTAGTGCGCGGCGGGGCCCGCCAGGGCGGTCTCGGCGGAGACCCCCAGGCGCACGCGCGCCTTGATCGGCCACATGTGCAGGTTCATCCGGTCGGCCAGGTACCCGGCCACCCCCCGTTCGGGCGGCTCGCGCGGAGGCACCCGCGGGCCGGTGGGGGTGAGGGGGCGCATCCGGTCCAGTCGGAAGGTGCGCCAGTCGCCGCGACCGGTGTCCCAGCCCACCAGGTACCAACGGCGCCCCCGGGAGACCAGCCGGTGCGGCTCCACGGTCCGGCGGCCCGTGGAGCCGTCGTGGCGTTCGTACTCGAAACGCAGCAGTTCGCTGTCGCGGCAGGCGGACGCCACCAGGGTGAGGGTCGCGGAGTCGACGGTGGGACCCTCACCCGGCATCGGGACGGTGAAGGTCCCCAACGCGTCCACGCGCCGACGCAACCGGGAGGGGAGCACCTGAAGGAGCTTGGTCAGGGCCCGCACCGAGGTCTCCTCGATCCCCGAGACCCCGCCCTGCGCGGCGGTCCGCAGGCCCACCGCGACCGCCACTGCCTCGTCGTCGTCCAGGAGCAGCGGCGGCAGGGCGGCGCCCGCCCCCAACTGGTAGCCGCCGCCGGTGCCCATGGTCGCCTGGATGGGATAGCCCAGGTCACGGAGGCGGTCCACGTCGCGCCGGACGGTGCGCGGGCTGACCGCGAGGCGCTCCGCCAGCTCGCCCCCCGGCCAGTCCTTGCGGGTCTGGAGGAGGGAGAGGAGCTGGAGCAGCCGGGCCGATGTCGACATCATGCCCAGAGTGTGTCAGAGGTGGAGGTCAGTTCCCGGCCTCCACTCGCCACCGCGCCGGAAGGGCCCGGGCCCCGGAACGGGCACGTGAGTGCCGCTTCCGCTCCGGTCAGGCGGAGGTCCGCGAGGGACGGTCCGGGACCAGCACGCTCAGACAGGTCACGCAGGCCTCCAGCTTCTCGAACTCGGAGATGTCCACCGGCAGCACCCGCCAGTGGTCCGCCGCCAGCTGGTGGATCGTCTCGTGCGCGGCGGCGCTGACCAGCACGTCACGGCCCCCCAGAGGCAGCACGTGCGCGCCCGGTTCCTCCAGCGCGCGGCGGATCGGTGGCAGTCCGCTGGTGTCGACCAGATCGGGCAGACCGACCAGAGTGCCGTCCGGCAGCGCGGTCACGGCCGACTTCAGGTGCAGCGCCCGCCCCAGCCGTACCCGGAGGACCTTGCGACCCAGCGGTGCCAGGTGCCGTTCCAGCTGGTCGGCGCCGTCCTCGTTGGTCCGCCCACCGATGCCCACGTACACGGTCTCCCCGACCTGCAGGACGTCGCCGCCGTCCAGGCTCCCGGGCGCCTCGATCCGGGCCACCTCCAGTCCCAGGGCGCGGACCGTGGTCTCCACCCCCGTGACCTCGCCCCGTCGCTCGGCCGCCCCCGAACGGGTCAGGACCGCCAGGTCCTCGCACACCACCACCGGGTCCTCCACGAACACCGAGTCCGGGTGTTCCGGTGCGGGGTCCACCTCGTGCACCCGCCACCCCGCCGAGGCCACCGTCTCCTGGTAGATGGTGTACTGCCGGGCCGCCAGCACCGGGTCGACCGAGGTCCTCTCGATGTGGGTGACGATGCCGTCGTCCAGCCGGGGGCTGGGTCGGCGCATCAGGGCGACCCCGTAGTACGTGTAACCGTCCATGCGACCTCCAGGGAAGAAGGGGAAGGGGGCCGGGCTCCGACGAGCGAAGCCGCAGCGTATCGCGACTCCCTACCCCGATTCGCGGACCGGCACGCGGGGCGAACGGCTTGTCCGTGGGCACGGGTCGGGGCAGGGTGGGACGTATGGACGTGATCGTTGTCGGCGGCGGGATCGTGGGAGCCAGCGCGGCCTTCCACCTGACGAAGAAGGGCGTGTCCACGGCGTTGGTGGACGCCTCCCACCTGGGACAGGCCTCGGCGGCCGGATCGGGGATCGTGTTCCCGTGGCCGTTCCCCTGGGACGCGCCACCGGTGTGGGACTTCAAGGCCCGCGCAGCCGCGCACTACCCGGAACTCATGGCTGAGCTGGCTGAGGACGGCCAGGTCACCGGGTACGAGGTGGTCGGCGGGATGTCCGTGGACCGTGAGGGCGGTGACGCGGGGTTCGAGCTCCTGCGCACGCTCTCCGAGCGTCCCGAGTTCGCCACGATGGGACGGGTGGAGCGACTGGCCGAGGGGGAGCCCCGGCGCCACTTCCCGTTGCTGCCCGAACCCTACGCGGGCGTGCGCGTCGAGGGGATGGCCCGGACCGACGGACGCCGGGCACGGTCCGCCCTGTTCAACGCGGCCGGGGAACGCGGTCTGCGCTACTACAAGGGCGACTCGCGGCTGCTGTGGAACGGTCACCGCGTCACCGGCGTACGGGTGGGCGCGGAGGACCTGGAGGCGCCGACGGTGATCGTGGCGGCCGGGGCGTGGTCTGCGGGACTGCTGTCGGTGGCCGGGGTGGAGCTGGGGGTGCACCCGGCACGGGGCCAGATGACCCACTTCGCGCTCCCGGGCCGGGACACGCGTGCCTGGCCGGTGGTGCGGTTCGGTGAACGCGACTACTACGTGAGCGCCTTCGCCCCCGACCGGGTGGTCACGGGAGGCACTTCCGAGCCGGAGGCGGGTTTCGACCGCAGGGTGACGGCCGGAGGCCTGGCGCACAACCTGTCCACCGCGTTGGAGCTGCTGCCGGAGCTGGCCGATGCCAGCGTGGTCGAGACCCGTGTGGGGTTCCGGCCCGTCACCCACGACGGCCAGCAGCTGCTCGGCCCCGTCGAACGGCTGCCCGGCGTGCTGGTGGCCACGGGGTTGGGTTCGCAGGGGCTCACCTTCGGCCCGTTCCAGGGGGTGGTCGCCGCCCGGTTGGCGATGGGGGAGGACCCCGGGGTGGACCTGTCCGCGTTCGTTCCGGACCGCGACCAGACCCCCTCCGTGGTCTGAGCCGGTGGGAGCGCGCGGGAGCGGAGAGACTCCTCCCGCCGCGCCCCCACCGGACCCCCTTCAGGCGTTGGGCGGCAGCTCGGTTCCCGCGCCCCGCTGGCGGGTCCGCAGCAGGTCGTGGCACTCACCCGGGAGGGTCGGCTCGCCCGCGCCCTGCACCTCGAAGCCCGCATCCGCGATCATCTCCAGGTCGTCCCCGCCCGCCTGGCCCTCACTGGTGAGGTAGTCACCCAGGAAGATCGAGTTGGCGATGTGCAGCGCGAGGGGCTGGAGGGAGCGCAGGTGGATCTCGCGCCCGCCGGCCAGCCGGACCTCCACGTCGGGGAAGACGAACCGGGTGGCGGCCAGGACGCGCAGGCAGCGCTGCGGGGTCAGCTCCCAGGTGCCCTCCAACGGCGTGCCGTCGAACGGCATGAGGAAGTTGACCGGAACCGAGTCCGGGCCCAGGTCGCGCAGGGCGAACAGGGCGTCGACGAGATCGTCGTCGGTTTCCCCCATGCCCGCGATCAGCCCCGAGCAGGGGGACAGTCCGGCGTGCTTGGCCCGTTCGACCGTGTCGACACGGTCGGCGAACTCGTGTGTGGTGCAGATGTCGGAGTAGCGCTCCTCCGAGGTGTTGAGGTTGTGGTTGTAGGCGTCGACCCCGGCCTCGCGGAGCTGGTCCGCCTGGCCTTCGGAGAGCAGCCCCAGGCAGGCGCACACCTCCACTCCGGGGTGCTCCTCCTTGATCTCGGCCACCGCCGGGGCGAGACGGGCCACGTCGCGGTCGGTGGGGCCGCGCCCGCTCGCGACCAGGCACACGCGGCTGGCCCCGGCCTTCACACCGTGTGAGACCACCTCACGGGTCTCGTCCGGCTTGAGCCAGGTGTACTTGACGATCTCGGCCCGGGACCCAAGGCGCTGGGAGCAGTAGAAGCAGTCCTCGGGGCACAGGCCACTCTTCATGTTCACGAGGTAGTTGAGCTTGACCCGGCGGTCGAAGTAGCGACGACGGACCCGGGAGGCCGCGGCGAGCAGGTCCATCAGGTCGTCGTCGGAGCTGGTCAGCACCGCGAGGAGTTCGTCACGGGTGGGGGTCTCGCGGCGCAGGGCCTTCTCGGACAGTGCGTGGAGGCAAGCGTGGAAAGTCGTCACGGGCACGATCCTGGGGGGTGGCGGCGGGTCCGCGCAGTGCCGGAACCCGCCAAGAAACCGGTCGATGTCTTGTGTGTCGACGCGGGTTCACCGGTCAGGGGCGTGCATCACCGACCGCCACGGGGCCGGTCCACCGGCCCATGGGCGGCAGGGGGTCGTCCGCGACCGCGAGCGGGGTGAATCCGGCGGCGCGGAAGAACGCCAGCCTTCCCGCCACCCCCTCGCCGCCCTCGGGAAGGAGGAAGACCCACCGGACCCCGGCCTGGCGCGCCTCCTCCACGAACCGGTCCAACAGGGCGCACCCGATCCCGCGCCTGCGCCAGTCGGGGTCCACGACGACCGCGAGCACGTACCCGTGGGGCGGGGGCGTGGGTGCCCCCGGGCCCGTGTGGGCCCAGTCGAGCACGGCCTCCAGCCATCCGACCACCCGACCGTCCTCCTCCGCGACGAGGACCACCATCCCGGGAGGCAGCAACTGCTCCGGATAGCCCTTCGTGTCGAAATGCGGCGCGGCCCGGATCATGAGGTCGCTGATCGCGGGGCCGTCGTCACCGGTGGCGTTCCGGACCGTCATTCACCCAGCGTAATGGAGAGAGCCTTCAGTGTCCCGCCGCATTCCCCTGTGTGCTCTCCGGATCGGCGTTCGCGTCCGGAAAGTCCATTTACCGTTCCCTCACGAACAGTCGCCCTCACGGAACCGCGTACCGGGCCTTTCCTCCGGTTCCTCCTATCCGCGAAGAACGACGTGTGCGCGACCCGAGGGTGAACTCTCCGGAGGGATCTCCGGTCGGGGCGCTCGTTTTCTCGGACATCTCTGGAGGAAGGCAGAAAAACGATCCGGTTTCGTGATCGCAGCCCTTTCCGTGGGTATCGAGCCTCCGTAGTTCTCGCACCCCCGCTCCCGCGAGGAAAGGACCCCCATGAAGATCCCCCGTTTCGGCGCCCCGTTCCGGCGTCTGAGCATCCTTCTGGCCACGGCCCTGTTCACCGCCGTGCTCGTACCGGTGAGCGCGGTGTCGGCCGAACAGGCCGTCGCCGCGGTCAACCTGCGCACACCCTTCGACTGCGGCCAGGTCTGGAACGCCAACACCCGGACCAACCACAACCCGCAGCTCTCGGTCGACTTCCAGCGTTCGAACGCCCTGAACCAGAACGTGCGCTCCAGCGCCGCCGGAACCGTGACCACGGTCGCGGACCGGGGGAACACCAGCTACGGCAAGTACATCGTCATCGACCACGGCAGCGGCGTCACCACCCTCTACGCGCACCTGAACTCACAGTCGGTCTCGGTGGGCACCAGGGTCAGCACCGGCACCGTCATCGGCAAGGTCGGCAGCACCGGCGGCTCGACCGGCCCGCACCTGCACTACGAACAGCGCGTCAACGGCACCGTCGTTCGCGCGGTGCTCAACGGTGTGTCGATCCGCTACTTCGGCAACACCACCATCACCAGCAGCACCGGCTGCTGACACCTCACGGTTCACGCGCGGCGCGGGTCCCTCGGGGCCCGCGCCGCCGTCACTCCTCCACTCGTGTGGCCCGGACCAGCCACTGACCCGCGACGCCGCACACCCGGCGTCCCCGCTCCGGGCGCGGGGTGGTTCGAGCCGCTCACGCCACCACGACGCGACCCCTGGTCGTGAAGCCTTTCCAGGGGCGGGCGTTGGCTGGGCGAAGACGGGGTCAAGTTCCGGCGCGCGGCGTTTACGGTGTCACCTCGTCGGTCATGGCGAGGCAGGACGGACAGTCACTCGACACGACCTGAACCCGACGGGGGAGTTCGACATGACCGATCACGAGCAGGACGCCAAGGACCGACTCCTGGAACAGGACCGCACCGACTCCCAGGGCCCGCTGACCACCGAGACCGGTGTGCGGGTCGAGGACACCGACAACTCACTCAGCGTGGGAGAGCGCGGTCCCACACTCCTGGAGGACTTCCACGCCCGGGAGAAGATCACCCACTTCGACCACGAACGCATCCCCGAACGCGTCGTGCACGCGAGGGGCGCGGGGGCCTACGGCCACTTCACGCCCTATGAGGACCTCTCCGAGCTGACCGCCGCACACTTCCTCAGCGGGCCCGACGTCACCACCCCCGTGTTCGTCCGCTTCTCCACCGTGGCCGGGTCACGGGGCTCGGCGGACACGGTGCGCGACGTGCGGGGCTTCGCCGTCAAGTTCTACACCGAACAGGGCAACTACGACCTCGTCGGCAACAACATGCCCGTCTTCTTCATCCAGGACGGCGTCAAGTTCCCCGACTTCGTGCACGCGGTCAAACCCGAGCCGCACAACGAGATCCCCCAGGCCCAGTCGGCTCACGACACCCTGTGGGACTTCGTGGGCCTGCAACCGGAGACCACGCACATGGTGATGTGGCTGATGTCGGACCGGGCGATCCCGCGCAGCTACCGCACCATGCAGGGCTTCGGCGTGCACACCTTCCGCTTCGTCGACGCCCGGGGGCGGGGCACCTTCGTCAAGTTCCACTGGACACCACTCCTGGGTACGCACTCGCTGGTGTGGGACGAGGCCCAGCGCATCCAGGGCAAGGACCCGGACTACAACCGGCGCGACCTGTGGGAGGCCATCGAGCGCGGCCAGTTCCCCGAGTGGGAGCTGGGGGTGCAGCTGGTACCGGAGGAGGACGAGCACGCCTTCGACTTCGACCTGCTGGACGCCACCAAGATCATCCCCGAGGAACAGGTGCCGGTCCGCCCGATCGGGCGGATGGTCCTGGACCGCAACCCGGACAACTTCTTCGCCGAGACCGAGCAGGTCGCCTTCCACACCGCGAACGTCGTCCCGGGGATCGACTTCACCAACGACCCGCTGCTCCAGGCCCGCAACTTCTCCTACCTGGACACGCAGCTGCTGCGCCTGGGCGGGTCCAACTTCCAGCAGATCCCGGTCAACCGACCCGTGACGGAGGTGAGCAACAACCAGCGCGACGGGTTCGCCCAGCACCGGGTGCACCGCGGTCAGACCTCGTACTTCCCGAACTCCCTGGGTGGGGGATGCCCCGCGCTGGCCGACGAGGGCGTCTACCGTCACTACACGGAGAAGGTCGAAGGCCACAAGATCCGCAAGCGGGCGGAGAGCTTCAAGGACCACTACTCCCAGGCCAGGCTGTTCCTGAACAGCCTGGCCTCCTGGGAACGTGAACACCTGGTGGCCGCGTTCCGGTTCGAGCTGGGCAAGTGCGAGGAGCTGGCGGTGCGTCAGCGGGCGGTCGCCAACCTGGCCCACGTCGATCACGGCCTGGCCGTCGAGGTGGCGGAGGGCCTGGGAGTGGAGCCCCCGCAGGACCCCGGCACCGCCCGCCACACCCGGACCTCACCCGCGCTCAGCCAGGCCAACACCGCGTTCGGGGACCTGACCGGGCGCCAGGTCGCGGTGCTCGTCGACCACGGCGTGGACGGCTCCGACGTCGATACCCTGCGACGGGCCCTGGTGGACAAGGGCGCGGTTGTGGAGGTGCTCGCCCGGTTGGACGGCTCGGTGCGCACCCGCGAGGGCGGAGCCCTGCCGGTGGACCGCGCCTACACCACGGTCTCCTCGGTCCTCTACGACGCCGTGGCCGTCCCCGGCGGCGGTGACGCGGCGGCCTCACTCGCCCGAGACGGCGAGGCCAGACACTTCGTGCTGGAGGCCTACAAACACTGCAAGGCGATCGCGGCGGTCGGCGCGGCCACCACGCTGCTCGACGCGCCGGGGCTGCCCGACGCGCTCGGCCATCCGCCCACGGTCACCGAGACCACGCAGGGCGTGGTGCGTGCCCCTGCAGCCGACGAAGGCCTGATCCGGGAGTTCGCGCGTCTGATCGGGGAGCACCGCGACTGGACCCGGCCGACCGCGACGGTATCCGCCTGATTCCGAGCGTCCCCGCGCGGGCCTCGGTGAGGACAGGGAGCCAGAAGACGTTTCGTGGGACGGGAGGTCGGCAAGGGCAACCATAGGAGGCGGTCGACGTGAAGGGACGCGGTCACGACCGGGCTGGCGGACGTCAGCGCGGCCGAGCCCTCCCAGGGAGACCGCACACCGACCAGGCCAACCTGGAGAGGGACGCCGCCCCGCCCGGTCAAGGGGGCCCGGGCGGGGCGTTCCGGTCGGCCTCCGGCAACCCCGCGCGACACGGGACCAGCACTCCGGAACGGAGGAGAACCGTGAGAGCAGTGGTGTGGAACGGCACACGCGACGTCAGGACCGAGAACGTACCCGACCCGCGCATCGAGCAGCCCGACGACGCCGTCATCCGGGTCACCAGTTCCGGCCTGTGCGGCTCCGACCTGCACCTGTACGAGGTCCTCGGACCGTTCATGAGCCCGGGTGACGTCCTGGGACACGAACCCCTGGGCGTGGTCGAGGAAGTCGGCCCGGGAGTCACGTCCCTGGCACCGGGGGAGCGCGTCGTCGTCCCCTTCCAGATCTCCTGCGGGCACTGTGCCATGTGCGAGACCGGACTACAGACCCAGTGCGAGAACACCCGAGCCGAGGACCAGGGGACCGGAGCCAGCATCTACGGGTACAGCTCCCTGTACGGTTCGGTGCCCGGCGCGCAGGCTGAGTACCTGCGAGTGCCGCGAGCCGCCGACAACGTCATCCCCGTCCCCGGCCGGGGTCCCGACGACCGCTACGTCTTCCTGTCGGACGTGCTGCCCACGGCCTGGCAGGCCGTGCGCTACGCGGACGTCCCGCGGGGCGGGTCGGTGGCGGTCCTCGGGCTGGGCCCCATCGGTGAGATGTGCTGCCGGGTCGCCCAGCACCTGGGCGCCGGACGGGTCTTCGGCGTGGACCCCGTCAGCGACCGGCGCGCCCGTGCCTCCGCGCGTGGGGTCGAGGTCTTCGACCCCTCCCAGGGCCCGGACGACCTGGTCGAACAGATCCGGGATCGCACCGAGGGACGCGGACCGGACGCGGTGATCGACGCCGTCGGCATGGAGGCCCAGGGACACGGATCCGCGAGGTTCGCGCAGCGGGTCGCCGCGTTCATGCCCAAGGGCGCTGCCGCCAGGCTGATGGAGACCGCCGGAGTGGACCGCCTGACCGCACTGCGGACGGCGATCGACCTGGTGCGCCGGGGCGGGACCATCTCGCTGATCGGCGTCTACGGCGGCATGGCGGACCCACTGCCCATGCTCACCCTCTTCGACAAACAGATCCAGCTGCGGATGGGACAGGCCAACGTCCGCCACTGGGCGCCCGAGATCCTGCCCCGACTGGACGATGACGACGTCCTGGGTGTCGACGACTTCGCCACCCACCACATGAGTCTGGACGAGGCGCCACGGGCCTACCAGAACTTCCAGGAGAAGTCGGACGGGACGTTCAAGGTGGTCTTCCGCCCTTGAACACGCCCCGCGAGCCCACGCGGCACCGGCACACGAACCGGAGGAGTCGATCACGATGCCTGGAGAGAAG
>NZ_CBDRIY010000014.1:0-146907 GCF_965344335.1 Nocardiopsis eucommiae
ACGAGCAGGGCGGGGGAGGGCACCGTTGGGCGGTCCACGGGCTGTGGGTGCCGTGGGCCGGGGTTGTCGCGGCGGGAGGGTGTGTGGTTGCTGTGAGCTGGGGAGTGCTCCCGCTCCAGCAATCACAACGGTAGAGCTCCCGCTACACCAACCCCTACCTCACAACCCTCGACTCACGGCAACCACCGGAACCTCATCTCCCACTCCGATCAACCCGAGCGCCTCAGGCGCCAGGCGCGGGGTTGTTCCGCCGCGTGGGGAACGTCCCACAGGGCGAACCTCGCCCGCACCCGTGCACCGCCCAACCTGCCGCGCTCCAGGTGAACCGTGCCGCCGGTGGCCTCCACCGCGTGCCGGACGATGTCCAGGCCCAGCCCGGTCGATCCGCCTCCGCTCGTGCCCCGCCGCAGGGCCGCGGTGGGATCCGCGAACCCGGGCCCCGCATCCTCCACGAGCAGTGTCACCCAGCCCGCGTGCGCCACCACCGCCACGGCGAACGGGCGGTCCGCCGGGGTGTACCGGAAGACGTTGCCCACCAGCGAGTCCAGCACCGCCGTGCACTCCTGGGCGGAGAGCGCCACCCGGCACGGGGTGTCCGGCAGCTCCAGGGTGACCTCCCTGCCCTGGTCGTTGGCGAGCATCGACCAGAACCCCATGCGGTCGACCACCGCCTCGGACAGGTCGCACTCGCGTTCGACCTCCGGGTCCGGCTCGTGCGGGCGCACGTCCCGGATGATGGCGTCCACGTCCCGCTCCAGCGCGCCGATCGCGCCCCTGATCCGCTCGCCCTCCGGGCCGGGCAGGAGTTCGGCGTCCAACCTCAGCGCGGTCAGCGGGGTGCGCAACCGGTGCGAGACGTCGGCGGCCATCTCCCGTTCCTTCGTCAGCAGCCCCTGCACGCGCTCACCGATGGCGTTGATGGACTCACCGAGCACCACAAGGTCACGGGGGCCGTGTACGCGTATCCGGGCGTTCAGGCGCCCCTCGCCGATCTCCACGGCGGTGTCCGCCAGGGCTCGCAGGGCCCGCCGGGCCGGTCGGCTCAACCGGTCGGTGACCAGCACGGCGCCCAGCACCCCCAGGACCGCGATCCCCACCAGAGCGCCCAGGACCGGGCCCAGGCCACGGACGGCCTCCCCTCGGGGCTGGAACACCTCCACCACGGCCACGTCGTCGCCCGGTTCCGCACCGGCCACCTGGAGGTAGGCGGTGCCCTCCTCGACCGGCACCACACCACGGGCCCCCGCTCCCGCTCCCGCCTCTGCCGCTGCCCCCGGGCTCTTCACCCCGCTCCCGACCCCGGAGCGCCGGAGCGCCGCCACGTCCGTGACTCCGGCGCGACTGGCACCGACCGTCGTCCCGTCGGGAAGGTGCACCGCCAGGTGCCCCCGGGACCCGGCGGAGGTCGAGGCCACCACACGCCGCAGCAGCGCGGGGTCGGGGTCCACCTCGGCCACCGAGGCCACCGCCCCGACCTGCGACCAGATCTGTTCCTCGGCGCGTTCACGCGCCTCCCACCACGCCCACGCGCCGGTCACGCCGATCATCACCACCGCGACCATGACCGTCGCGAGGATGACGGCGCGGGCCAGCAGCCTCCTCACACCGGTTCCACCAGCTTCAGCCCCACACCCCGCACCGTGTGCAGGTAGCGGGGCTGACTCGCGCTCTCACCGAGCTTGCGGCGCAGCCACGACATGTGCACGTCGATGGTCTGGTCGTGGCCCACGAACGGGTGCTGGTGCCAGACGGCCTCCACGAGTTCGCGGCGGCTCACCACACGGCCCGTGTGCTCGGCCAGGTAGGCCAGCAGGTCGAACTCCCGGCGCGACAGCTCCAGGGGGGTGCCCGCCAACGACGCCTGCCGCCGTGTCAGACTGATCGTCAACTCGCCCACGGTCAGCTCGCCCGGGTGGGCCGCGCCCGCCGAGGCCCGGCCGGACCTGCGCAGCAGCGCGTTCATCCGCGCGGCCAGCTGGGTGCTGGAGAAGGGCTTGACGACGTAGTCGTCGGCGCCGTCGTTGAGCAGGCGCACTATCGACTGCTCGTCACCGCGCGCCGTCGCCACGATCACCGGCACGTCGCTGTGACCGCGTAACATCCGCAGCGCGGCCGCGCCGTCCAGGTCGGGGAGCCCCAGGTCCAGGATGACCAGGTCGGGTGCGTGCCGGGCGGCCTCACGCAGGGCGTCCAGAGCGGTGCCCACGGGCAGCACCACGTGCCCCAGACCACTCAGCGCGCGCACCAGCGCGCCCCGCACCATCTGGTCGTCCTCGACCAGCAAGACCGTTGCCATGGGCACACGTTAACGAATGTTGCACCTTCACACGAGTCCGGCTGCGTCCCGTGATCAGGTGGAACACCGCTGTGACGGGCGGGTGCGGGACCGGTGCGGTTTAAGTCGAACGAGACGCTGCGTTAAGGCTTCCTTAGGGACCGCGACACTACTGTCGTCACACATCGCCGGTGGTGGTGCGCGTCACAGCGGCGCGGCCCGTGACCACCGGCCCGACCAGCTACCGGGTACCAGTGTGCCCGTTCCACGGAGGTGTCGTGGCGGAAATCGTGATCGACGGCCTGGGCAAGGTCTACGCGGACGGAACCCGCGCGGTCGACGACCTCTCCCTCGACATCCAGGACGGCGAGTTCCTGGTGCTGGTCGGACCCTCCGGCTGCGGCAAGACCACCGCGCTGCGGATGGTCGCGGGGCTGGAGGCGATCAGCGAGGGCAGCGTGCGCATCGGTGACCGAGTGGTCAACGATGTTCCCGCACGTGACCGGGACGTGGCGATGGTGTTCCAGTCCTACGCCCTCTACCCGCACCTGAACATCTTCGAGAACATCGCGTTCGGGCTGCGCCTGCGCAAGGTGCCCAAGGCCGAGATCGACCGGCGCGTCCGCGAGGTCGCCCGCGTCCTCGAACTGGAGGAGCACCTCACCCGCAAGCCGGGAAACCTCTCCGGCGGCCAGCGCCAGCGGGTGGCGATGGGCCGGGCCATCGTCCGCGAACCCCGGGCCTTCCTGATGGACGAACCCCTCTCCAACCTGGACGCCAAGCTCCGCGTGCAGATGCGCGCCCAGATCGCCCGCATCCAGCGCGACCTGGGCGTCACCACGGTCTACGTCACCCACGACCAGACCGAGGCGATGACCCTGGGCGACCGGGTGGCCGTCATGAAGCGGGGTGTCCTCCAGCAGGTCGGCCCGCCTCAGGAGCTGTACGACCACCCCCGCAACCTGTTCGTCGCCGGGTTCGTCGGCTCGCCCGGCATGAACCTGATCTGCGTGGAACTCCACGAGGACGACGGCCGGTTCCGGGTCCGGATCGGTGACCAGCACCTCGACCTGCCCGACAGCCTCCTGCACCGGCGTCCCGCCCTGCGCGGCTACGCCGGGGCCAAGGTCGTCGTGGGCGTCCGTCCCGAGGACATGGAGGACGCCGGGATCGTCGGCGGCACCGAGGGGGCCACGCTCACCTCGGTCGCGGACCTGGTCGAGGCCATGGGCTCGGACGTCCTCGTGCACTTCCCCCTCGACGCCGCACCCGTCGTCACCGAGGACACCCGTGAACTCGCCCGCGACGCCGGGACCGACGAGACCCTCCCCGCGACCGACGACGGCGTCGTCCTCGTCGGCCGCTTCAGCCCCCGCACCCACGTGTACGAGGGCCAGACCATCACCGTGGCCGTCGACACCGAACGACTCCAGTTCTTCGACCCCGCCACCGGTACCGCCATCCACGACTCCTGAGGAGCGTCCCCCATGACAGCCCCCACGTCCCACCGCACCCGCCGCACCAGAGTCCTCGGCGGGGCCGCCGCCGCGCTCGGCCTCACCCTGGCCGCCACCGCCTGCGGCGGGGGCTCCACCTCGGCCTCCGGCGCCGACCTCGACGGCCAGACCCTGGAGATCGTCGGCCCCTGGGCCGGTGACGAGCAGGTCGCCTTCGAGCAGGTCCTCGCGCTCTTCGAGGACCAGACCGGCGCCACCGTCTCCTACAGTGGTGCCGGTGACGACCTCCAGACCGTCCTCCAGACCCGCATCCAGGGCGGGGACGAGCCCGACGTCGCGCTCATCCCGCAGGCCGGACTCATCGAGCACTTCGCCGCCGACGACGTCCTGGTGCCGCTCACCGACGACGTCGTCCAGACCCTCGACGAGAACATGGCCGGGGCCTGGGCGGATATCGGCTCGGTCGACGACACCCCCTACGGCGTCTACCTCAAGGTCGCCAACAAGTCCCTGGTCTGGTACAACGACGACCTGTTCGCCGAGACCGGCGCCGTGCCCCCGGAGAACTGGGAGGAGTTCGTCGAACTCTCCGAGAACCTCTCCGATGTCGGCATCAGCCCGCTGTCCGTCGCCGGAGCGGACGGCTGGGTCCTGACCGACTGGTTCGAGAACGTCTACCTCCAGACCGCCGGACCGGAGAAGTACGACCAGCTCGCCTCGCACGAGATCCCGTGGACCGACCCGACCGTCGAGGTCGCCCTGGAGACCCTGGCCGAGATCTGGGGCCAGGAGCAGCTGATGCTGGGCGGCAGTAGCGGCAGCCTCCAGACCGACTTCCCCACCTCCGTCGTGAACGTCTACAGCGACGACCCCGACGCCGCCATGGTGGTGGGCGCCGACTTCATCGGCGGGGTCGTCTCCGCCAGCACCAACTCCACGGTGGGCGAGACCGCCCAGATCTTCCCGTTCCCCAGCATCGCCGGTGAGGGCGACGCCGTGGTCGTGGCCGGTGACGCCGCCGTCGCCATGAGCGACAGCGAGGCCACCATGGAGCTCCTGCGCTTCCTCGCCTCCGAGGAGGCCGCGGCCGAGTGGGCGTCCATCGGCGGGTTCATCTCCCCGAACAAGAACCTGACCGCCGACGACTACGCCGACCCGGTCCTGGGCCAGGTCGCGGAACAGGTCATCGACGCGGGTGATGGCGTCCGCTTCGACCTCTCCGACCTCCAGCCCGCCGCGTTCGGCGCCACCGTCGGAGACGGCATGTGGCAGACCCTCCAGGACTTCCTGGCCGACCCCTCGGACGTCGAGGGCACCATGGAGCGCCTCGAGGCCGAGGCCGCCCGCGCCCACGGGAACTAGACGGAGCCCGCGAACATGACCTCCAATGACACCGGGGCCGCCGACGGCGCGGCCCGCACGGACGGGGCCCCGGCGGGGAAGCCGTCCAGCGGGCCGCCCGACGGCAGCCGCCCGGGATGGCGGCGCCTGTTCGGCCCGGCCACCCTGTTCCTGCTGCCCGCCCTGCTCTTCCTCGGGGTCTTCCTGGCCTACCCGGCCGTCTACTCCGTGGTGCGCAGCTTCTTCGACGCCTCCGGATCGCAGTTCGTCGGTCTCGACAACTACGCCCGGATGTTCACCGACGACCGCACCCTGACCGCGATCCGCAACACCGGTATCTGGGTCCTGGTCGCCCCCGCCTTGGTCACCGGGCTGGGCCTGGTCTTCGCGGTGCTCACCGAGCGCGTCCGCTGGGCCACGGCCTTCCGGATCCTGCTGTTCATGCCCATGGCGATCTCCCTGTTCGCCTCCGGCATCATCTTCCGGCTGGTCTACGACGAGAACCCCGACCGCGGCGTGGTGAACGCCGCCGTGGTGACCGTGCACGACGCGTTCGCCTCGCCCTCGGAGTACCCCGGGGCCCGGCCGCGTGGCGAGGAACTGGACGCGGACCCCTCGCTGGGCGGGTTCACCACCACCCGGGCGTACGCGCCGGGTGACACCGTGGCCCTGCCGCTGGTCGGTGTCCGACCGGGGGAGATCCCCGAGCAGGCGGCCCCGGCCACCGCTCCCGAGCCCTCCGGGGACACCATCGAGGGCGTGGTGTGGCTGGACGTGGCCCTCGGCGGCGACGCCGGGACCATCGACGACGGTGAGAACGGCCTGCCCCGCATGATGGTCGACGCGCTCCGGGACGGGCAGGTGGTGGCCAGCGCCACCTCCGGCGATGACGGCCGCTTCACCCTCACCGGACTGGAGCCGGGGGAGTACGAGATCCATCTCGCGGCGGACAACTTCACGGAGTCCTTCCGCGGGCTGACCTGGCTCGGCCCGGCCCTGGTGACCCCCGTGATCATCTCCTCGTGGGTGTGGATCATGACCGGCTTCGCGATCACGTTCATCGCCGCCGGGCTGTCCGCCATCCCCAGGGACGCCCTGGAGGCGGCCCGCGTGGACGGCGCCACCGAGTGGCAGGTGTTCCGCAAGATCACCATCCCGCTCCTGGGTCCGCTGCTGCTCGTGGTGTTCGTGACGCTGATGATCAACGTCCTGAAGATCTTCGACCTCGTGTTCGTGATCGCTCCGGGATCGGTCCAGGCCGACGCCAGCGTGATCGCCCTCCAGATGTGGCAGGTGTCCTTCGGCGCGGGCGGCAACCAGGGACTGGGCAGCGCCCTCGTGGTCCTCCTGCTGGTCCTGGTCCTGCCGATCATGTACTTCAACATCCGCCGTTTCCGACGGGAGCGCTCGTGACCGCCACGCCCCAGAAGTCGCCCTCCGTCGTCGAGGTGTCGGTGTCCGGTGCCCCGCGCCGGGGACTGGCGTCCCGGATCGTCTCCAAGCTGGGCTCGGGCACCCTCCAGGTCGCGTTGACCCTGGTCGCCCTGTTCTGGATGGTGCCGGTCATCGGCCTGCTCCTGGTGTCGCTGCGGTCGGAGGCCGACAACACCAACAGCGGCTGGTGGACGGCGCTGCTCAAGCCCACCGAGCTCACGCTGGACAACTACCGGTCGCTGGTCGACAACGACGTCCTCGTGCAGTCGTTCTTCAACACCGTCTACATCGCGGTCCCCTCGACCCTGCTGGTCGTGGGCATCGGGGCGCTGGCGGCGTACGCGCTGGTGTGGATGGACTTCCCCGGCCGCGACTGGATCATGGTGGCCGTGGTCGGCCTGCTGGTGCTGCCGATCCAGGCGGCCCTGATCCCCATCTCGCAGCTGTACGGCGCCCTGGGCATCTTCGGGTCCATCCTCGGCGCGGTCCTGTTCCACGTGGCCTTCGGTCTGCCGTTCGCGGTGTTCCTGCTGCGCAACTTCTTCGTGAACATCCCGCGCGACCTGCTGGAGGCGGCGCGGATGGACGGCGCCAGCGAGTGGCGGATCTTCCGCAAGGTGGTGCTCCCGGTGGCCCGCCCCGCGCTGGCCTCGCTCGCGGTCTTCCAGTTCCTGTGGGTGTGGAACGACATGCTCGTGGCACTGGTGTTCACCAACCCGGACTCGGCCCCGCTGACCGTGGCACTGCGCTCGCAGCTGCGCCAGTTCGGCACCAACATCGACGTGCTGGCCTCGGGGGCCTTCCTGTCCATGCTGGTGCCGCTGCTGGTCTTCTTCGCCTTCCAGCGCCACTTCATCCAGGGGGTGTTCGCGGGCTCCGGCAAGTAGACCCGCTCCACGATCCACCCACGATGGCGCCCTCGGTGGCGCCGGGCCCCGCGGCACCACTCCCACCGCGGGGCCCTTCGTGTCCACGGTGACCTTCGTGTCCACGGTGACAGGGGTGCACAGTGAACCCCCGCGATACCCGGGGGGCGACGCGGGCCGCTTCCACGGGGTGCGTCCCACGGGTTCTCGGGGACACGGGCCGCCTCGACGTGCTGGTCCGGGGCGGGTCAGCGGTGCGGCAGCTCCGGGGCGCGCTCGCCGGCCATCCACAGTCCCAGGGCGTGCCGGTCCACCAGGACCATCCCCGCACCGGCCTCCCGGACGGCCTCCCGGGTGAAACCGTTCGAGGCCACGAACATCCCCAGGTAGCCCTGGTGCCCTCCCGCGAGCGCCCCGAGGAAGGCCCGTACCTCGTTGGGCGGCACCGGCCTGCGCCAGCGCTTGCACTGCACGGCCAGGGGCCTGCCGTCCGGTGTCTGCGCCCGCAGGTCGACGCCCCCGTCCGAGGCGCCACCGACCACCGAGACCCGGGTGTAGCCGCGGGTGCGCAGCAGCAGCGCCACGTGGTGCTCGAACTCCGTCCCCGTCATCGTGTCGATCGCCGCGATCCCCGTCCGCGCGACGATCCACCGTTCCCGGGCCAGCCGGGCCCGCGACCACGCCCACCAGCCCAGCGCGGCCGTGGCGACCACGACCACCAGGCCCCCGGCGAGCCACAGCCCCGGGCTGTCGGCGTTGTCGAACACCCACCCCAGGGCCAGGAGGAGCGCCAGCAGAGCCAGTGGCAGCGAACCCCGCAGACTCCGCGCCCATCGCCGCCCGCGCCGACGCTGTCGCACACTCACGCTTCTCCCTGGGGGTGGGGGACACAACGGGGCACATCATCGCACGGGGTGACGACCCTCCTCCACGCGGTGACCCCGCCCGGCCGTCGGCGGCCGACGGCCCGGTCCCGGGCCGTCCCCGGTCGCTGCGACAATGGCCCCGTCGCGGTTTCGCACACGGGGGTGCGGGACCGGCCACGAGAACACGGGGGTGCGGCGGTGGCCGAGCGCAGGGCTCTGGATCTGGACGCGCTCGCGGTCAGTGACCGCTTCCGGCTGTTCAACTTCACCCGCCGCGACGACCACGTCACCTACCTGTGGGTCCTGCGCTCGGTGGACCGCCTGCGCGAGGTCCACCAGGTGCAGGTCGGCGCGGACGAGGTCGAGTCCACCCTGCGCGAACTCGCCGCGAACCACGCCGAGGCCCCTGAGGTCCCCGCCCAGGGGCTGCGCCACCGGCTCGACGAACTCGCCACGGACGGCGTGCTGCACCGCTTCGACGACGCCTCCCGCGCGGGCACCCTGGCCAGCTACCGCAACCGGCAGTCCGTCTACCAGTTCAGCGAACTCGGGTACCGCGCCTACCACGCCGTCGAGAACCTCCTCGGCGCCCGGGTGGAGGACGTCAACCTCTCCCGCCTGGTCTTCTCCGACGTCCTGGAGGACCTCGGAGCACTGGCGGAGGCCAACCGCACCGGCCGGGTCGAGGACGTCTACCGCCGCCTGTCCCGCCTGGACGCGGTGATGGAGGACATGGGTCGGCGCTCCGCCCAGTTCCACGTGACCCTCGGGGAGATCCTGCGCTCCACCGAGGCCTCCTCCGAGGTGTTCCTGCGCCACAAGAACGCCCTGCTCGTCCACATGTCCGACTTCATGGCGGAGCTCGACCGCTACCTGCCCCGCCTGGACCGCGCCGTCCACGAGGTCGAGGCCACCGGCCTGTCCACCCTGCTCTCCCGCGCCGCCGAGGCCGACGAACGCCTCTTCATGGATCGCACCGAGCGCCTGGAGGACTGGTCCCGCCGCTGGTGGGCCGTGCGCGCCTGGTTCGCCTCCGAGAGCGGGTCGCCCACTCGCGCCGCCGAACTCGGCCAGGCCACCCGCACCGCCGTCTCCGGGGTCGTCGCCCTCCTGCGGCAGATCACCGAGGCCCAGCGCGGCGGTGTCAACCGCTCCACGCAGCTGCGCCACCTGGCAGCGTGGGTGTTCGACACCCCCGACGACGGGGCCGCGCACGCGCTCATGGGCGCCGCGTTCAACAGCCGCTCCGCCCGACACCTCGGCGTGGCCCACGAGGACGGCGACGAGTTCGCGCCCACCGACTCCTGGCACGACGCCGCAGGGGTGGAGGTGTCGGTGACGCTGTTCCGCAGCGACCGCTCACCCAACCACGGCGTCCCCAAGCCGGTCCGCAGGGACACCGGAGCCCGCTCCGAGCTGCGCCGCCGCCAGACCGAGGGCCGCGAGGCCGAACGCGCCTCCGCCGCGCGTCTGGTCAGCGAGGGCGCCCACCAGCGCGTCCTCGACGACAGCGACACCAAGGTGCTGCTGCGGCTGGTCACCAAAGCACTGGAGTCACGGTCGGTGTCGTACACGAGGCGGGACACCTCCCCGGCGGTCGTCGGCCTGCTGAAGTCCGCCACCGCCGACGACGCGGGCACCCTCATCAGGCTCGTCCCCGACGAACGGGGCAGCACCGTGCGCACCTCCCAGGGCCGGATCCACCTTCCCGGCTTCCGCGTGGAACTGGCTCCCCGCGCCCTCCGGACGACCGCTCGGAAGGGGAACCGATGACCCGGCACTCCCGGCCCCGCGTCGAGACCGTGGACCTGGGCTCCTACCAGCAGGCCGTGCGCAGGGTCCTCACCTGCGACGTCATCACGGCGTCCCGGCCGCGCCCCGGCGTGCTCGACCAGGTCCTGTACTGGGCCGACCAGATGACCGAGGACCTGCGCGCCCTGTTCGGGTACACCCTCGTCGCCACCACCGACCACGTCCGCCTGGTGCGCGAACTCGACCTGCTCGACCCCACCCAGCGCCAGGCGTTCGCCCGCAGGGGCAGGCCCTTCGACCGCCGACGCCTCGCCTACCTCTGCCTGCTTCTGGCCGCCTTCCAGCGCTCCCAGGTGGAGATCAGCCTCGGTGACCTGGTCCGGGGGTTCACTCCCTCGGCCAACGAGATCGAGGGCCTCGGCTACGACCCCACCGACTCCAGCCACAAGGCGGCGCTGGTCGACGTCGCCCACTGGCTCCTGGACCGGGGCGCCCTGCACCTGTCCGACGGCTCTGTCGAGGCGTGGGCGCGCGGGGGCGACCAGGGCGACGCGCTCTTCGACATCGACCACGAGATCTGTGAGGTCCTCTTTCGACCCACGCGCCCCATCCAGCACCTGAACAGCGCCTCCGGCCTGCTCAGCGACCCCCTCGGACCGGACGCCCCGCGTGAAAGGGCAGCCCAGCGCGCCCGCCGCCTGCTGCTGGAGTACCCGGTGGTGTACTACGCGGACGTGGAGCCGGAGGTGGCGGCGGCCCTGCGCGGCAGGGGGCCCGCCGAGGAGGTGGCCCGCCTGACCGGGGCCAAGCTGGAACGCCGTGCCGAGGGGGTCCTGCTGGCCGACGCCTCGGGAGCCTTCACCGACCGTGCCTTCCCGGGGCGGGGCGGTGCCGTCACGCGCACCGCCGGCCTGCTGCTGGCCCAGGTCGCCACCCACTTCGAGGAGTCCTGGGCGGCCCTGGCCCGCCTGTCCGCGCCCGGACCGGTCCACGAGCACCCCGAGCTCGTCGCCCGGATCGACGCGGGCGTCCCCCGGGAGGGCGTGGTCACCGAGCTGGCCTGGGCCGAGACGGACCAGCCCCCGACGGTGGGTGAGCCCGCCTCGCTGCCGCTGGTGGAACGCGAACGCCTGGAGGACATGGTCGCGGACCTCTTCGAGGAGTTCGGTGCCGCCTCCTTCACCGCCACCTGGCAGCAGGACCCGCACGGCCTGCTCGACGCCGCCCTGGCCCTGCTCACCGACCTCGACCTGGTCCGGCCGCTTTCGGGCGGTGTCCTGGTCACTCCCGCCGCCCTGCGGTACCGCAACATCCGGGGCGCCCTGCCCGAACGCCCCGACACCGGGCTGCTGCCGTTCGGCCCCCTCGAACCGGCCGACGAGTCCGCTGACGAACCGCCTCCGACCGACCCCGACGACGCACACCCCGTACCGCCCGAGACTGGAACCGAGGAAACCGCGCCATGACCCGCAGGAGCGACCGCTTCCGGCCCAGCCGGGCCGGAGTCGTCAACGTCTGGGACTACGTCGACGAGGAGTTCGCCTTCGCGGACGGCCGCCTCGTCCTGCGCGGCCACAACGGGTCGGGCAAGACGAAGGCGCTGGAGGTGCTGTTCCCCTTCGTCCTGGACGGCTACACGGACGCCCGCAGGCTCGACCCGTTCAGCGGCCAGAACCGCACCATGAAGTCGAACCTCCTCTACCGGGGGGACGAGTCCGCCCACGGATACGTGTGGATGGAGTTCGCCCGCGCCGCCGACGGTGACGGCTCCGGCACCGAGACCGTCACCCTGGTCATCGGCATGCGCGCGCACCGCCACCGCGACGGGGTCAACCCCTCCTTCTTCGTCACCGACCAGCGCCTCGGCGTGGACTTCGGGCTGCTCTCCACGGACGGTCGCCCGCTCACCGAACGCCAGCTCAAGGCCGCCCTGGGCGAGGACGCCCACCACGCCACCGCCGCCGACTACCGCCGGGCCGTCGACGCGCGCCTGTTCGGGCTGGGGGAGCGGTACGTCCAGCTCCTGGACCTCCTGCTCGCCCTGCGCCGCCCCCTGCTGGCCAAGGACCTGGACCCCGAGAAGGTCTCGCACACCCTCACCGGCGGACTCAGCCCCCTGGACGACGCCCTCGTGGACCAGGCCGCCCGCGACTTCGCCAACCTCGCCGCCGTCCAGCGCCGCTTCGCCAGCGCCACCGCCGCCCACGAGGCCGCCCGGACCTTCACCGGTGTCTACGCCGACTACCTGACCGTCAACGCCCGCCACCGCCTGTCCAGGGTCGCCGCCGCCACCGAGCAGGCCGACACCCACGCGCGGACCGTCGCCGAGGCCGCCGTCGAACTCGACCGTGCCACCGCCGCGCGGGACCGCGCCCGCGAGCGCGCCGCCGAGCACTCCGGGGAGGCCCGGCGTCTGGACGCCCAGTGCACGGCCCTGCGTCAGCACGAGACCCTCCAGGACCAGCAGGCCCTCCAGGTCAGGAGGAAGGGCAACGACGGGCTCGCCCGGCGGATCGAGACCGGCCGCGCGCGCGTGCGGGCCCAGGAGGAGGAGATCACCCACCTGTCCGGCGAGGCCGCCCGGGTCGCGGAACGGGTCGGGCACGAGCGCGCCCGCGCCGAGGAGCTGCGCACCGAACTCCTGGCCGCCGCCGAGCGGTCCGGGATCGTCCACGACGCGGAGGGGGAGGCGGACACCGGCGACGACCTGCCCGAGACCGCTCGGGCCAGGGCCAGCGCCCGGCTCGACGACGTGCGTGCCGTCCGCGAACGGCTCACCGCCCAGGACCGTGCCGAGGACGGACGCCAACGTGCCGAGACCGCCGCCGCCAGGGCCGAGGACGCCCTCACCGGGCAGGAGGAGGCGTGCGCCGGGGCCGAGGAGGAGCTCGCCGGGCTCCGCCGCACCACCACCGAGGCCCTGGACGCGTGGTCCGCGCGGTGGGAGCTCGCCGGACCGGACACCCTGGCGGCCCTGCGGGACACCGTGGCGCGCTACGGGGAGGCGGACACCCCCACCCTCGCGCAGGTGTTCAACGAGCACCTCCACGACCAGCAGCTCCAGGCCGCCACCCGGGCCACCACCCTGGAGTCCGAGCAGGCCGCCCTGGGCGAGGAACTGGCCTCCGTCCGCCGCGAACGCGACCACATCGCCGCCGAACGCGACGACGCGCCACCCGCCGACCCCCTGCGCCCCGCCCCCCGCGACGAGCGCCCCGGCGCGCCGCTCTGGCAGCTGGTCCGCTTCGCCGACCACCTCTCCGACGACCACGGCGCGGCCGTCGAGGGCGCCCTGCACGCCGCCGGGCTGCTCACCGCCTGGATCCACCCCGACCCCGACCTCACCCGACAGGCCCTGGACCGGGGCGAGGCCGACGCCTACCTGCTCCCCGGCGCCGGGACCACGGGGACGACCCTGGCCGACGTCCTCGTGCCCGAGACCCAGGACCACGTTCCGAAGGACACCATCACCCGTCTCCTCGCGTCGATCCCGTTCGGAGACGGGGACCTGCCCGGTGACACCGGGGTGGACACCGGGGCCCGCTACCGGCTGGGGCCGCTCACCGGCGCCTATCCCAAGCCCGCCGCCGAGTTCATCGGGGCGACCAACCGGGCCCAGCGCCGTCGTGAACGTCTGGCCGCCCACGACGCCCGTGTCGCGGAGCTGTCCACCCGTCACACTGAACTCGGTGAACGGCTCGCCCGCGCCCACGCACGGCTCAAGGACTTCGACCGCGCCCGCGCGGACCTGCCCGACGCCGCAGGGGTGGTCCGGGCCCTGCGCGCCGTCGAACACCACTCCACCCTCCTGTCCTCGGTCCGCGCCGCCCGTGCGGAGGCCCGGCGCGACCTCGACGCCGCCGTCGCCCAGGTCGACGCCGAGCGCCGACAGGTCCGCGCCGTGGCCGCCGAACGCGTCATGCCCACCCGCCGGGAGGACGTCGAAGCGGTCGCCCTCGCGGCGGAGACCTTCCAGGACACCGCGCGGAAGCTGCACGCCACCCGCGCCGACATCACCGAGTACGAGCGTGACCTCACCGGGCGCCAGGACACGGTCACGCGGCTGACCGAGGCACTCGAGGGCGACCGCGTCGAGCTCGACCGGAGCCGTGCCGACCACCAGCGCGAGGCCGAGGAACTGGCCACCCTGGAGGCCTCCGTCGACGCCCCGGCACGGGAACTCCTCGCACAGTTGGAGCGGGCCCAGGAGGAGCTCCGCGAGGCCCGGACCCGCAGGGACGAGGCCGAGGGGGAGGCCTCGCGCGAACACGACGCGGCCGTGCGCTCCGAGACCCTCCGCGACAGCGGTCGAGGGGCCCTCGCCCAGGCACTCACCGCCCTCTTCGAGCACGCGGCCGCCTTCTCCGGGCTCACCCAGCCCGCCGTGCGCGCGATCGTCGGAGTCCAGGCCACCGGCACCTGGCCCCCGCCCGACCGGTGGCCCGACCCGGAGGAGGCCGCACGCCGCCTCCTCTGCGGCGAGGCCACCACCGTCCGCGAGGTTCTGCCCGACGCGGCCCCCACCCTGCTCGACGCCTTCACCGAAGCTGTCGGCGGCAAGGACGTGGGGGACACCGAGCTGCGCACCGTCGGCAACCGCATGTCCCAGGCCCTGCGCACCTTCCAGGAGGCTCTCGGGGGCGACGCCGAGGGCTACCGGGTGGACCACGAGGTGGGCCCCAACGGCCTGGTCACCGTGCACGTCAACGACGAGAACGGCCGCAACCCCGTCTCCTCCTTCGCCCGCTCCGTGGCCGAACGCGTCGAGGAACAGGGCGCCCTCCTGCGGGAGGAGGAACAGGGTGTCCTGGAGGACGAACTCCTCGGCGGGATCGCGCAGCAGGTCCACGACCGGGTCCGCGCCGCCAAGCAGCTCGTCCGCGCCATGGACCGCGACACCCGCGCGCGGCCCATGTCCTCCGGTACCCGGGTGGGCATCCGGTGGTCACGGTCGGACGGCCTCTCCGAGCCGCAGCGGCTGGCCACCGAGCTCGTGCGGCGCGACGGCGCCGGACTCGGCCCGCGAGGCCTGGGGGAGCTCCGTTCCGTGCTGCGGCGCATGATCCGCGACTACCACGCCACCCACCCCCGGGCCAGCCACAAGCAGGTCCTGGCTGCGGTCCTGGACTACCGCGACTGGTACCGGTTCGAGCTGCGCCTGGCCGAGCCCGGCAAGGACGAGGTGACCCTCACCAAGAACAAGCACGAGCAGATGTCCGGCGGCGAGAAGTCCGCCGCCATCCACCTGCCCCTGTTCGCGGCGGCCAACGCCCTGTACTCGTCGGCGGCGCCCACCTGCCCCCGGGTGGTCGCCCTGGACGAGGCCTTCGCGGGCATCGACGACCGCTACAAGCCCGAACTCATGGGCCTGACCGTCACCTTCGACCTGGACATGTTCATGACCGGCCACGACCTGTGGGTGCACTACGAGACGGTGCCCATGGCCGCGCACTACGACATGCACCACGACAAGGCCAGTCACACCGTCTCGGCCCTGCTCATGCTCTGGGACGGGGACCAGACCCTGGACGCGGACGCCGGGTTCGCCGGGAACGAGGAACTCGCGGCCGAACTCCTCGGCATCACCCCCACCCGCTACGTGCCGCAGTCCACCGAGGGCACCCTCCTGGAGGATTCCGCGTGAGCCCGCACGAGGACCTGGCGGTCTTCCGAGGCCCCCGGTTGAGCACGTTGCTGACGAGGTCCCACAAGGAGCTGGCCAAACGCGACGGAGCGCTCTCTGGGGGTTTCACGCTCAAGGACCTGAATGTCCATGAGGCCCAGAACATCCGGAGTTTCCTTGGCACGGAACCGGGCCGTCGGCCGGACCAGGTGAAGGTCCAGCTGGAGCACCTCGATACCGTCGTTCGCCGGGGCTACGGGCTCGGCCTCCTGGAGCTCTTCGACGCCCTGGGGGAACCGGTGCGCTTCCGGAGCCAGCTGCGACGGGAAGCCGAGGACCTGCGTGAGCGGATCCTCGCTCCCGCACTGGCCAGCCCGCTCCACGACCAGGCCTGGTTCCGCGCCTGGATCGAACACCGGAACACGCAGTCGGCGGTCTCCCAACGGGTCACCGCCGGGGACACCGAGAGCTTCGCGCACGCCGTCCGGGTCCTGGAAGCCGTGGAGGCCCATGGCTCCCTGAGGGGCGGTTCGGGCATCTCGCCCCTGCTCCTCCAGAACCTGGCCGTGGGGGTCACCGGTGACACCAAGGCGCTCAACAACAGGACCGCGCTGTCGAGGCTCGTGCTCCCCGCTCTGGCGGCCCGCCGTGGGACCACCCGCCCCGATGAGAGCGACGCTGAGGAGTGCCGTGCCCTGTGGGAGGAGAACGACGTCGTCCAGGACGACCTCGCCAGCCGCGTGCTGGTCCTCAACCTCCCCGCCGACGGGCGCGTCCTCGGATCGTGGCTGACCGAGGCGGCCGAACACGGGGTCCCGCTCCAGGTGACACTGCACCAGCTCGTCCGCTTCCCACCGGTCCCCACTTCGCCGGTGATCCACGTCTGCGAGAACCCGGCGGTCCTGCGCCGGGCGGCCGGGGAGCTCGGGACCGCGTCGGCCCCGCTGATCTGCACGGAGGGGTGGCCGTCAGCCGCCTTCCACCGGATCGCCTCCGCCGCGGTCGCCGCCGGAGCACGTCTGCGCTACCACGGGGACTTCGACTGGGCCGGGGTCCACATCGCTCAACGTGTGATCGAGCGCTACGACGCGGAACCCTGGCGGATGTCCGCCGCCGACTACCTCGACCGCGTTCGCACCGAGTCCCCCGAGCTCAAGGGGAGGAAACGCGCCACCCCCTGGGACCCGTCCCTCGCCGTGGCCATGGTCGAGCGCGGCAGGGTGGTCTTCGAGGAGTCGGTGGACTCCGCTCTGCTGGAGGACCTGGTGGCCCGGTGACCCCGGTGGACAAATCGGGCAGCCCGGGGGAGTAGTGTTCCGTCATCGCGCCCGCGACGTGGGCGAACGTGGGGGAGAAGTACACGATGACGGTCGTCAAGAAGGTCGCTGACTTCGTCGGCAGGTGGTTCGCGGTCCTGGTGCTCGCCGGGGCCGTCGTGGGGTTGCTCCTCCCGGAGCAGACCTCCCTCATCACCCCGCACGTGTCCCTGTTGCTCGGGGTCATCATGTTCTGCATGGGCCTCACCATGCGGCCCCAGGACTTCGCCGTCGTCGCCAGGCACCCCAAGGCGGTCCTCCTCGGCGTGGTCGCCCAGTACTCAGTCATGCCGCTGCTGGGCTGGGGCATCGCCCACGCGTTCGGACTGCCGCCGCTGCTCGTGGTCGGCATGATCCTGGTCGGGGCCGCACCTGGCGGTACGGCGTCGAACGTGATCGTCTATCTGGCCCGTGGGGACGTGGCGCTGTCGGTCGCGATGACGTCGATCTCGACCATGCTGGCGCCGTTCATCACGCCCCTGATCGTCCTGGGCCTGGCCGGTTCGACCCTGCCGGTCTCCGCCGGTGACCTCTTCCTGTCCATCCTCCAGGTCGTGCTGCTCCCCGTCGTCGGCGGCCTGCTCCTGCGCCTGTTCGCCGACCGCTTCGTGGTCCCGCTCCTGCCGCTGATGCCGCTGGTGTCGGTGACCGGCATCGTCCTGGTCGTCTCGGGAGTGGTCGGGGCCAACTCCGACGCCGTGCTGACCACCGGTCTGCTCCTGGCACTGGCCGTCATCCTGCACAACACCCTGGGCCTGCTCATCGGCTACCTCGTCGGGTACTTCGGCCGCCTGCCGGACTCGGCCCGCCGCGCGGTCAGCGTGGAGGTCGGTATGCAGAACTCGGGCCTGGCCGCCAGTCTGGCCACCACGCACTTCGAGCCCGTCGCCGCGCTGCCCGGTGCCCTGTTCTCGGTCTGGCACAACCTGTCCGGAGCCGCTGTGGCCACCTTCTGGGCCCGGCGGGCCCCCCGGGACGCCGAGAAGCGCGAGCCCGCCTGACCGGGGCGGCTTGCCCCTCCCCCTGCCCGCGTGACAGGCTCTGCCTCCGACATCCCCCAGAGACCGAGGACGGAACACGTGGCCGCCCGAAAGAAGAAGCGCAGGCCCGGACGCGGCAGGAACGACATCCGCCGGGGACCCACGCGCGACCCCGGCCCCACTGGGAACGTGGGCTGCTACTTCATGCTGTTCGCGATGCTGGCCATCGGCCTGGTCGTCCTGGCGCTGGAGCTGCTCGGCTAGAGCGGTGGCGTTTCCTCCCGAATGTAGTCGGATCATTCGTAAAAGTGCACGTCAGAGTGCTGATTGGTTCCACGAATATCCGATTCCACACCTGTGGTTCCTGACCTCATCCGGCCAGCCGTGGTCACGCGAAGTAGTCGCGCGGGCACGTCTCGGCTGTGAAGCTGTTCCCATGCGACACTTCGCCCCCTGTTCCGGCCTGCTCGTGCTCGCCCTGCTCTCGACCCCCGCCCAGTTCACCGAACGCCTCGTCGCCTCCTCTCCACCCCCGACACCACCGAGCGTCGGGGCGCCCTTCAGGTGCTCGGGCCGCCTGCGGGTGCCGCGTCCGCGTCGCCCTCCGCGCTGCGGTTACCACTGAACGGGCCCCGAAAACCGCTGACCCCCGTCGCGGAGCGACGGGGGTACCAACTCGGGAATCTGCGGGAGAAACTCGGGGCTCAAGGACCGGACGGGTCCCGCCTGGATCGGGACCCCACGGGGAACCCGAGCCAACAGGAGCCCCGTGCGTTCCAACCCCCGTGTCGCGAGAAGCGAGTGGGAGGCTGGGACTTCCCCGAGAATCGCAAGGACTCCCGTGGTTGGAGTACCCCAAGGGTTTCGGACCATGATTCTGAAGATTTCCAGAACCATTTCCGAACCCTGCTGAACCACGATCACAGAACAACGAACTCGGACGCAATCCATTAGAAAAGGGTCGTTTCCAGGGTTTCGACCCCCTGGAAACGACCCTGACCCCTTGCTTTCGCCGGGCGGAGTTCGGGGGAGGAGGACGAACTCGATCTCACCCGCCGCCCCTCCGGCCACGCGAGGTCACACTGTTGGCCCAGGCGAACTCGAACAGCCCGAGGGCCGCGTGGTACAGCGCTCCCGAGGCGGCCAGGTGGAGACAGGGGGAGTGGCGACCGTGTTCGTGCCGCCCGTAGAAGTTGAGGTAGGCCCCTCACTGGGAACTCCTGGAGGAGAACGCCATCGACGCCTTGCTCCACCTGGCGCAGCGTGGTGTCTACGGAGACCCTGGCCTGGATGCGTGAAGGTGGATCCCACCCTCCCTCCGCTCCGGCAGCTGAATCGGGGAAAGCGATTCGCCGTGGGGCTGGGCCCGGGGCGACAGGTCTCCACCCGACGGGGGAGACGCTGAGGGACGAGTCGCCCCACGAAATCACGGGCTCGCCCCTCAGACGGATGGTCCCGTCCCCCACGATCGACTGGGCCAGGCGCGGTCACTCCGTCGTGAACTCCTTGGTCACCGACGACAGGTCCCACTCTTTCGCGTACTCCGAGAAGAGTCTGAGCAGGACCTCACGGCGCTCGGGAAGAAACGACCCCGGGTCACACACGATGTCGGGGAACTCCCGCACCATGCGCGTCCAGTCGAGACCGTCTCGGAGAACGTGGCGCAGGCGGGCGACCTGCCATGCCATGAGTTTCCGATGATCGGCCTTGCGCTGTGGAGCTTTCCGGGCCGGGGTGGGGAGGTTCCGCCCGGCCGCGGCCAGAGCTTGGCGTCGTAGGACGCAGGAAGTGCACTCGCCGCAGTGGGCGGGAGCGTCTCTTCCGTGGTGGGAGAAACCGGTGTCGCAGGAGACCGAGGCGGCCAGGGCCTCGTCGTACCGGGCGGGTACTCGCTCGACCATCTGGGCCTTGGTCCGTTGGAAGGCTCGGTTCTCGATTCGGAACCGGTCGTCCCCGGTGACCGCTCTGGCGAGGCTCTCCATGAATCGCAGTGTCTTCGGGTGGACCGCCCTCGCGGCCTGGGCGCCGACCTGGCCGCGTGAGAGTGCGAGATTCATCGCTCCGGGGCCGTTCTCGTAGAGGCGGAGTGAGTTCGTTCCGCGCGCGACGGCGGACAGCACTCCGGCGGTGAGAAAGACGAACCCGCGTGAGCGCGCGGTGCTCTCCCTGTCGGCCTGCCGGACCTGGAGCCTGAAGGAGCTCCAGGATCGCAGTCGCGGCTCTGTACGGTGGAGGCTGTCGTAGATGCGTTTCTGCAGGCTCTCCATGCGGTTGTTCGTACTGACCGAGACAGTGTGGATCGGATCGCCCGATTCCTGAAGGTCCGCGATGACTCCGCACACCGAGTCGAGTCCGCCAGAGAAGAGCGCGGTCTCTCCCTCGAGGGCGAGGTCCGCACTGTTGAACAGGGCCGCTTGGCTCGCGACCGGCCTTCCCTGGGTGAACACGATCCGCCAGGTGTCAGCGGTCAGCCAGTTGAGTGCCGCCTCCACGTCGGCCGTACGACGGCTCCACCACTCGGGGTTCTGGACGGGCAACGTGGTGCTGATGGATCGGTGCCACTCCTGCCCCCCGCGCCACGCGTTCAGAGCGGGACGTCGAAGGCCGCGATCGACGGCGAAGACCGTCGCCGCGATCGCCCACAGGTCGGCGGCCAGGTGGTCGTCGTCCAGGTGGTCGATGATCCGGCGGGGGATGACCTTGAGGATGTGGGTGTCCTGGTCGAGCTCCCGCCGCTCGGGTTCGAGGTCGGAGGAGTAGATGACCCGGGTGGTCGTATCGCCTGGCACGGGGCTCCAAGGGGGTCAGCGCAGGAGGTTCCCCACCAGTGCGCGCAGGATCGTCGAGGTGAAGGTGAGGTCCGCGAGTTCGAGGAGTTGCAGTGCGTCCTCAGCGTGCGCGGCGTCGTCCCCGGCGAAGGGGGAGACGCGGTCCAGCGCGTAGCGGCGCAGGGCCCCTCGCGCGAACTCCTCACCGATGAGCAGGGGGAGTTCGTCGTTCCTGATGAGTTCCTCCGGGTCCCCGCTGGCGAGCACGGTGCTGATCGCCTGGTCGAGGAGGGCCCGCATGCCCGACGCGCGGTAGCCGGCACAGAGATCGAGGCTCTCCGGGCCCCTGTCCCTGAGGTCGCTCGCCAGTTCGCGTGTGCGTTCGGCGGCCTGGTCGAGGTCGGGGGTACCGAGCTTCTCGAGGACCTGGGACAGGGTCCGTTCCAGAGGCGGTAGGACTTCCGCCTCCGGAATGGTCATCTGTTCCGGTGACACCCCGGACTCGCGCCCCCTCCGCGCCCGATCGCGCATTCGCTTGTCGAGGAGGTCCAGGGTGCGAAATCGATCGCGTGTGTGTCGGTCGTCGTCGGGCACGCAGGGGGCTCCGATCCGGTCGCTTGGTTCAGAGAATCACCCGAGTGACCACGGATCGCAATGAGTCAAAGCACCATTGGCAACTACCGGCCAAAGGCGTCCCTCGTGTTACGGGGCCCGTGGTCATGGGCAGGGCGGGGCGCCGTCCTCGCGGTGTTCGGCGCCGTTCCCGCGATCACGGGCGAGGACCTTCGAGCCCGTTGGCCACATTCACCTCACGTGACGGAGGGTGGCAAGTCACCCGCCGGGTGCTACGCCGTGCCAGGAGGAGCGGCGATCGTGGACACGGCCCGTCACCACCCGACGGGTTCCTCTTCCCTTGGAGGCTCCGTGGTGCACAACCGGGCCTGTGCCAACGCCACCAGTCCCGGATGCGCTCCACCAGAGCCTGCGGCACTCGTAGGGCTGCGGGGTTCGGGGGTGTGACGGATCCGACGAGCGAAGTGGATACACCCGGGGGTATGTTGGGGGCCGTGGGTCGAAAGGAGACCAGATGAAGCCTGAAATGGTGGGCGACGCCATCACACGCCTCAAGCGCGCCCAGGGGCAGCTCTCCGGGGTCATCTCCATGATGGAGGAGGGGGAGGACTGCACCGCGGTGCTCCAGCAGCTGGCTGCGGTCTCCCGCGCCCTGGACCGGGCGGGGTTCAAGATCGTCGCGAGCGGCATGCGGCACTGCAACACCGCTCGTGAGCGGGGCGAGGAGCCCGAGCTCACCGAGGAGGAGTTGGAGAAGCTCTTCCTGGCCCTGGCCTGAGGGCCGCGCGGGCGCTGGTGTGAACCCGGCGCCCCGTGTCGACCTTCGGGTCGACCCATGACGTCCGGATACTCCCCCCAGTATCGGAGGTCCAGGCGTCCCTTTGTTTGACGGATACCCCCCGGAGTATCGAACACCGAGGAGACACATGAACGCCCGCAGTATCGACGTGCGCACCGTGCGCGGCCTGACCGAGAGCGATCCCCGCACCCTGTTGGTCGACGTGCGCACCCCCGCCGAGTACGAGAGCTCGCACGTCCCCGGAGCCGTCAACCTGCCGCTCGGCCGGGTCGACGCCCACCTGGAACGCATCGTCACCGATGCGGGAGGCCGTCTCGTCCTGATCTGCCAGTCGGGGGGTCGGGCCACCCAGTGCCAGGACAAGCTGGCCGCCGCCGGGCTCACGGACACGGTCGTCATGGAGGGCGGCATGAACGCCTGGGAGGCGCAGGGAGCGCCGCTCGAACGCGGCCCCCGCCGTTGGGCGCTGGAGCGCCAGGTCCGGTTGGTGGCCGGAGGCATCGTGCTGACCTCCGTGCTCGCCTCCCTGTTCTGGGCTCCCGCCGTGGCGGTCGCGGGCCTCGTGGGCGCCGGTCTGGCCTTCGCGGCGGTGACCGACACCTGCGCCATGGGCATGGCCCTCACCCGCCTGCCCTACAACCAGCCGCGCAACGACGTCGACATCGAGGACTCCCTCGCCCGGATCGCGGTTCGCGGCTGATCCCGCGCCTTCGCACGTGGCCGCCCTCTCGAAGACGGATACTCCCCGGAGTATGGAACACAAGGAGCAGAACATGTTGCTGGAACGCCTCTACGACCACGACCTCGCCCAGGCCAGCTACTTCGTCGGCTGTCAGGCGAGGGGAGAGGCGATCGTGGTCGACGCCCGACGGGACATCGACGACTACCTCGACCTCGCCCGCGAGCACGGCATGCGGATCGTGGCCGTGACCGAGACCCACATCCACGCCGACTACCTCTCCGGCACCCGTGAACTCGCCGCCGCCACCGGGGCCACCATGTACGTCTCCGCTGAGGGGGGCCGGGACTGGCAGTACGGCTTCGACGCCGAGCGCCTCCGGGACGGTGACGCCGTCACCCTCGGCAACATCACCGTCCGGGCCCGCCACACACCGGGGCACACCCCGGAACACCTGGCGTTCCTGATCACCGACGGAGCCTTCAGCCGGGAGCCGGGGTACATGATCACCGGCGACTTCGTCTTCGCCGGTGACCTCGGCCGCCCCGATCTGCTCGACGAGGCGGCGGGCGGCAGCGGCACCCGGTTCGAGGGCGCCCGACAGCTGTTCACCAGTCTGCGGGACGTCTTCCTGACGCTGCCGGACCACGTCCAGGTCCTGCCCGGACACGGCGCGGGCAGCGCCTGCGGCAAGGCCCTCGGCGCGCTCCCGGGGACCACCGTCGGGTACGAACGCCTGAACGCGTGGTGGTCCGCGTACCTGCGCGATGACGACATGGCGGGGTTCGTCGAGGAACTGCTCGACGGCCAGCCCGACGCCCACGCGTACTTCGCGCGGATGAAGCGCCAGAACAGGGAGGGGCCGCGGGTCCTAGGCGAGCGGAGGCCACTGGCGGCGCTCTCCAACGAGGAGATCGCCCGATCGCTGGCGGCGGACTCGGTCGTGTTCGTGGACACCCGGTCCCACGCCGAGGTGCATCGGGGCACCGTCACCGGGGCCCTCAACATCCCCGGCCCGGCCAAGGCGGCGACCTTCGGTGCCTGGGCGCTGGACCCCGAGACCGAGACCCGGCCGCTGGTCCTCCTCGCTCCCGACGCGGACACCGCCGGACGGGTGCGGGACCACCTCCTGAGGGTGGGCGTGGACGAGGTCCACGGCTTCACCACCACCAGGGAGGGGCTGCCCGAGAGCGTGCCACCGCGCGTCACGCCGGAGGAGCTCGCCGGTGTCGACACCGGGCTGGTGTTGGACGTGCGCAGCAGGGGCGAGTACGCGGAGGGGCACATCCCCGGCTCCACACAGCTCAGCGCGGGACGTGTGCTCTGGAACCTCCACGCGCTGCCGCCTGAGGCCACCATCGTCAGCTACTGCGGCTCCGGTGTCCGCAGCTCCGTGGCCTCCTCCGCGCTGAGACGCGCCGGTTACGACGTGGTCGAACTCGACCGCGGATACGCGGACTGGGTGAGCGCCGGGGAGCCCTCGGCCTGACCGGGTCGGGGGTCGACGCGCCGGGCGCGGATCACGGAGGAAGAGCAACATGGAGTACCAGATCGTCCTGACCCTGACCCTGGCCCTGGCCGTGGTGGTGGGGCTGGCCCTCGGGCTGTTGGGAGGCGGCGGTTCCATCCTCATGGTTCCCCTGCTCACCTACGTCGCGGGCATGGAACCCAAGGAGGCCATCGCCGCCTCCCTGTTCGTCGTGGGTGTCACCTCGCTGGTCAGTACGGTCGCGCACGCCAGAGCGGGGAACGTCCGCTGGCGGACCGGGCTGGTCTTCGGGGCGGCGGGCATGGCCGGGGCGCTGTTGGGAGGGCTGGTCGGCGGACACCTGCCGGGCACCCTGCTGATGGTCGCGTTCGCGCTCATGATGGTCGCGACCGCCGTGACCATGATCCGTGGGCGACGCGGTGGCGGAGAGGGACACGCGGCCCACGGGTCGCCGCCTCTTCGGAGGATCGTCCTCGACGGCCTGGCTGTCGGCGCGGTCACCGGTCTGGTCGGGGCGGGGGGAGGGTTCCTCGTCGTGCCCGCCCTCGTGCTGCTCGGCGGTCTGGCCATGCCCGCGGCGGTGGGCACCTCCCTGCTGGTGATCGCGATGAAGTCCTTCGCCGGGCTCGGCGGTTACCTGACCACGGTGAGCCTGGACTGGGCCCTGGTCGCGGCGATCAGCGCCCTGGCGGTGGCCGGTTCGCTCCTCGGCGCGCTTCTGACGCCTCGGGTTCCCGAGACCGCCCTGCGTCGGGGCTTCGGAGTCTTCGTACTGGCCATGGGCGTGTTCGTGCTCACCCAGGAGCTCCCGGCGCCCTTCGGTCAGATCCTGGTCGTGGGGGCGGCGGTCCTGGCGGGCGGGGCCCTGGTGTGCCGCCTGATCGGGGACGCCTGTCCGTTGCCGCTGAGGCCGCAGACCTGACGGAGGTCCGGCCGGAGGCCTTGACGGGAGGTCCGGCCGGGGCAGCCCCTGGTCCCGGCCGGGCCCTTCACTCGGGGCGTGCGACGGGAGTCCGGTCGACGCGCGCGGCGAGGAGCGCGGCGCCCAGGGCGAGAGCCGCCGGTGTCAGTAGAGGAGAGGCCGGGAGGGCCTCTGGTGGGAGGCCGTGGCGTACTGGGAGCCGTGTCGCCCTCCGAGCCGCCCGGTGCCGGTGGTGTCGGGGTCGGACGCCTCCGGCGCAGGGAAGGGAATCTGTCTTCGAGGACAGTTCTCGCTGTTCTCGAAGAGGTTGTGGAGAGAATACCCCAGGGCCTTTTCAGTAGACCAGTCGATCTTCTGATAAGAGTCTTTCCAGTTTGGGGGGTCGTCCGGCCGATGCCCTGGCAGTACCAGCGACACGGGTTCGTAGTGGTACCCGGTTCCAAGCTCAGAACGGGTCTTGACGACGGAATTGGGGGCTGCTTACTCTGCTCGTCAACAGGATGAGGAATGACAGGGAATTTCCGAATGCCTGTAGGCGCCGACACTCGCGAACACGGGAATTGTTCGACCCCCATGGACGCGAACCGAGCCGTCCTGGGCCGGCCGACGGTCCGGGTCCCCCGCTGCGACCCCGGGTGTGCTCCGGGGTTCGTAACCCCCCAGAAGGGTGAGACCTCATGAAGTTCCCCAAGCTCCGCAACACCGCCGCCGTGGCCGCCGCCACCGCACTCCTCTTCACCCTCATGCCCGCCGGGACCGCGAGCGCCCACGGATACATCTCCAACCCCCAGAGCCGCCAGGCCCAGTGCGCCGCCGGTGTGGTCGACTGTGGGCAGATCCGCTGGGAGCCGCAGAGCGTCGAGGGCCCCAAGGGCCTGATGAGCTGTTCCGGTGGCAACTCGCGCTTCGCCGAGCTGGACGACAACAACTACGGCTGGCGCGTGACCGACGTCAGTACCAACGCCACCTTCAACTGGACGATCACCGCCGCCCACTCCACCTCCACGTGGGAGTACTTCATCAACGGCAACCGCGTCGCCAGCTTCAACGACAACGGCGCCCGGCCCCCGGCGAACTTCAGCCACAACGTCAACCTCTCCGGGTACAGCGGTCGCCAGACCGTGCTGGCCCGCTGGAACGTGGCCGACACGGGCAACGCCTTCTACGCCTGCGTCGACGTCAACATCCGCTGATGAGGACGCGCTGAGGTACGGCGCGCCCCGGCCCGAGCATTCCCCGGGCCGGGGCGCCCCGCGTTCGGCGCCGGGCGCGGCACCCCGGCGGTACGGCCGGTGCGGTGATGTCGGCGGGATGTGGTTGTCTCCTCTCATGGCTGTTGAGATCGAGCGGTTCCTGCGGTTGGTGCACGCGCTTCCGGAGTGTGAGGGTCAGGACTCGGAGCGCTACACGACGTTCCGGGTACGGGGGCGGCCCTTCGGCTACCTGTGGCCGCGCACCGCCACCGTGGGGCTGAAGCAGACCCTGATCGAGCAGGCCGCGCTGGTCGCGGAACGGCCCGAGGTCTTCGAGGAACAGTTCACCGCGGGCGGGTTCGGGTGGGTGGTGGTCCAGCTGGACGGGATCGATCTGGCCGAACTCAGCGAACTCACCCTGGAGGCCTGGTATCTGACCGCGCCCGAGGAACTGCTCGCCGCCCCGCCCTCCCCGGAGTCCCTCGTGCGCGCCTGAACGTGACCCCCCTCGCTCGCAGCCCGGGGCTCCGAGCCGTGAGCGCGGGTCACCGCCCCGAGTGTGGAAACCAGGTGCGTTCCGCGCGGATCCGTGCTGGGATCGTGCGCCATGGACCACCATCACGAGACCGACCTGCTGGACCGGATGGACCGGAACTTCGCGGAACACGCGTGCCACCTGCACCGGCACCTGGACGGCGCCACCGTCACGGAGTCCGGTGACCTCATGGTCGCGGACAGCGGTCTGGACGACGACACCTTCAACATCGTGGCCTCGGCCCGCTTCACCGACGCCGACGCCGGGGCCCGCGTCGACGGAACCGTCCGGTCCCTGGCCCGTACCGGCCGTCCCTTCTCCTGGTGGGTGGGGCCCACCGCACGGCCGACGGACCTCTCCGACCACCTGACGGCGGCCGGGCTGCCAGCGTCCGAACACGAGACCGCGATGTGGGCGGAGCTGGACTCCCTCCCCGCGGTTCCCGACACGGGACTGGACATCCGCCGGGCGCGCACGCCCGAGGAACTCGCCGACCACGCCGCCGTCCTGGCCGACTGGACCCCGCCGGCCGAGACCGTACGCCGCTTCTTCGCCCTGGCCGCTCCACGGGCCCTGAGAGAGGGGTCCCCGGCCCGCTACCTGGTCGGGTACGCGGACGGCCGACCGGTCTGCTCGGCCGAGGTGTTCCTGCACGCCGGGGTCGCCGGGATCTACGACATCGCCACCCTGGCCAGCCACCGCCGACGCGGCCACGGCGGCGCCATGACGCTCGCCGCGCTCCACACCGCCCTGGGGGAGGGACACCGCGTGGCGGTCCTCCAGGCCTCCGCCGACGGTGAGCCGGTCTACCGCCGCCTGGGGTTCGGCGCCTGCGGCCGGTACACCGAACACGCCCTCACGCCCTGAAGTGCCGCGTCACTCGGGGCGTTCCCGCAGGTAGGTGAGGACGGCCATGACACGGCGGTCCACGTCCGTGCCCTCCGGCGGCAGGTCCAGCTTGGCGAGGATGTTGCCGATGTGCTTGCCCACGGTGGGCTCGGAGATCACCAGGTCCCGGGCGATCCGGGAGTTGGACCGGCCCTCCGCGAGCAGCGCGAGGACCTCGCGTTCACGCTCGGAGAGGCGTTCCAGGAGTGTGCCGCGACGGCGGACCAGCTGCCGCACGACGGCCGGGTCGATCACCGTCCCGCCACGGTGCACCCTGCGCAGGGTGTCCGCGAAGTCGGCCACGTCCACCACCCTCTCCTTGAGGACGTAGCCGATGCCCCGGCCGTCGTGGGAGTCGAGGAGCTCCGCCGCGTAGCTGGACTCCACGTACTGGCTGAGCGCCACGACGGGCAGGCCCGGGCGTTCGCGGCGCAACCGGACGGCGGCCCGCAGGCCCTCGTCACCGAAGTCCGGCGGCATGCGGATGTCGGTGACCACGAGGTCGGGGCCGTGCGCGGCGACCGCCTCCACCAGGGCCTCGGCGTCACCCACCGCCTCGGCCACCTCGAACCCGAACCTGCGCAGAAGGCCCGCGAGGCCCTCACGCAGCAGGGCGCCGTCCTCGGCCAGCACTACCCGGATGGGGGACAAGGGATCTCCGCTCTCAGCCGCGTGGGTCCACCGGCCGGACTGGACAACAGGACACGGCCGCCCACGACGGCGACCCGGTCGGCCAGCCCCGTCAGCCCCGTACCGCGCTCGGGATCGGCGCCGCCCCGCCCGTCGTCGACGGTCTCCAGCACCAACGTGTCACCGTCCAGCGAGGCGTTCAACCGGACGGAGCGGGCCCAGGCGTGCTTGGCGACGTTGCCCAGCGACTCGGCGGCCACGTAGTAGGCGGTGCTCTCCACGTGGGCGGGCAGTCGCCGGGGCAGGTCCACACGGACGCGGACCGGAACGGGGCAGCGGTCGGCCAGTTCGGGGAGGGCGGCGGGCAGTCCGCGGTCGCTGAGGACCTTGGGGTGGATTCCGTGCACGATCTCCCGCAGTGAGCCGATGATCTCCTTGGCCTGCCCGTGCACGGAGGCCAGGGTCCGTTCCATGTCGCTGCCGGGCGGGGCGTCCATCCGGGCCAGCCCGATCTGCATGGCCAGGGAGATGAGCTGCTGCTGGGCGCCGTCGTGCAGGTCGCGTTCGATACGTCGGCGCTCGGTCTCGAAGGCGTCCACCAGGCGGGCGCGGGACCGGGTCACCTCCACCAGTTCCGAACGCAGCTCCTCGGTACCGTGGTCCTCCAGCAGCAGGCGGGCCAGCACGGCGTGCGCGTGCGCGGTGACGGCCGCGACGTACGGCGTGACCAGCAGCAGGACGGCACCGGCCAGGACCAGCGGGAGGGTGGCCCCCGGTGCGTCGAACGCCCACGGGAAGAGGGTGACGGTCCGTCCCAGGGCGGTGATCGCCGGGGTGGCGAGCAGGTAGGCGCCCAGGGCGGGGAACAGGTACAGCACGCTCCAGCTGACGGCGTCGACCACCGTGACCAGCAGGAGCAGGTACGCGAACGCGCGCCAGGTCGCGGGCTCGGTGTACCGCGCGCGGACCCAGGCGAGCACGCCCCGCCCGGTGGGTCGGTGCCCTCCCGTGATCGGCGGGTGGACCAGGCGCAGCCGCCACCGCTCCAGCCGGGCCACGGGCACCGCGACCAGGGGGCCGAAGGCCAGGAGGAGGGCGAGACCGGCGGCCAGCAGGGTGATCAGGAGCCAGGTGGGGTGGTCCCGGCCCGTGGCCATCTCCTCCACGGCCGTGCCCAGGGCGAGGAGGGGGAAGGTGATCGGGAGGAGCAGTGTGGTGAGCACCGTTCCGACGACCACGGACGATGCCAGGTACCCCAGGCTCCGCCACGGCCAGGAGGACAGAGGGAAGCGCCGTGTGCGCAACGCCTCCAGCGGGGTGCGCGCCGGGCCCGCCCGGCCGGGGGCCGGGGGACCGGGCGCCGGGGTGTCGGTCTGCTCGCTCACGGGCCCAACGTACGCCCGACACCGGGGCGCCGGACAGAAGGGACGCCCCACCCTCGGCTACGTGTCCGCCCCACCCGGACGATCGGATCAGGTCCCGATGATCCCGCCGTCGTCCTTGCGCACCACCACGACCGCCGACCGGGGCCGACCGGCCGGATCGAACCCCGGCCAGTTGCTCAGCGCTCGCGGGTCCTCCGCCGTGGGCTCTCCCAGGCCGGGCGCGGCCGACCCCGGCCCCTGGACGGTCACGAACAGGGTCCGTTGGTCGGGGCTGGCCGCCGTTCCCGCGATGCCGCACCCGGGCGGGCCGGCCAGGAACCGCCGCACCTCGCCGCTCTCGGGGTCGGCGCAGAGCAGCGCGCTGTTGCCCACCAGTTCGCGGGAGTTCCCGGAGGGGTCCCCGAGCCGGACCACGTCGGTCCGGATCCACAGGCGTCCGTCCTCACCGCAGTGGACCCCGCCCGGAGAAGCGAAGACCGCTCCTCGCTCCGGGTCGGAGGCGCTCCCGCCGGAGGCGAACTCCTGCCAGGAGAACAGGGTCGCGCCCGGGTCGCTGGCGCCCTCGGTCCAGGACAGCACGCGTCCGCCGTCGGCGGAGGCCTCCGGGAGGTAGACCCTCCCGCTCACGGGGTGCACCGCCGGTGTCCCCGGCCCCCTGAGCTCGGTGGCGCCCACCGCGTCGGCGGCCTCACGGGCCCTCAACAACACGTCGGCCTGGTCGGCGAAGCCGTCGCGCGTGGTCAGGCCGGTGCGTCCGTGGACCAGCGGCAGCCAGGTACCCAGCCCGTCGGAGTCCAGCCGGGCCACGTGGAGGACGCCCTCGTCCAGCGGGCCCGGGCTCCGGCCCTGGGTGGTGCGCCAGGGGTGCTCGGCCACGAACTTGTACAGGTGTGTGGGGTCGCTCATGTAGACGACCGCCCGGCCGCGTGACTCGGTGACGGCCGCGCCGCCGTGCGCGATCCGGCCCATCGCGGTGTGCTTGACCGGTGCCGAGGACGGGCTCAGGGGGTCGATCTCCACGGTCCAGCCGAACCGGTGCGCCTCGTTGGGTTCACCGGCCAGGTCGAAGCGTCCCAGGTGGGTGTGCCAGCCGTAGGAGGCCTCGCCCGAGGTGAGCCCGTAGCGGCGCTGGGACTCGGTGGGGGACCAACCCTGGGTCCGGGTCCCGAACACGTCGGTGAGCGTGTCCTCCCCGGTCAGGTAGGTCCCCCAGGGGGTGCTGGCGTGGGCGGTGCCGCCGATGACCCCGGTCGGGTCCGTGGCGGTCTCCAGGCTCCGGTGCCCGGCGAGCGGTCCGGACAGGGTGGTGGGTGAACTGGCCGTGAGCCGCCGGTTGAGTTCGTCGTCGATCACCCTCCAGCGGCCGTCCGTCAGTTCGACGCGGGCGATGGTCACGCCGAGGGAGGCCATCTCCTTGTCGGTGCGCTCCACGGTGGCCGAGCGCCCTCCGTCCGCGTGCAGCAGCACCGGGTCGGCCCAGGAGTGGTTGATCACGAGCAGCCCGCGCCGACCGCCGTCGTGCCCGGGGTGCAGGGGGACGTAGGTCAGTCCGCTGTGTCCGGTGCCGACCTGGCGGGCGGCCTCCGTCGCGGTGTCGGAGGCGTCGGGCCGCCACGACGGGGTCCCCCGGTGCAGCGGCGCGCCCCAGGGGAGCAGGACCCGGGCGGTGTATCCGGGCGGGACGGTGAGACCGTCGGCGTGGGCGACCGGCACGCCGGTGAAGGTGGGTGCCGCTCCGGTGTCGGGGGCGGCCAGGGCCGGGCGGAGGGTGCCGCCGAACAGGGCGGCCGTGGTCAGGACCCCGAGCCCCGCTCCGCCGCGAAGGACCTGACGACGGTTGGGTCCGTGTTCCATGGGTTCTCCTTCGGCCGCATCCGTGCTTTTGTAGTGAGATTATTACTCTAAGTAGTTTTCCTGCGCATTCGGGTATGCGGCACTCCGTGGCGGGGTCGGATGTTCATGGGAATGAAAACGGTTATCGGTTGGTTGGAAGGCCTGACACCCCAAGGAGGCGCCCATGGCACGCGACGACGCCCGGCCCGTCATCCGGCTCAGGTCCACGGAGGGCACCGGGACCACCTACGTGACCCGGAAGAGCCGCCGCAACACTCCGGACCGCCTGGTCCTCAGCAAGTACGACCCCCGGCTCCACCGCCACACCGAGTTCCGCGAGGAACGCTGACGCAGGGAGGACCCCATGCAGAAGAACATCCAGTACGGCCCCGTCGTCTTCCGCGACAAGGCGGCCGACTTCGCCTTCCTCACCCGGTCCACGCGGAGCAGCGCGAACACCGTCGAGTGGGAGGACGGCCACACCTACCCGGTGGTCGACGTCGACATCTCCAGCGCCAGCCACCCCTTCTACACGGGCAACGCCCGCGTGGTGGACACCGCGGGACGGGTGGAACGCTTCCAGCGCCGCTACCAGCGCGGCTGAACCGACACACGGCGCCGCCGGGGACCTCCCGGCGGCGCCGTCGTGTGGAACGGGCAGGACGAAACACCCTCACCCCTGCCGTCCGAATCCGCATGGGTCCGGCAGGCTTGTTCCGTGACGACAACCCCGACCGAAACACCGGCCCCCACCCCCGGCCGTGCCACCGCGAGGGCCCCGCGCAGTCCCGTCGACCTCCTCGTCGGCGTCGCCGGGCTGCTCCTGGTCTGCGTGGTCCTGTTCCTGGTGAGCGACGCCATCTCGGACGGCGCACCGATCGACGACGCCTCCCAGCTGCGCGCGGTGATCCCGTCGTGGCTGCTGTTCGGCGCGGCGCTCGGCGCCAACCTGCTGCTCATCGTCCTGATCGCCTACGTCGTCCTGCGCACGCTGTTCCTCCGAGAGCTGCGCGACCTGAGCCGCGCGGTCGTCGCGGCGGTGGCGGCCTACGCCATGACGTCCTACGTCAACTCGGTTCTGAAGAACGCCACCTACAGCGCCGAGTCGCTCCCCGGGGTCCCCGACGAGATCCTGACGGCCGCCACCCTGGGCTACGTCGCCGCCGGAATCGCGTTCGCCCGGACCATGCCCACCGGACAGCCCCGGGTGCGCTCGCTGCTGTGGGGCACCAACGCCGTGATCGCCGTCACCTCGGTGATGGCCGGGGTCACCAGCATCCTCGCGGTCCTGTTCACCCTCCTCGTCGGCCTCACCAGTGCCGCTCTCAGCCGCTACGCCATCGGCGCCAGCGTGCCGCCCCCAGCGACCGGGCTCATCCAGGCGGAGCTCCGCCGCTTCGGCGTGACCGCGGACCGGATCACCCCCGCCGGAACCGACCGGGAGGGCGACGCCCTCTACCTGGCCGACCTCTCGGACGGGCGCCAGATCGAACTCTCCGTCCTCAACTCCGAGAACACCAGCGGGTTCTGGCTGCGCCTGCGCGACCTCCTCCTCCTGCGCGGTCCCGTCGCCCCCCGCATGCTCTACGGGGCGCGCAGACGCGCCGAGCACGCCGCGCTCATGAGCGCCGCCGCCCGCGAGGCCGGGGTGGAGGCCCCCCGTGTCCTGGCCCTGGGCGAACTCACCCCCGGCACGATCTTCCTGGCCCGTGAACGCTCCCGGCTCCAGGGCCTGGACACCCTGGAGGCGAGCCGGATCAGCGACGCCCTGCTGGACGACCTGTGGCGCCAACTCGGCCTGCTGCACCGGCGTCGCGTCGCGCACGGCGACCTCAACGGCACCACGGTCGGCGTGCTGCCGCACGGCGACCTGCGGCCGGTCACCGCCGCGCTCAGCGGAGTCGACCGAGGCGCGGTGGCCGCGCCCCAGATCCGCACGGCCCTGGACACCGCCGCGATGGTCACCCTGATGGCGCTGCGCGTGGGCGCCGACCGCGCGGTGTCCTCCGCCGTGCGGGCCCTGGGGGTCTCCGCCACCGCCGCCATCCTCCCCCTGCTGCAACCCGCGGGCCTGCCCCACGGGCTCCGCGCCGCGCTGCGCCGCGCCGACCGCTCGCTCATGGGGGAGCTGCGGCGCCACATCGCGGCGGTCGCCCCCGAGGCACCCACCGAACCCGCCCGCCTGGAGCGGATGCGCCCCCGTACCATCGTGAGCTTCGTGGTGGTCACCCTGGTCGGACTCGTGCTGGTGTACCAGCTCTCCGGGGTCGAACTGGGCACCATCCGCTACGCCGACCCGGGGTGGACCCTGGCGGCCCTGGCCATGGCGACCGTCTGTATGGTCGCCGCCGCCATGGTGCTGATCGGCTTCGTCCCGGCACCCCTGCCGTTCTGGCGGACCGTCCTGGTGCAGTACGCGGGGTCCTTCGTGCGCATCGCGGCCCCGGCCGGACTCGGATCGATCGCGATCAACAGCCGGTACGTGATCAGGACCGGGGTGCCCGTCTCGCTGTCGCTGTCGGCCGTGGGTCTCACGCAGCTGGCGGGCTTCCTCGTTCACGTGCCACTGCTCCTGGTGTGCGCGTACCTGACCGGCACGTCGTACTGGACGGGCTTCACACCCTCACCGACCGTCACCGTGATCGTCATCATCGGGACCGTCAGCGTGGGATGCGTTTTGCTGTACCCCCGCCTGCGCAGGGCCGTCGGTTCCAGCCTGCGCCCTTATCTCAGGGGGGTCCTGCCCCAGCTGCTGGACCTGTTCCAACGTCCCGCCAGCCTGATCCTGGGGCTGGGAGGCACGCTGCTGCTGACCGTGGCCTTCGTGCTGTCCCTGCACTTCTCGGTCCTGGCCTTCGCGGAGCCCGGTCTCGACGTGAGCCTGGTCGCGGTCGCCGTGGTGTTCCTCGCGGGGAACGCCATCGGTTCGGCCGCGCCCACCCCGGGCGGGCTCGGCGCGGTCGAGGCGGCGCTGATCGGTGGACTCACGACGGTCACCGCGATGCCCGCGGACGTGGCCCTGCCAGCGGTGCTGCTGTTTCGGGTGCTCACCTTCTGGTTGCCGGTGCTGCCCGGCTGGGCGGCCTTCAGCTACCTGCAGCGCCGCGAGGCGATCTGACGCGGCCGGGACCGGGATCTGCCAGGATGTGCACAAGAGGACGTGGGCAAAGGTCAAGCGGAGATAACGGCCCACGTTATCCCAGGTCGTTTACTGTGAGCCCCGCGCACGCGGGGATGGACCGCTGGCGGCGCGCACCTGTGCCGGGTGCGAGAAGTGAGCCCCGCGCACGCGGGGATGGACCGGGTCGGTTGTAGGCGTCGGTGTGCTCCGACAGGTGAGCCCCGCGCACGCGGGGATGGACCGGCCCGCTCGTAGTCCGGGCTGCCGGTGAGCAGGTGAGCCCCGCGCACGCGGGGATGGACCGAAACTCGCACAGGGTCTCGCGTCCGCCACGGGGTGAGCCCCGCGCACGCGGGGATGGACCCGGCGATCGGCCCCGACGCCTGTCGGCCTTCCTCGGCGTCAGAGGAACACGCCACCGGAAACCTCGAGGCGCTGGGCAGTAGCCCAGCGCAGGCCGTCGGAGGCCAGCGTGGCGATGGCGTCGCCGATCTCTTCGGGTTCGCCGACGCGGCCGAGCGCCGTTTGTTCGGCAAGGCCCTGGCGCATCTGGGCATCGTCGCGCATGGCTCCGCCGTTGAAGTCCGTGGCGGTCGGCCCCGGAGCGATCGAGTTGACCCTGATACCGCGCGTGCCCAGCTCTGCGGCCAACGTGCGGCTCAGGGCCTCGACGGCGGCCTTGGAGGCGGAGTAGACCGAGGTCGCCGGGCTGGTGTGACGGGTCAGTGACGACGAGACATTGATGATGCTGGCGCCCTGAGCCAGTAGCGGCACGAGCGACTGGATGAGGAAGAACGTGCCCCGGACATTCGTGTCGAACACGGTGTGGAAGTCGTCGAGCGTGACAGCTTCCAGCGGGCCGAAAACGCCCACTCCCGCGTTGTTGACCACGATGTCGAGGCCCGAGGCGCCACCCCAGTGTTCGAGTAGTCCTCCCAGTTCATCAACGAAGGCCGTGAAGGAGGGGACATCGCCGATGTCGAGTCGCAGCACGGCTGCGGCCGCGCCGGCGGCCCGCACCCGCCGTGCCGTCTCCTCGGCGCCGTCCGCGTCACCGCGATGGGTGACGACGACATCCACCCCGCGCGCCGCGAGGGCCAGAGCGGTGCTCCGTCCCAGGCCACGGTTGGCGCCGGTCACCAAAGCGATCCTGTTGTCAGCCATCACATGCTCCTTCACCACAGGGCACCCGAAAGGGAGAAAGTGCTACGCATCAGATACGAGTCGAGTGACTCGGCTCTCTTTGAACCGTACTCAGGCCAAGAGAGGCGAGTCAAGTGACTCGCCTCGGTTTTGGGGCATACTGCGTACATGGCAGCAGAGCTCTCCGCGCATCACCGCCGACTCGCCCAGCGCAAGCGCGAGTCGATCGTCTCCGCAGCCACGGAGTTGTTCCTGGAGCGCGGTTACGACGGCACCTCGCTCGCCCGCATCGCCGAGGCGGCGGCGGTCTCCAAGTCCACGCTCTTCAAGCAGTTCCCGACCAAAGCGTCCCTCTTCGAGGCCATCGTCACCGAGTCCTGGCAACGTGACGCCGACGGCGGTGTCGCGCGGCCCGAGGCCGGAGACCTAGGCTCCGGACTGCGGTGCATCGGTCACCGCTACGCCGATCTGATCGGCCAGCCCGGCATGACAGCCCTGTTCCGCATCGTCATCGCCGAGCTGCCCCGTTTCCCCGAACTGGGAAGGATGCAGTTCCGGCTCGGCAAGATGCCCTACTTCACCTCCGTCCAGCACTACCTGGAAGCCGAGCACGAGGCCGGCAACGCCGATGTCCCCGACGCCGTGAGCGCCGCCAACCAGTTCCTCGGCATGATCGCCAACTACGTTCTGTGGCCTCGTATGCTGCTGACCGACTGGAGCCCCACGCCCGCCGACACCAGCTACGCCGTCGAGCAGGCCGTGCAGACCATGCTCGCCCGCCACGCCTCCGACCCGTCGGCCTGATTCGCCCGTCCATGCGTCGGGGGCTGAGCCGGAGCCTCCGGGGTGCGAGTGAAGCGATGCGGTCCCGGCCCTCGCCTCGGACCGACTCCCTAGGGCCCCCGTGACCTCGCGCTCCAGTGGGCGCCCTGCGAGACGAAGCTCTTGGCTGGTCGAGGAGCACCCAACCGGACATCCGCGCCAAGCTCCGTGTCCTCCCCTTCTGGGCAGCAGGTCTCTGAAGAAGGACTGACCCTCTCGGAGGGGGAGGGGCGTCCCGTGACGCCCGGGTTCCCCTTCGCTGTGGGAACGGGGGTTGCGGTTGACGTGACGTCAACGTCTAGCTTCGTTTTGTGGCCGGAGGTACCGGCTGGACGAGGGGAGACGGATGTCGTGGTCGATGGGTGAGGTCTGCCGGTTGAGCGGGGTGACCTCCCGGACACTGCGCCACTACCACCACGTGGGACTACTGATCCCGGAGAGTACCGGGCCGGGCGGGCTGCGCCGTTACGGCGAGCGCGAACTGCGCAGGCTCCAACGTGTCCTGGTCATGCGTGAGCTCGGGCTGGGCTTGGCGGACATCCGTCGTGTCCTGGACTCGCAGCAGGACGAGGCGGAGGCGCTCCGGCAGCACCTGTGTGACCTGGAGGCGGAGCGGGACCGTCTCAGCGTCCTCGTCGACACCGTGCGTCGCACGGTGGACACCCTGGAGGGAAGCGACGTGACCAGCAGACCCGAGGAGCTCTTCGACGGCTTCGACACCGCCCACTACTCCGAGCGGGCTCGCGTCGAGTGGCCGCGGCAGTGGGAGCGGGCCCGGGAGGCGATGGCCTCCGTCGACGGTGAGCGGATGCGTGCGGAGGCCGCGGAGGCGATGGGCCGGATGGCCGCCCTCCTGAGGGCGGGCACGCCGGTGGCGGCGCCGTCGGTCCAGGCGGAGATCGAGGTGCACTACCGGCAGGTGTGTGTGATGTGGACCCCCGACGCCGACGCCTTCGCCCACCTGGGGCGGGTCTACGCCGAGGACGGCCCGTGGCGTGAGGTGTACGAGAGCGTCACCCCCGGACTGGCGGACTACCAGCGCGAGGCCATGGAGGTCTTCGCCGAGCAGCTGAGGGAGGGCGCGTGATCCCCGCGCACTGGACGGCTCACCACCGGGAGGAGGACGGCGAGGTCCTGGGCTACCTGAGACCGGAGGGGGGTGGTGCCTACGTGCCGGTGAACCCGTTCGGTCAGCCCCTGGGTCACGCGGCTTCGGAACACGAGGCGCGGGGCGTCCTGGACGACCAAGGCCTGGCCTCCCTGGCCGAGCTCTGGCACATGACCCTGCCGGGGCGCGCGGAGCCGGTGACGGTGCGGATCGTCGAGGTCACGCCGGAGCACGTGCGGGTGGCCAACGCCGACTACGGGTTCGAGGAAGCCGACATCGGCCACGTGTTCGTCCTGGACGTCCCCGCGCGGCTACAGGACGTCCGGGGAGGTGTCCAGGACCGTGCGGTCACGGGAGGCGACCAGGCGGAACCAGGCCTCGGTCCGGGGTAGTTCGTGGCGGAAGAAGTACGCGGCGGCTGCGCGCTTCCCCTCGTAGAAGTCGCCCTCCTTGCCGTGGGCGGCCGTGAGCTGCTCCAACCACATCCAGGCCACCACGACGTGACCGACCGCCTCCAGGTAAGGGGTGGCGTTGGCCAGCGCGGCAGCCGGGTCCCCGTCGGACCAGGCTGCGGCGGTGGCCTCGGTCATCCGGTCCAGAGCGGCGGAGAGGAGCCCCGCGTACTCGGTCTCGGTGCTGTCGTCCACGGCGGCGCGGGCCGTCTCCACCAGCAGGGACAGCCGGGCTCCGTGGTCCAGGACGGCCTTGCGGCCCAGCAGGTCCAGCGCCTGGATGCCGTGCGTGCCCTCGTGGATGGCGTTGAGCCGGTTGTCCCGGTAGTGCTGTTCCACGTCGTACTCGCGCGTGTAGCCGTACCCACCGTGCACCTGGATGGCCAGGCTGTTGGCCTCCAGGCACCACTGCGAGGGCCAGCTCTTCACGATCGGAGTGAGCACGTCCAGGAGCAGGTGCGCCCGCCGGGCGGCCTCGGGTTCGCCGCTGACCTCCTCGTCGGCGAGCCGGGCGCAGTAGAGGACGAGGGCCAGGGCGCCCTCCACGTAGCTCTTCTGCGCCAGGAGCATCCGGCGCACGTCGGTGTGCTCGATGATGGGCACCTGGGGCTGGGCGGGATCCTTCGCGCCGAGGGGGCGGCCCTGGAGCCGTTCACGGGCGTAGGCGAGTGACTTCAGGTAGCCGGTGTAGCCGACCGCCGTCGCCCCGGCCCCCACGCCGATCCGGGCGTGGTTCATCATGTGGAACATGTACCGCAGCCCCTGGTGGGGCTCGCCCACCAGGAAGCCGATCGCGCCCGGTGCGCCGCCGGGGGTGTGGCGGCCCTCCCCGAAGTTCAGGAGCGCGTTGACGGTGCCCCGATAGCCCATCTTGTGGTTGAGTCCGGCGGTGACGACGTCGTTGCGCTCCCCGTCGGCGAGGTGCTTGGGCACGACGAAGAGCGAGATGCCCCTGACCCCGGGCGGCCCGCCGGGGATCCTGGCCAGGACCAGGTGGACGATGTTCTCGGTCAGTTCGTGGTCGCCGGCGGAGATCCACATCTTGTTGCCGAAGAGCCGGTACGCGTCGCCGTCGGGTTCGGCGCGGGTGGTGAGGTCGGCCAGCGAGCTTCCCGCGTGCGGCTCGGACAGGCACATCGTGCCCGTGTAGCGCCCCTCCACCATGGGTCGGACGAACGCGTCGATCTGCTCGGGGGAGCCGTGGGCCAGCAGCAGGGAGGCGTTGCCCGAGGTGAGGAAGGGGTAGGCGGCCGTGCCCGGGTTGGCGGCCTGGAAGTAGGCGTCGCAGGCGCTGGAGACCACCCGGGGGATCTGACCGCCGCCCACGGAGGCGTCCATCGCCAGGGAGGAGAGCCCGGTCTCGGCGTGCACCCTCAGGGCCCGGCCGACCTCGGGGATGACGTGCACGCGTTCACCGTCGAAACGGGGTTCGTGGGCGTCACTGGTCTTGTTGTGCGGGGCGAAGTGGTCGGTGGCCACGCGTTCGGCCAGGTCGAGCGCGCCGTCGAAGGTCTCCCGCGAGTGGTCGGCGTACCGCGGCCTGCGTGTGAGGGCCTCGGCGTCGAGCCATTCGTAGAGCAGGAACCGGAGGTCGCGCCTGGACAGCAGGGTGGACGTCACGGGTTGCCTCCCAGAGTGATCAACCGACTGGTCGGTATGCTACCGGTTCGGCTTCCCGTCCGGGTGGCCGGGGTCTACGCTGGTGCCACCAACCGGAGTCGAAGCCAGGAACCCGCGCATGCCCGAGAACTCGCCCACCGTGCTGTTGCTGAACGGCCCCAACCTCAACCTGCTGGGCACCCGTGACCCCGAGCAGTACGGAACCACCACCCTCGCTGAGGTCGAGGAGCGGGTGACCGCCCTCGGAAGGGAACTGGGTGTGGAGGTCGTCTGCGCCCAGACCAACAGTGAGGGCGGCATGGTCGACCAGGTCCACGCGGCCCGGCACTACGCCGGTGTGGTGATGAACCCCGGCGCCTACGCCCACTACAGCATCGCCCTGCGCGACGCGGTGGACGCGATCGAGGCGCCCGTGGTCGAGGTGCACATCTCCAACATCTACGCCCGTGAGGAGTTCCGCCACACCTCCGTCACCGCGCCGGTCGCCGCCGGGTACGTGGCGGGGTGCGGGATCCTCGGCTACGAACTCGGCCTGCGCGCGGTGCTGTCCCGCGCGGCGGAACGAGCCGCTCTGGCCTGACCCGTCAGCCCCACAGCAGTGCCTGGCCGGGGACCTGTTCCCCGCCGGAACCCGACCGTCTCGACCTGCACCGCAGGCAGGTCACCGGGCTGGTGGACGGGCGCAGGCGCATGGGGTCGTCGGCGGCGGCGCACACGACCGCCGGGATCTCCACGCCCACCCAGACCCGGGTGGTCAGTTCGTGGACGATGCTGCCGTCGCCGATCCGGGCCGCCCTCGCGTCGGCCAGCTCCGACCGGCGGCGGCGCAGCGTGGCCGCCAGGTGCCGGACCTCGGGGGCGGGATCCTGGCCGGGAGCGGCCTGCGAGGGTGCGGCCTCCGGCGCGGTGGCCTCCGCTGAGTCGGCCTCCGGGGCGGGCGGCACCCGTGGGACGGGGCCGAACCCGGGGAGGGGAACGGAACCCGGGATGGGGACGGAGTCGGAGGCGGGGTGTTCGGTCATGCACCCAGGATGCCCTGCCGGGCCCGGCTCCGCACACGGGCGCGCGGAGCCCGAACCGACTGGTCGGTACGTCGTGGGGTCGAGAGAACGGCACTCAACGGAAGGTCATCAGGTCCGGGCCGCCGTGTTCCAGGTGGGCGTGGTCGTTGAAGGAGAGCAGCCGGGTTCCGCCGCGTCCGTGCACCAGCTTGGTCACCGACCCGTTGACCACCACCCGGTTCATCGCGACGAACACCGGCTCCGGCGCCCGCATCAGGGTCGCGCAGGCGGTGGCGATCACCCCGGCCGAGGTGAACACGAGCGCCGTGCGCCCCCTGGTGAGGGAGGTCGCGAGCTCGTCCAACGCCGCGCGCACCCCGTCGCGGAAGGCTGTCCAGGAACCCTCGCCGGTCGCGTCGGAGGCCGTCCACGCGTGCAGCGAGGCGTCCAGCCGCTCCTGGAGGGTGCCGGTTCCGGTCGTGTGGCGCTCCAACAGGCGCAGGTGGTCGTACTCGTTCCACGGGTCGGCCACGGGTTCCGGACCCGACCCGCCCGCCCCGTCCAGGCCGCGCAGCGCCGCGACGGCGGTCTGCCGCTGGCGGCGCAGGGTCCCGGTCACCACGGGGCCGAGTTCCAGCCCGCGTCGGGCCAGCTCCGCCCCCACCAGCCGGGACTGTTCGTGCCCGGTGGCGCTCAGTTCGTCGTAGTCCGCCGCCTCGGGGGAGGCCTTACCGTGGCGGATCAGGTAGATCGTCGGCATGGCGACACAGTACGGGCGACCCGTCACGGAGGGACACCCCGGGTCCGCTCCGCCGCGAAACACCGGGCCCGGCAACCACACTTCTCGCCTCCCGGCCGGTATCAATGGAACCGGCGGCCCCCCACCCCCGAAGGCCTGTCCCTTCGTCGGTGAGGAGAACATGGGAGAGCTGCCCCTTGAGGGCCACACCCCGCGGAGCCGGATCAGGGCCGTGGCGACGGAGGTCCGGGACCGCCTGTCGGCCAACGCCTCCCTGATCGTGCTCGCGGTCATCGCCGCCACACTGGCCTGGACCATCGCGGGCGGCCTCGTCCAGGACCACCGGCCCTTCTTCGCCCCCATCGCCGCCGTCATCGCGCTCAACGCCTCCGGCGGGGAACGCGGCGCGCAGGCCCTGCGCCTGCTCATGGGCGTGTTCATCGGCATCCTCGCGGGCGAGCTCAGCCTGCTGGTCACCGACCTCAACGAGGTGGCCATGGTGCTGGCCACCGCGTGCGCCATGACGGTGGCCGCCGCGATCAACGCCGAACGGATCATCATCGGCCAGGCCGCAGCCAGCGCCATCCTGACGACGATCTTCGTCGGTGGTGCCAGCCCCGGCATCGACCGGCTCGTGGACGCCCTCATCGGCGCCGGTGTGGCGCTCGCCTTCAGCCAGCTGTTCTTCCCGGCGCGGCTGGTGGCCCTGCTCCGACGGATCGAGGAGGACGCGCTCAACGAGATGGCCAGCATGCTCGCTCTGGTCGGCCGCTCCCTGGAGGACGGGGAGACCTCCAGCGAACAGGTGGTCAACCGGCTCGGAGACCTGAGCCGACCCATGGCCGAGCTCAGCCGGGCACGCGAGAGCAGCAAGTCCACGATCCGGCTCTCCACCATCCGCTGGGGCGACCCGCAGCCCGTCCTGGAGGAGGACGAGGTCATCGAGCGGCTGATCCTCCTCGGCGAGAGCTGTCTGTTCCTGGCCCGGACCACCACCGCCATGGGCGTGGAGGAACAACGCGAGCTGGCACCGATCGTGACCGACATGGCCGACGTGCTCACGATCCTGGCCGACGACCTCAGCAGCCGTGAGGCCCGGGAACGGGCGGTGGAGCGGGCTCTGACGGCCGCGCGCGCCTACGGGACCGGCGCACCCGAGGACGACCCGGTCACCCACGCCACCCACCTGGCCGTGGAGATGGTCGCCGCCGACATCATGGTGTTCGCCGGGATCAGGTTCGAGGAGATCGAGGACGTCCTCCAGGGCGACCTGGAGGATCCCACCGTCCCCCACCCGCCGGGGGAACCCTGGCTGCCGTGGCTGAGCTGGCGTCCCCGGTGGCGCCCCCGCTGGCGGGTCCGGGCCCGTCTCCCGTGGCGCCGCCCCGGGGACCGGTGATCCGTGTTCCGGTGCCGAGGCGGTGCGGGGACGGCGCACGGTGCTCCGTGGCCCCGGCTTCCTGGTTCCGGGGGTACCCCCGGGGCCCCGCACCACGGCCGAGGGCCCCTGAGCACGGAGACTCAGGGGCCCTCGGACACCGGGAGCGGAACGCCCGCCCGGCTCAGCCGACCTGCGAGGACGGCTCGAAACGCACCACCACCGACTTCGACGTGGGCGTGTTGCTGACGTCCGCGGTGGAGTCCAGCGGCACCAGCACGTTGGTCTCCGGGTAGTACGCGGCCGCGCTGCCACGGGCGGTGGGGTAGTGCACCACCCGGAAGTGCGGCGCCCGCCGCTCGCGGCCGTCCGACCACTCACCCACGAGGTCCGTGTAGGCCCCGTCCTCCAGCCCCAGTTCGGCGGCGTCCTCGACGTTGACCAGCACGACCCTCCGACCGTCCGTGATGCCCCGGTACCGGTCGTCCAGGCCGTAGATCGTGGTGTTGTACTGGTCGTGCGAGCGCAGCGTCTGCAACAGCAGCCGTCCCTCGGGGACCTCCGGCGCGTAGGTGCCGTTCACCGTGAAGTTGGCCAGACCGGTCGCGGTCGGGAACTTCCGGTCGTCACGGGGGGCGTGCGGCAGGGCGAACCCCTCACGCTTGCGCGCCCGTGTGTTGAAGTCCTCGAAGCCCGGCACGACCCGGGACACGTGGTCGCGCACCCGGTCGTAGTCGGCCATCCGGTCCCAGTCCACCGGGTCGTTTCCGAAGACCCTGCGCCCCAGTCCGCGGACGATGTCCACCTCCGAGCGCATCCCCTCGGACAGCGGCGGGAGCACGCCGTGCGAGGCGTGCACGAGACCCATCGAGTCCTCCACCGTCACCCACCGCTGCTCACCGTCGTGCTGGTCGCGGTCGCTGCGGGCCAGGGCGGGCAGGATGAGGGCGCGGGTGCCGGTCACCACGTGCGAACGGTTGAGCTTGGTGGACACGTGCACCGTCAGCCCCACCTGGCGCATCGCGTCCTCGGTCACCTCGGTGTCCGGCGAGGCGGCCACGAAGTTGCCGCCCATGGCGATGAACACGCCCACCTCGCCGCGGGCCATCGCCCGGATCGAGTTCACCACGTCGTGCCCGTGCTCGCGTGGCGGTTCGATCCCGAACTCGGCGCCCAGGGCGTCCAGGAAGGAGTCGGCGGGCCGCTCGAAGATGCCCATCGTGCGGTCGCCCTGCACGTTGGAGTGGCCGCGCACCGGGCACACACCCGCGCCCGGCCGTCCCACGTTGCCGCGCAGCAGCAGGAAGTTGACCACCTCGCGGATGGTCGGCACCGAGTGCTTGTGCTGGGTCAGCCCCATCGCCCAGCACACCACGATCCGCTCCGAGGCCACCACCATGGCGGTGAGCTCCTCGATCAGGGAACGGGTGAGCCCGGTGTCGCGCTCGGTGCGCGCCCAGAACTCGTCCTCGGGCTCGGCCAGCAGCGCCTCGGAGAACTCCTCGAACCCGTGCGTGAACGAGTTCACGAACCCGTGGTCGAGGACCTTCTCGCCACGCTGGTCGGCCTCCAGCAGCAGCCGGTTCACCGCCGAGAAGAGCGCGAGGTCGCCGCCCACCCTGATCTGCGCGAACAGGTCGGTCAGCTCGGTGCCGCGCCCCAGCAGGCCCCGCGCGTACTGCGGGTTGCGGAACGCCTTCATACCCGCCTCGGGCAGCGGGTTCACCGTGACGATCCGCGTGCCGCGCCGCTTCGCCTTCTCCAGAGCGGACAGCATCCGGGGGTGGTTGGTGCCCGGGTTCTGCCCGGCCACGATGATCAGGTCGGCCTCGTACATGTCCTCCAGGGACACGCTGCCCTTGCCCACGCCCAGCGTCTCGACGAGCGCGGACCCGGACGACTCGTGGCACATGTTCGAGCAGTCGGGCATGTTGTTGGTGCCGAGCTGGCGGGCGAACAGCTGGTAGGCGAAGGCCGCCTCGTTGCTGGTGCGGCCCGAGGTGTAGAACACCGCGCCGTCGGGCGTGTCCAGCCCGCGCAGCTCCTCGGCGATCATGTCCAGGGCGCGGTCCCAGGAGACGGGCTCGTAGTGGGTGGCGCCCTCGGCCAGGTACATGGGCTCGGTCAGGCGGCCCTGCTGCCCCAGCCAGTACCCGGAGCGCTCGAAGAGGTCCGAGACCGGGTGCCTGGCGAAGAAGTCCGGGCCCACGGTCCTGCGGGTGGCCTCCTCCGCGACGGCCTTGGCTCCGTTCTCGCAGAACTCGGCCGTGTGGCGCTTGCCCGGCTCCGGCCAGGCGCAGCCGGGGCAGTCGAAGCCCTTCTTCTGGTTGACCGCGAGCATCGCGGGCAGCCCGCGCAGCACCCCGGCCTGGTCGTTGACGTGGCGCACGCTGTTGAGCACGGCCGGGATGCCCGCCGCGCTCTGCTTGGGAGGCCCGACCTCCGGCGCGTCCTGGGCGGGGTCGGGCATGTCCGAGTCGTGGTGTGTCACAGTTCGAATTCTCTCACCGAGTCGCCCTCTGTCCAGAGGTCCCGAATAGTTAAGTGCTGAATGGGCCGAACATATCAAGGGTTCGGGCGTTGTTGTTGCAGGGGTCCCGGCACATGTATTCTTGCGCGATGTTGCTGAGCCAGCTGAAGTACCTGACCGCGCTGGCCAAGGAACGCCATTTCGCCCGTGCGGCCGAGGCTTGCCACGTGTCCCAGCCCGCCCTGTCCGCCGCGATCCGCAAGCTCGAGGCCGAGTTCCGCGTCCCCATCGTCAGGCGGAGCAACCGGTTCATCGGGTTCACCCACGAGGGGGAGCGGATCGTCGCCTGGGCGCAGCGCGTCCTGGCTGAACACGACATCCTGGTGGAGAACGTCAGGAGCCTGAGGGAGGGGTTGAGCGGTCGTCTGCGGATCGGGGCCATACCCACCACCCTGAGCTCCATCTCGCTCATCACCAGCGCCTTCAGCGAGATGCACCCGCTGGTCACGCTGTCGGTGGTCTCCATGACCTCGAAGGAGATCGAGCGGGCCCTGGCCGACTACCAGATCGACGTCGGCCTGACCTACGTCGACAACGAACCTCTGGAGAACGTGCGCCAGCAGGCCGTCTACCGGGAGCGTTACGCCCTGCTCACCGAGGAGCAGGGGCTGCTCGACGGCCGGGAGACCATCACCTGGGCCGAGGCCGCCGAGGTGCCGCTGTGCCTGCTGTCCCCGGACATGCAGAACCGCCGCATCGTCGACCAGGCGTTCCGTCGGGCGGGGGTCGAGGCGGCACCCCGGGTCGAGACCAACTCGGTGAGCGCGCTGTGCTCGTTCGTCAACGAGACCCGCTGGTCAGCGGTCATGCCGCACGCCTGGCTGTCCCTGCACGCGGTGCCCGAGGGGATGCGGGCCATCCCGCTGGTGGAACCCGAGGTCAGCAAGCAGATCGGGCTGGTCGTCGCGGACCGGGACCCCGAACCCGTGCTGGCCCGCGCCCTGCTGGACACCGTCGCCGTCGCCGACCTCCAGGCGCGGTTGGACCTCCATCACCCGGAGGCCCTCGTCCCCGGGATCACGCTCTGATCCCCGCCAGGGGCCCGATCCGGGCCCTTGATAACCAGAACCTATCGTTCGACAATGAACGTGTATTTGATTCTCGTCACACAAGGTGTGACGATGGCGCATGCTTGTGCCGCTTCCCCGTAATAATCGGGAATGCGGAAGCGCATTCCGGTCGGAAAACAATCATGAGGATGAGTAGTGCTGTCGTTTCTCGATCGTGACAAGAGCGTCGCGCCGCCCGGATACAGCCGCTGGTTCATCCCGCCCGCCGCGCTCGCCGTACACCTGTCCATCGGCCAGGTGTACGCCTTCAGCGTCTTCAAGACCCCGCTCGTCGAACGCTTCGACACGACGCTGACGGCGATCGGCGTGGTCTTCAGCATCTCCATCGTGATGCTGGGTCTCTCGGCGGCCTTCGGCGGCAAGTGGGTGGAGCGGAACGGCCCCCGCAAGGCCATGTTCGTGTCCGGACTCTGCTGGGGCACCGGCTTCCTGGTCGGCGCCCTCGGTGTGGCCACCGGCCAGCTCTGGCTGCTCTACCTCGGCTACGGCGTGATCGGCGGGATCGGCCTCGGTATCGGGTACATCTCCCCGGTGTCCACCCTGATCAAGTGGTTCCCGGACCGGCCCGGCATGGCCACCGGCCTGGCGATCATGGGCTTCGGCGGCGGCGCGCTGATCGCCTCGCCCCTGTCCGCCGCGCTCCTCGACCGCTTCGGTGAGACCCCCGCCGACGCGATCGTCCCCGCCTTCCTCATCCTCGGCGCCGTGTACTTCACCGCCATGATGCTCGGCGCGATGACGGTCAAGGTCCCGGCGCCCGGGTGGCGCCCGGACGGATGGCAGCCGCCGACGGACACCGCGGGCACGCCCGCCGTGGACCCCGCCAGCGAGGGCGTCAGCGTGGAGCGGGCCTTCCGTACCCGCCAGTTCTGGCTGCTGTGGATCGTCCTGTTCTGCAACGTCACCGCGGGCATCGGCATCCTCGAACAGGCCGCGCCGATGGTCCAGGACTTCTTCACCGGGGTCGGCCCGGCCGAGGCCGCGGGCTACGTCGGCTTCCTGTCCCTGTGCAACATGCTCGGCCGGTTCGTGTGGTCCTCCACCTCCGACCTCCTCGGCCGCAAGCGCACCTACATCGGCTACCTGGGGCTCGGGAGCCTGCTCTACGTGCTGATCGCCGTGGCCGGGACCAGCTCGGTGGTGCTCTTCGTGGCGGTCACCGGGGTCATCCTGTCCTTCTACGGCGGCGGTTTCGCGACCATCCCGGCCTACCTCAAGGACCTGTTCGGCTCCTTCAACGTCGGAGCCATCCACGGTCGGATCCTCACGGCCTGGTCGTGCGCGGGGATCGCCGGGCCGCTGATCGTCAACGTGATCGCGGACCAGCAGCTGGCGGCGGGCCGTTCCGGAGCCGACCTGTACACCTTCTCGCTGTACCTCATGGTGGGTGTGATGGTGGTCGGGTTCGTGGCCAACGCGCTGGTGCGCCCCCTGCCCAAGGCCGCGCCCGTGGCGGAGCCGAAGGACGCCGACACGTCCCGGGAGCCCGTGTGAGCGCCGGGGCCCACGAGACCGTGGACCACCGAGCAGACCGAGGGACCCCGTCGGGGTCGGTGAAGGAGGATCCGATGGAACAGCGGACACGTGACCAGGCGTCGAAGGGCGCCGCGCTCTTCCTGTGGGCGGTCGTGGTCGTCGCCCTGGGCTACGGCGTGGTGAGCACCGCGATCCAGGCGGCAGCCCTGTTCACCGGGTAGGACGTCGCCCGCCGGTCAGCCGACGCTCCCCGCGAAGGTGACCGGCGGGTACAGCGGGACGAAGTCCTGGTCGTGGAACTCGACCGTGTACTGGATCTGGCGGTCGTCCTCGTCGGCCCAGCAGTCCTCGTCCCAGCTGCCGGACTGGCCGGGCTCCAGGCTCTCCGGCGGGTTCACGCTGTCGCCCAGCACGGGTGAGCCGGACTCGCGGAGCGGGTCGCCCACCGAGCACGACCGGGTCACCAGGCCGCTCGGCACGGTCGCGGAGCCCTCGTTGGTGACCTCCACGGTCCAGGACAGATAGGGCAGGTCGCCCTCCTCGCCGGTGTCCGGGTCGACACCGCCCTCCTCGACACGGCGCTCGAACCCGCTCAGCCCGATGGAGAACCCGTCACCGAAGTCGTGGGTCTGGTCGAGGTCGACGACGACCGGGTCGAACCCGGTCTCGGGCCGCTCCTCGACGTCGTCGGGATGCGTGCTGCGAGGGGCGGGAGGGGCTGGTGGGTCGGGTTCCTCCGAGGTGCCCTGGACCCACCACCCCGCGCCGAACCCGATGATCAGGGCGACCACGGTACTGATCGCGGTCACGATCCAACCGGTTCTGGTCATGTGGGGGCGTCCTTCCCGGGGCGGGCCCTCAGGCCCGGGGCTCAGGGCGACCGTACCGCACACCGTCCCGCCTGGGAGGGCGCACCCGGGGTACGCGGGGGCGGGCGAACGGTGACGCCCCTCGACGTAGCGGGTCGAGACCAGGGAACGACGCGTCCGGGGGTCGGGATTCCTAGCGTGAAGCCATGAACCCAGCGCACAGTCCCGCTTCGCCCCGACGGAGCGGGCCGGGGCTCCCGTTCCCCGTCCTCGTCGCCCTGGCCCTGCTGGCCGCTCCCCGGGTGGTCCTGCACGACCTCGGCGTCATCCGGGAGGGCACCCTCGTCAACGCCCTGTTCGTGTTCGTCCCGCCGCTGGTGTGGATCGCCGTGGTGCTCTGGCGCCGTGTCCCGAACCCGTTCGGGACGCTCCTGACAGTGGGGCTCCTGTACGGGGTGTTCCTGATGCTCGGACACCAGATCCTGTGGACCACGGCCTGGGAGGGTGACCCGCCGACCCTCGGCGGCAATCTCAGTGAGCTCCCGCCCGTGGCCCACGCGCTGATCACGCGCGGCTTCGCGGCGCTGAGCAGTGTCGTCACCGGCATTCTGGTCGGGGCGGTCTGCGGCCTCCTCGCCTGGGCCGCCGACAGGGTGCTCCACCGGGCGGAACGGACCGCCGCCCCCTGAGCCGCGCCGCCCGGTCGTGGGGGCAGTCCTCAGTTGACGGCGACGGGGGCGCCACCGGTGATGCGCAGGAGCTCGGCGTGGTCGGTCGGGAAGACCGTGTGGGGGGTGCCTCCCGCCGCCCACAGTCGCGGGTAGTCCGCCAGAGCCGGGTCCACGACGGTCTCGACCGGCGCGGGGTGCCCGATCGGTGCCACCCCGCCGATGGCCTGGCCGGTGGCCTCCCGGACCTGTTCCGGGGTGGCGCGCCTGATCACCTCCCTGCCCAGGCGCTCGGCCAGCAGGGTGACGTCCACCCTGTGCCGTCCGCTGGTCATCACCAGCAGGGGCGCGCCGTCGGCCATGAACACCAGGCTGTTGGCGATCGCGCCGACCTCGCAGCCCAGGGCCTCGGCCGCCTCGGCGGCGGTCCGGGTGGACGCGGGCAGCGCGCGCACCCGTCCTCCGACTCCCAGCGCGTCGAGAGCCCGCGACACCTCGCGGCTGCGTTCCGGTAGGTCCTGGACCTGGTCCATCTCGATCCCTTCGTCGTCTCCGGCCGCAGGCTATCGGAGCACGGCCGACGGCGGGGACCGAAGCGGATACGCCCGGCCGCCGTCACTCAGCCGACCGGCGGGCCGAACCAGCGGGACAACGCCGCGTCCAGTGTCGGCCGCTCCTGTCCCGCCCACGCCACGTGGCCGTCCGGGCGCAGCAGCACGGCGGGCACGTCCAGCTCCTCACAGGGGTCGACGACGTGGTCGACCCGGTCCGCCCACCCCGTGACCGAGTACCGTCCGGTCCGGTCGAGGAGGAGGCCCCGCCCGCCGCGCAGCAACTCGTAGAGGCGCCCCCGCTCCAGGGTGAGGTCACGGCACGCGCGCCCCACCAGGTCGGGGCCCTCCCCGAAGTCGTAGCGGACCGCGAGCGCCGTGATCCTCTCGGTCAGGTAGCGGTTCACGTCCTCGAAGTCCATCAGCCGGGTCATCAGGCGCCGTACCGCCTGTGGGCCGGGCTCGGTGGACATCAGCTGCATCTGCGCGCGGGTGAGGTCCAGCACGTCGGCGGCCACGGGGCGGCGTTCGGACGCGTAGCTGTCCAGCAGCCCCTCCGGCGCCCGGCCCCGGACCTCGGCGGCCAGCTTCCATCCCAGGTTGAAGGCGTCCTGGACGCCGAGGTTGAGCCCCTGGCCGCCCACGGGCGGGTGGACGTGCGCGGCGTCCCCGGCCAGCAGGGTCCTCCCGACCCGGTACCGGTCGGCCATGCGGGTGGCGTCGCCGAACCGCGACAGCCAGCGGGGGGAGTGCACGCCGAAGTCGGTCCCCGCCACGGCGGTCAGCCGTTCCCGGAACTCCTCCAGCGTCGGGGGGACGGTGCGGTCCTCGGACACCCCTGCGGCGGGCACGATGACGCGGTGGACCGCGCCGTCGATCGGGGCGAGACCGAACCGCTTCTGGGTCCGGCGCACCTCGGTCACCACGGCCGCCACCGTCTCGGGGGAGGCGCTCACCTCCATCTCGCCCAGCAGGGTCTCGGAGGTGGAGGGCTCCCCAGGGAAGTCCACCCCGAGGAGGCGGCGCACGGTGCTGCGGCCCCCGTCGCAGCCGACGAGGTACCGGGCACGGGGTCGGGTGCCGTCCGCCAGAACGACACCCACCCCGTGTTCGTCCTGCTCCAACCCGACCACCTCGGCGCCCCGCCGTACCCGGGCGCCGAGCTCCACGGCGTGTTCGGTCAGCAGACGGTCGGTGACGGGCTGGCGGATTCCGAGCACGTACGCGTGCGCGGAGTCCAGCCCCTCCGGGGCGGGTGCGGGGATGCCCGCGAAGAACCCGCCGAGGGGGTACCGCGTCCCGTGCTCCAGGAACCGGTCGAGCAGTCCTCGCTGGTCCATGATCTCGATGCTGCGTGCGTGCAGTCCGAGGGAGCGGACCACCCTGGTCGGTTCCTCGTCCCGTTCCAGGACCAGCACTTCCACGCCGTGCAGACGCAGTTCACCGGCGACCATCATGCCGGTGGGACCGCCGCCGACCACGATCACGTCCACGTCCATACGTTCCCCGTTCCCTGTCCCGGGGCGCCCCGTGTGGGCTCCGGTGACGAGGACGATTCTGTGCCCCGGACCGGGGCCCGTGGCAAGCCACCGGGCCCGGCGGTCGGAGGAACCCTCACGGGACTGGTGGGTCAGGGGGTGATCAGGTGGCCGTCGTACCCGGCCGCCACCAGGTACGCGTAGGCCTCACGGACCCGGTCGGGGACCTCCTGCGGGACCGCGAACCCCCGGGCCGGGTACTCCATCACCCGTTGCAGGTCGCCCACCATCGTGTCCATGACGAGGCGGTCGTCGCCCACACTGCCCAGGTACTCGTCGAACCCGGTCCGCGCCGAGGCGCTGACCGTGTCCACCTCGGGCCAGACCCTGCGCGTCGTGGCGTGCGCACGGCGTTCCATGTACGGCTTGCTCACGAGCATCACCGAGCGGACGGTGATCCCCGCGTCCGCGAGCAGGGCGCGCGAGTGTCGGAGGTTCTCACCGGTGTTGGTGGCCCGGGTCTCCATCAGGATCGCGGCGTCCGGGACACCCCGACCGAGGACGTGCTCGCGGTAGTGCACGGCCTCGCCCCGGGGGAACCGCGCGAGAGTGGAGGGGCTGTTGGCTCCGCTGATCACCATGCGGGGGAAGAACCCGCGCCGGTACAGGTCCGCGGCGGTCGTGGCCACCCCGAGGTCGTGGCTGCCCAGGACCACCGCCACGTCGCACCCGCGCGGTTCCTGGTCCAGGCGCTGGTAGTCCCAGACGATCCGGGCCCGCTGGCGGACCTCCTCGGTCAGCTCCGCGTTCGCTCCCACACCGTTCCCTCCGCCGCCGTTCCCTGTCCCTCGCACCCTAGAACGGCGGCGGAGCGGTCAGCAGACGCTGTCGCTCGGCTTGGGCACGCCCAGGCCGAAGAGAGTGCGGGCCCGCAGACCGGCCCAGGTCCCGGCCAGGGCGAAGACCGCCCACAGCCAGCCGTGGAGGCTGCCCGAGCCGATCCCGGCGAGGTAGGCGCCGATGTTGCAGCCGCCCGCGAGCCGGGCGCCCACACCCATCAGGATCCCGCCGACCAGACCGGCGGCCACCAGGTTCCAGCTCAGACCGGTGTGCCACTTCCAGGTGCCCGCGGCCCCGGCGGCCACCGCCGCGCCCAGGATGATGCCGATGTTGGTCAGGCTGTTCTTGTCCTGGAGGACCGGACCGGCCAGCTGTTCGGCCTGGCCCGGCTGGGACCAGAACGCCCAGGTCTCGGGCTGGAGCCCGACCAGCTGGAGGGCCTTGGCGCCCCACAGGTTGAAGGCCGAGGTGATGCCCCACGAGCCCCCGGAGACCACGAGCACGCCGGTGCCCAGGACGGCCAGCACCAGGGCTCCGGCCATCAGGGGCCAGCTGCCGCGTACGATCCGCGCCACTCCCTCGGCGGACGGCGGGGCGCCCACGGGCGGGGGGACGCGCCGGTTCTGGACGAGCCGGGTGACGACCACGATGGCGACCAGGGCCGCGATGGTGACGAGCCAGGACCCGCCCCAGCCGACGTGGTCGGAGAGCAGCACCGGCGGGATCGCGGGCAGGTCGGAGACCAGCGGCCAGGCGAGGCTGTAGATCTGCGAACCGACGATGAAGCCGAAGAGTGTGATGAGGATGGCGGACTGGCCGGAGCCGACGGCGAAGAGCGTGCCCGAGGCGCAGGCGCCGCCGAGCTGCATGCCGATCCCGAACAGGAAAGCCCCCGCGAACAGGGCGATGCCGATCGGCCCGGCCGAAGGAGCGGGCTCGTTTCCGAACAGGCCGGTACCCGTGCCGATGACCAGTGCGAACAGGGTCGCGGTCGTGCCGAGCAGGACCGCGTGGGCGCGCAGGCCGGTGCCGTTGCCCACGGCGAGGAACTGCCGCCAGGCGGAGGTGAAGCCGAACCGGGAGTGGAACAGCGTGAAGCCCAGGCCGGTGCCCAGGAGCAGAAGAACGGCGGGCAGGGCGCCGTGTTCGGACCAGACGAACGCGGCCAGGCCGAGGGCGCCGAGCAGCGCGATTCCCAGCGGCCACCAGCGCACGGGTTCGGCCGCGGGAGCCCGCGGCGGCGGGACCGAGAGGGTGGGGTTCCACTTCAGGGCCAGGGCGGGAGAGACGTCCGACCCGGAATTTCCGGTCGGCTTGGTGGGTGTTGCGGTCACAGGGATGTGTCCAAACGTGACGGGGTGGGGCGACACGGGGTCGCGGGAACGCCAAGGGCACACCGGTGCCGCGTCGGAGCGCGGGAGACGGTCGGGTCAGCGCACGCGGAGACGGCACCGGCGGCGACAGAGGCCGTCATCGGTGCTCGTGAGCGACATGGAGATCAGAGCCATGCGCAGAAAACGTGTGGGACCGGACATGGGGGTGATTCTAGGGCATGGCTCCGACCGCACCCGGGGTCGGGGTCGGGGAGGCCCCGGGTGGAGCTGGTGGAACGGGGCTCAGCCGGTCGGAACCAGGGTGATCGTGCCGTTGTCGGTCCGCGCGGTGACCGTGCTCGTGCTGGAGTCGTCGGTGGGGAGCTCGTTGACGACCTCGCCGTTGTCGAAGGTCTCGAAGACCGCGTACGGGCCGCCGGGCAGCGCGACCGTCGCGACGCCGTTGTTGGTGCTCACCTCCACCTCCGTGGGGGCCTCGGAGAAGACGGCGTCGATGCTGCCGTTGTCCGTGGCGGCGCTCACGGAGTCGGAGCCGATCCCGGTGAGGTTCATGTCGCCGTTGTCGGAGGTCAGGGTGAGCGGTCCGGTGACGTCCGAGACCTCGACCGTTCCGTTGGCCGAGGCCAGCTCGATCGGGGCGGTGAAACCGGAGACGTCGACGGCGCCGTTGTCGGTCTCCACCGCCAACGCGGTGTCGGCCGGGACGTACACCCGGTAGCCGACCCGGCAGTCGGAGATGGCACCGCATCTCACCTCCAGGGTGAGCGTGTCACCGACCAGTTCCCAGTCCCCGCCCGCGTCGCCCGAGGCCTCACGGACCACCCGGACCTGGTCGGTGTCGTCGGGGATGATCTCCAGTGCGGCGTTGTCGACCTCGACGATGAGGAGTTCGGGCACGTCCTCGTAGGTCTTCTCCTCCGGCTCGCCGAGCTCGTCGACCTGACCGCACGCGGCGAGCAGCCCCAGGGTCAGGAGCGCTCCACCGGTGGTGAGGGCGACGCGGGTGGTCGGCGGGTTCATGGGGTCTCCTCGTGTCGGGGGCGGGCCGTGAACCCGGCCAGGGCGGTGATCAGGGTGTCCTCGACGGCCCGCGCGTCCACGGCCTCGGGGTCGGCCAGGTGCTCCATGGACAGGCCGTTGGTCAGGCAGTGCAGGGTCAGGGCGACGGTCTCCGGCCCGGCGGTGAACCGGACTCCGTGCCGCTCGGTGAGTTCGGTGACCAGCGCGGTGACGGTCTCGCGCTGGGCGCGGCGGGTCCGGGTGACGGCGGCGGCCGTGGGGCCGTGCCGGGTGGCGTGCGCGGCGAACTCCAGCGCGAGACGACCGCGCTGGGTGTCCTCGGTGACGTGCAGGGCGATCCCGCGGGCGATCGCCACCACCGCGTCCTCGGGGGTGGCGGACCGTTCCAGGGCGGTGGAGGCGAACCGGTGGTCGGCGCGATCGCCGAGCACGGCGGCGAAGAGGTCCTGCTTGCCGCCGAAGTTGGAGTAGACGGCTCCCTTGGTGAACCCGGCGGCGCGTGCCACGTCGTCCAGACGGCTGTCCGCGTAGCCCCGCTCCGCGAACACGCGCGCGGCGGCGGCGAGCAGTCGGCGGCGCACCTCCGCGCGGGGCACGCGGGGCGTGGGTTCCGGTGGGCCGTCCATGCGGTGAACCTAACATGCCGACCGGTACCGGATACCCGTGGGTATCCGGCGGCCGGCCGGCGTCAGGGGAGGGTCACTCCGTGTCGTAGACGCGGACGTAGTCCACGACCATCTCCTGCGGGAGCTGGGTGGTCTCGTCCGGGTAGCCGGGCCACTCGCCGCCCACGGCGACGTTGAGGATCATGAAGAACTCCTGGTCGAACACCCAGTCGCCGCTCACGTCGGCGGGGGTGACGGTGTTGAAGGGAACGTCGTCGACCGACCAGGTGATGGACTCGGGCGTCCAGTCCACCGCGTACACGTGGAAGTCGTCCGGGAACGCACCGCCGTCCGGGTGGTCGTAGGAGGCGCCCACGCCCCCGCCGCCGGAGTAGCCGGGACCGTGCACGGTGCCGTGGACGGTGCCGGGCTCGCTGCCGATGTGCTCCATGATGTCGATCTCGCCCGAGTCCGGCCACGGGGTGTCCGGGAAGTCGGAGCCGAGCATCCAGAAGGCGGGCCAGACGCCCTGGCTGGTCGGCACCTTGATCCTGGCCTCGATGCGGCCGTAGGCGTGCTCGACGTTGTTCTGGGTGGTCAACCGCGCGGAGGTGTAGCCGCCGTCGGCCTCCTGACGCGCGGTGATGACGAGGTTGCCCTCGCCGTCCAGGGCGGAGTTGTCCCGGCTGGTGGTGTAGTTCTGGAGCTCCTGGTTGCCCCAACCGTGGTCGCCGGTCTCGTGGTTCCAGTTCGCGGGGTCGGGGGCGTCGCCCGCCGCGCCGTCGAACTCGTCGGACCACACCAGCGCGGCCTGTGAGGCGTCGGTGGAGGTCAGTTCGCTGTTGTCGGTCACGTCGCTTCCGGTCCAGGTCAGGGCGGTGGCGGTGAGAGCGAAGGCGGCTCCGAGGCCAACGGTGGTGGTGACGGTGCGGCGCACGGTGCCGCCGCTCCGGGGTGTCGCGGTCGATCGGTGGCCCATGGTGGTCCTCCGGGGGTCGGGGGGCGGGTCCGGGCCTCGGTACGCGCGGGCCAGCGGGTCTCGCGCGGGTCCGAGGGGCCGGCGCACTCTGCTGAACGAGTGTTAAGCGACTGTACGGTCGCGCTCCGTGGTGTCACAAGGGGGTCTCGGGGGGAAATTGGGAACGCTCCCATCTCTGGGGTCTGCGCGACGGAAGTCGGGCGTCGGGCGTCGGGGGTCCGACGGGGTCGACTGCGGGTGCGGTCGCGCGCGGAGATCGCCCGCGACCCGTCGTTCCCTCCCGCCCCCGGGTCCGCCTGTCAGGCGCCCGTCCGGTACGGCTTCGGGGTTCCGTGGCGACTCACTGCCCTCAAAAATAATTAATTAGTATTTATTCTTGACGTTACCTGGATCACTCTGGCATTCTCGACTCCAGTCGAAGTGGCTGTTCACGCAGGTCAAACGCGTGTGCCCAACGCCAAGGAGTAGGCCATGGTCAGGCGACCACCACCCCCGAGGAGCCGAGCGCTCGTCTCCCTCGCCGCCGCCCTGTGTGTGCTGGTTCTCGCCGGATGCGGCGCGCGGCTGGGAGAGGACGGCCGTGTCGGCGTCGTCTACATGGACGCCCAGGGGTTCTACGCGGGAGTCCGGCAGGGCATGCAGAGCCACGCCGAGGACTCCGGACGCGAACTCCAGTTGCTGGAACTCAACGCTCGCGGCGACGCCTCCGAGGAGAGCACCTTCGTCGACGTGGCGGCCTCGGCGGGCGTCGACGTCCTGGTCCTGTCCCCGGTCTCGGCCACCGCCTCGATCCCCGCCCTGCGTCTGGCACACGAGAGCGGGGTGCCTGTCGTCTGCTACAACACCTGCATCGAGGACGAGGCCGCTCGCGAGTACGTGACCGCCTACATCCTCGGCGACCCCCACGAGTTCGGCCGCCAGCTCGGCGACGCCGCCGCGGACCACTTCGAGGGTGAGGGTGTGGACGACCCGCGGATCGCCGTTCTGAACTGCGAGTTCGTCGAGGTCTGCGTCCAGCGCCGCGAGGGGTTCGAGGAAGCGCTCTTCGCCCGCCTGCCCGAAGCCCGGATCGTGGCCAACCAGGAGGGGGCCACCATCGACGAGGCCGTCGACGTGGGCGAACGGCTCCTGACCGCCCACCCCGACCTGGACGCCTTCTACGGCGAGGCGGGCGGCGCCACGATGGGCGCGGTCAGAGCCGTCGGCAACCGGGGCCGCACCGGGGACGTCGTGGTCTTCGGCAGCGACATGTCCACGGACGCGGCCCGCGCCCTGGCCGACCACCGCGTCCTCAAGGCCAACGTCGACATCTCCGGCACCGCGGTCGGACTGCTCGCGGGAGAGACCGTCGAGCGCGTCATCGCGGGGGAGGAGCCCGAGGAGTTCGTCACCCCGGCACCCATCGACCTCTACACCACCCCCGAGCACGGAGAAGAGTGGCTGGAGACGCACCCGGACGGCATCCCGTGACCGCCCGCCCCTTCGCGCCAACTTCCGCCGTCCCACCTGTGGAGCACCCATGAGCGAGACCACCGCCGACGCCGCGGCTCCCGACGCCGAAGTCGTGGCCCGCGTCCGAGGCGCCACCAAGAGCTACCCCGGAGTCACCGCGCTCGACCACGCTGACTTCGAGATCCGCGCCGGAGAGGTCCGGGCGCTCCTCGGGCGGAACGGCGCGGGCAAGTCCACCCTGATCCGTCTGCTGGCCGGTGTCGAGACGCCCGACGAGGGCCGGATCGAACTCGGCGGCGTCCCGTTCGACGGCGGGGGCGTCCGGCGTGCCGCCGAACTCGGAGTCGGGACCGTCTACCAGGAGCTCAGCCTGGTGCCGGAGCTCTCGGCCGCCGAGAACCTCTACCTCGGCACCTGGCCGACGGGCCGCGGGCGCATCGACTACGCCGCGATGCGAGCGGGCGCGAAGGAGATCTTCGGCGAACTCGGCGTCGACATCGCCTCCGAGACCCGGGTCGGGGAACTTCCCCTGGCCCAGCAACAGCTCGTCGAGATCGCGCGTGCCTTCCTGACGCGGCCCCGCCTGCTGATCCTGGACGAGCCGACCAGCGCCCTGGCCGCGGCTGAGGCCGAGGCCGTCCTGGAGGCCGTCACCCGTGTGGCCTCACACGGGGTCGGGGTCATCTACGTCAGCCACCGGCTGGAGGAGATCCGCCGCGTCGCCGACTCCGTCACCGTCATGCGGGACGGCGCGGTCGTGGAGACGGTGCCCGTCCGGGGTGCCACCACCGACCGCATCGTCTCCCTGATGCTCGGGGACGGGAACGGGGACGAGCGGGCGCAGGCCCCGGTGGCGCGCGTCACGGCCGTCAAGGGTCCTCCGTTGCTGTCGGTCCGCGACCTGTCGGTCCCGCCGAAGATCGAGGACGTCTCGTTCGACCTGCGTCAGGGGGAGGTCCTCGGGCTCGGCGGGTTGATGGGGTCGGGCCGCACCGAACTCCTCCGCGCCCTGGCCGGATTCACCCCGGCCCGGGGCGTGATCGAGGTCGAGGGCACCGAGGTGGTCCGTCCGACACCGCACGCGATGCGTCGGCTGGGTGTGGGGATCACTCCCGAGGACCGCAAGGGAGAGGGCGTGGTCCCTCTCCTGGGCGTCTCGGAGAACATGGTCATGAGCTGGTTCGGCGGGGCCTCCAGAGCGGGGACCGTGCTCCCCTCCCGTGTGTCGTCCCTGGGCCGCGCGCTCATCGAGCGCCTGTCCATCAAGACGGCCGCGCCCGACACCCCGATCGTCAACCTGAGCGGCGGCAACCAGCAGAAGGCCGTCATCGGCCGGTGGCTGCACGCGGGGAGCCGCATCCTGCTCCTCGACGAACCCACCCGAGGCGTGGACGTGGAGGCCAAGGCCCAGATCTACGGCATCGTGCGCGAACTCGCCCAGCAGGGCGCGGCGGTCCTGTTCGTCTCCAGCGAGCTGGAGGAGCTGCCGCTGGTGTGCGACCGCGTCCTGGCCCTGCGCGGAGGACGCCTCGAGGGCGAGTTCTCCGGCGACGACATCACCCTGGACAACATCATGGCCGCCGCGATGGCGGCGTGAACGGCGAGGTAGGAATGACCACCACCAAGATCACCGGCGAGGCGGTCCACGCCCGCGGGGACCTCATCGGCCGCTACGGCCACCGTCTCAACGAGATCGGCCTCCTGGCCGCGATCCTCCTGCTCTACGTCGGTCTCGGCCTCTCGGCCTCCGGCTTCCTGAGCCCGGAGAACCAGCTCGGACTCCTGCGCAACGCGGCGACCATCGGCATCGCCGCGTGGGGCGTCACCCTGGTGATCATCGCCGGGGAGATCGACATCAGCATCGGCCCGGCCGTGGCCTTCGCCTCGGTCATCGTCGCCACGGGTGCGACGGAGTGGAACCTCGGCGTGATCGGCGCCATCCTGCTCACCCTGGCCATGGGCGTGCTCTGGGGCGGTCTCGCCGGGTGGCTCAGGGCCCGGTTCAACGTGCCCTCCTTCATCACCACACTGGGCCTGTGGAGCGTGCTCGGCGGTATGGCGCTCTACATGACCGACGCGCTGCCCGTGCCCCTTCCCGAGAGCGCGCTGCTCGACGTGCTCGGCGGCTCCGTCCTGGGCGTGCCCACGGCCGCGATCGTCATGTTCGTCCTCTTCGCGGTCTTCGCGTACGTCGCCAGGTACACCGCCTACGGGCGCTCCGTCTACGCCACCGGCGGCAACGCCGCCGCCGCGCAGCTCGCGGGCATCAACGTGGCCCGGGTACGCGTCCTGCTGTTCGCCACCACCGGCCTGCTGTCCGCCATCACCGGCGTGCTGCTCGCCGCCCGGCTGGGATCGGGGAACGGCGGTGCCGCCGCAGGGCTGGAGTTCGACGTCATCGCCGCCGTGGTGATCGGTGGGACGGCGCTCGCCGGCGGGCGCGGATCTCTGGTCGGCACCCTCCTCGGGGTCGTCTTCATCACCGTCATCGCCAACGGCCTCGTGCTGCTCGGCGTCAACTCCTTCTTCCAGGACGTGGTCCGCGGCCTCATCATCGTGGGGGCCGTCCTCATCAACGTCATCATCAGCAGGCGCAGCGCCGCCAACCGGCTCGCCTAGCCCGAACAGGGGGACTCCACCATGAACGCCACCGCCCTCGGCGCACAACCGCCCACCACCATGCGCGGGGTGAGGCTTCCCGGCGACTCCACCGCGGTCGTGGACACGCTCCCCGTGCCCGAACCGGGTCCGGGCCAGGTCCTCCTGAGAGTGGGTGCCTCCGGGATCTGCGGCAGCGACATCGGGTTCATCTACCACGAGCACAGGACGCACCGGGGGATCGACGGCCCCGCCTACCGCGGGGTCGTCGCCGGACACGAGCCCTCCGGCACGGTCGTGCAGGCGGGACCCGGCTGCCGCAGGTTCGGGCCGGGTGACCGGGTCATCGTCTACCACATCGCGGGATGCGGTCTGTGTGACAACTGCCGACGCGGTTACATGATCAGCTGCACCGACCCGGGACGGGCCTCCTACGGCTGGCAGCGCGACGGCGGCCACGCCGAGTACCTGCTGGCGGAGGAGGCCACCTGCGTCCCCCTGCCGGACGAGCTCTCCTTCGTGGACGGCGCGCTCATCGCCTGCGGCTTCGGCACGGCGTACGAGGGGCTGCGACGGATCGGTGTCAACGGAGAGGGAGACCTGCTGGTCGTGGGTCTGGGCCCGGTCGGTCTGGCGGCGGGCGTGATCGGCCGCGGCATGGGCGCGGCCCGCGTCATCGGGGTCGAACCCAACGCCAGGCGCCGGGACTGGGCCTCCACCCTGGACGTGTTCGACGCCCTGGCCTCCCCGGAGGAGGCGGCCGAGGAGATCGGCCGGGTCACCTCCGGCCGGGGCGCGGCGACGGTCATCGACTGCTCGGGGTCGCGCGCGGGACGCTCGCTGGCGCTGGAACACGCGGCGGAGTGGGGCAGGGTCTCGCTGGTCGGTGAGGGAGGCACCCTGGAGACCGAGGTCTCCGACACCCTCCTGCACAAGCAGCTCACCCTGTACGCCTCCTGGGTGACCTCGCTGCCCGCCATGGCCGAACTGTCGGTGAACCTGGTCCGGTGGGGGGTCTCGCCCGAGCGCGTGGTCTCCGACCGCTTCGACCTCGCCGACGCCGACACCGCGTACCGCCTGGCCGCGGGGGAGAGCCGGGGCAAGGTGTGCCTGGTGAACCGGGAGCAGGGGTGAGTGCCCTCGTCCGCGTGCGGCGCGAGGGCTCGGGGACACACGAACTGATCCACCTCGACAACGGGGTGGTGCGGGTCGTCGCGGCGCCCGGTCTGGGCGGCCGGGTGCTGTCCGTGCGCCACCGCGACCAGGAACACCTGTACCGGAACGACCGCCTGCTGGGCGAGGACCTGCGTCCGGTGGAGGGCGTCTCGCTCGGGCCGGTGGACGGGCCGATGAGCGCGTGGAACAACGTCGGCGGGGACAAGACCTGGCCCGCGCCGCAGGGGTGGGACGGGCCCGGACAGTGGGCGGGTCCCCCCGATCCCGTCCTGGACTCGGGCGCCTACCGCGTTCGGGTGGAGGACGGCCCGGGCGGGTCCGTCGTGCTCACCCTCACCAGCGAGGACGATCCGAGGACCGGTCTGCGTCTGTCCCGCCGACTCACCATGGAACCCGGGGCCGCCGGCTACCGGCTGGACCTGGAGGCGGTCAACGCCTCCACGACGGACCGCCGGTGGGCGCTGTGGAACGTGACCCAGATCGACGGGGCCCGGTCCTCGGACGGGGCCACCGACGGTGTCTTCGTGGGGGTCAGGGGCGAGGGCCCGCACACGGTGCCCCTCGTCTCGGGCAACGGCCGCCCGCGAGTCGTGGAGCACGTGCCCTCCGTACTGCGGGTGCCGTCACAGGAGGTGGTCGGCAAGGTCGGCTTCCCCACCGCGTCCGGATGGCTGGCCAACGTGGGGGCCGCGGGCACCCTCACCCAGCGCTTCGACGTCACCGAGGGGGCCGACTACCCGGACGCCGGGTCCGTGGCCGAGGTCTGGTTGGAGACTCCGCTGAGCCGTCCACTGGAGCACCTCGGCGGGCTGTGCCCGGTGGACCGCGTGATCGAGGTCGAGGCACTCGGGCCCCTCACCGAACTGGCGCCCGGGCAACGCGTGAGCCTGGCGGTCGACTTCGGCTTCGGTTCGGGCCGGGAACCGGTCTCGGAGGTGACGGCTGACGGATTCTGGAGCGAGCGACCCCGCTGGGAGGGTCACGGGACCGGCACGGCGCGGTTGGTCGGCTCGTTCACGTCCACACGGCACGGCGCCCTGGTCCACCGCCGATCCGGGCGCACCCTCGCACGGACCGTTCCGGGTGAACCGACCCGGTTCACCGTTTCGGTCCCGGAGGCCGACCCACGTACCGACCCCGACCCCGACGTCGTGTTCGCGGCGCGGTCGTGAACGGGACGCCGACCGGCGCCTCCGGAGAGTCCGGGGCGCACCCACCATCCGATGGAAGAGACATGACGAACACCAGGCACGAGGGAACCACGGCCGTGGTCACCGGAGCGGCCCAGGGGATCGGTGAGGCCACCGCCCGACGCCTGGCGGCGCAGGGCGCGTCGGTGGTGCTCACCGACCTGTCACCCCGAGTCGCGGAGGCCGCCGAACGCATCCGCGCTGCGGGGGGAAGCGCCCTGGCGGTCACGGCGGACGTGAGCGACGAGGGCTCGTGGGAGCGGGTGGTGGAACGGGCCCGCACCACCTTCGGTCCCGTGGGGATCCTGGTCTCCAACGCCTACACCTTCGAGCAGGCGCCCGCCCACGAGACGACGCTCGCCTCCTGGGAACGCCAGATCGCCGTCAACCTCACCGGCGCCTTCCTGGGGGTGCGCGCCTGTCTGGACGACCTGACCGCCGTCGGAGGCAGTGTCGTCATCGCGTCCTCGGTCCATGCCTGGTTCGGGCTTCCGGGCCGACCGGCCTACGCCACCAGCAAGGGCGGGCTGACCGCGCTGACCCGCCAGCTCGCCGTCGAGTACGGCCCGCGCGTGCGGGTCAACTGCGTGCTCCCCGGCCCCGTCCTCACCGCCGCATGGGAGGACGTGGGCGAGGAGGACCGCCGAGCCAGCGTCGCCCAGACCGCCGCCGGGCGTTTCGGTGACCCCGACGAGGTCGCCTCCGTCATCTCCTTCCTCGCCTCCTCCGAGGCCTCCTACGTCACGGGGGCGAGTCTTCCGGTCGACGGAGGGTGGAGTATCTACAAGGCGTCGTCGTGACCGGGCGCCTGGAACGGAGGACATGATGGCCGCCTATTCGGGGCGCGGCGTGCACGGCCAGACGGTGCGACTGCTCGGGGAACGGGTTCTGGCCGGGGAGTTCGCGGAGGGCCAGACCATCGATCTGGCCGAACTCAGCGAGGAACTCGACCTGAGCCTGACGGCCCTGCGCGAGGCGATCAAGGTGCTCGCGGCCAAGGGGCTGGTGGGCTCACGCCAGAAGAAGGGCACCTTCGTGCGCCCGCGCGGCGACTGGAACCTGCTCGACCCGGACGTGGTCCGGTGGCAGGTGGCGGCCGGGGCCGGTGACGTCTTCTTCCGTGACCTGGCCGAGCTGCGCGACGCGCTCGAACCCGCCGCCGCCCTGCTCGCGGCGCGGCGGCGTGAGGACGACGACGTCACCGAGCTGCGGGCCGCGCTCGAAGAGATCGCCGACACCGTGGACGGGCAGGCCGAGGACGCCGTCCGAGCCGACCTGCGCTGGCACCGCGCCCTGTTGGCGGCCACCCACAACGAGCTGTTCACCCGTACCGACGTCTTCTTCTCCGCCGGGCTCTCCGAACGCGACCGCCTGGTCCACGGAGGCGACCACGACGACCCGGTGCCCAGCCACGAGGCGGTCACCGAGGCCATCGCCGCCGGGGACCCCCTCGCGGCCGAGGCCGCCATGCGCTCCCTGCTGGCACAGGCCAGGCAGGACCTGCTCCGCGTCACCGAGCACGACGCGTCCGAAGACCGTTGGGAGAAGCCCGAGTGAGAATCACCCGTATTGAGACCTTCCTGGTTCCGCCCCGGTGGCTGATGTGCCGGGTGGAGACCGACGAGGGGATCGTCGGATGGGGCGAGCCGGTCGTCGAGGGGCGTGCGGAGACCGTGCGGGCGGCGGTGGAGGAGCTGTCCGAACTCCTCCTGGGACAGGACCCCGCCCCGATCGAGCACCACTGGCAGCGACTGACCAAGGGCGGCTTCTACCGTGGTGGTCCCGTGCTGTCCAGCGCGGTGGCCGGGCTCGACCAGGCCCTGTGGGACATCGCGGGCAAGAGCCTGGGCGTGCCCGTGCACCGCCTCCTCGGCGGTCCGGTCCGCGACAAGGTCAGGGTCTACGGCTGGGTCGGCGGCGACGACCCGGCCGAACTGGTCGACAGGGTCAGCGCGCGCGTGGAGACCGGTCTCACCGCGGTGAAGATGAACGGCTCCGGAGTGATGGGGCGCTCCGCGACCGTGCGCGAGATCGACGGCATCGTGGACCGTCTGGCGAGCGTGCGCGAGGTGCTCGGCCCGGACCGGGACGTGGCGGTGGACTTCCACGGTCGCTTCAACGCGGCCACCGCCCGCAGGGTCCTGCCCCTGTTGGAGCCGCTGCGGCCCATGTTCGTGGAGGAACCCGTCCTCCCCGAGTACGGTCACCTGCTCCAGGACGTCGTGCGGAGCAGTCCCGTGCCCATCGCCACCGGCGAGCGCCTGTTCAGCCGGACCGACTTCCTGCCCGCCCTCCAGGCGGGCATCGCGGTGGCCCAGCCCGACCTCTCCCACGCGGGAGGGATCTCCGAGGTCCGCAGGATCGCCTCCCTGGCCGAGACCTACGACGTCCTGCTCGCCCCGCACTGCCCGCTCGGCCCGCTGGCCCTGGCCGCCAGCCTCCAGGTCGCCTTCGCCACCCCCAACTTCCTCATCCAGGAACAGAGCATCGGCATCCACTACAACCAGGACGCGGAGCTGCTGGACTACGTCCTGGACGCCGAGGTCTTCGCCTTTCCCGACGGGCACATCCACCGGACCGACGCCCCGGGGCTGGGAGTGCGGGTGGACGAGGACGCCGTGCGCCGCGCGGACCGCGGGGGCCACCGCTGGCGGTCGCCCGTGTGGAGCCATGAGGACGGGTCGTTCGCGGAGTGGTGAAGGAGAGGAGGGAGGAGATGACGCGCGTGACGAGCGAACCATGGAGCGCCGAACGCTTCGAACTGGGGGAGGGGCTGCGCCGACACGGTCGGCACCTGCTCATGGTGGACATCCTCACCGGCAGGCTCCTGCGCCTGGACCCGGGCTCGCCCGGTCCGGCCGAGGTCGTCCTGTCCCTGGACACGCCCCTGGGGGCGGTCGCCCCCGTGTCGGGCCGTCCGGGGTCCTACGTGGCGGCGGTCGGGACCGGAGTCGCCGTCGTCTCCAAGGACGGCGGAGTGGTGTGGCTGGCCAGGCCGGAGGACCACGCGGCGGTGCCGATGCGGATGAACGACGGATGCTGCGACCCCGCGGGCAGGTTCTGGGCCGGATCGATGGCCTACGACGGCACCAGGGGTGCCGGTTCCGTCTACCGCGCCGACCCCGACGGCGGATTCTCCCGCGTCCTCGAGGGCTACACCGTTCCCAACGGCCCGGCCTTCACCGAGGACGGTTCCCGCATGTACCTGGCGGACAGCGCCGACGGGCGTATCGACGTCCACGACGTGTCCCCGAGCGGAGAACCCGGGGCCCGGTCGGTCTTCGCCCGTGTCACACAGGGCAGCCCCGACGGTATGCAGGTCGACGACGAGGGGCACCTGTGGGTCGCTGTCTGGGGCGCCGGTCGGGTGCACCGCTACGATCCCGACGGAACCCTGGAGCGCGTGGTCACGGTCCCCGCCGTCCAGCCCACGAGCGTGTGCGTCACCCGTGGCCCGGTGCCACGGTTGTTCGTCACCTCCGCGACGGTCGGCCTCGACCGGCCGGGCCCCGGTGACGGTGCCGTGTTCTCGGTTCCCGTGGAGGTCGGGGGACCGCTGGTTCACCAGTTCGGGGGTGCGGTGTGAGCGCCGAGATCGTCTGCGTCGGTGAGACGATGCTGCTGCTCACCGCGGCCGACCCGACACCGCTGGACCAGGCGCCGCTCCTGACGATGGGGGTCGCTGGAGCCGAGTCCAACGTCGCCTCCGGGCTCGCCGCGCTCGGACACCGGGCCGCCTGGCTCAGTGCCGTGGGGGACGACCCCTTCGGCCGTCTGGTCACGCGCACCCTCCGCGAGAGCGGGGTGGACGTGTCCGGGGTCCGTGTCGACCGGGACCGTCCCACGGGCGTGTTCGCCAAGGATCCCTCGCCCGAGGGAAGCACCGTGCACTACTACAGGACCAGGTCCGCGGCCTCCGGGCTCGGCCCGGAGCTGGTCGGGGATCCACGGGTACGGGCCGCCGGCAGGGTCCACCTGTCCGGGATCACCCCCGCGCTGTCCCCGGGTTGCGACGCCCTGACCCAGGGACTCCTGGAGGCACCCGGCCTGACGGTGAGCTTCGACGTGAACCACCGGCCCCGACTGTGGGGGCCGGAGGAGGCGGCTCCGCGTCTGCTCGCGCTGGCCCGGCTCGCCGACATCGTCTTCGTCGGCAGGGACGAGGCCGAGGAGCTGTGGGGCACCTCCACCGACCGCGACGTCCGGGCGCTCCTGCCCGACGTCGAGCGCCTCGTGGTCAAGGACGCCGAACACGGCGCCAGCGAGTTCCACGGTGGCACGCGGGTGTACGTGCCCGCGCCCACCGTGGAGGTCGTCGAGCCGGTCGGGGCGGGGGACGCCTTCGCCGCCGGATACCTGGCGGGGGACCTGCGCGGACTGGGCGGCCGGGAACGCCTGCGTCTCGGGCACCTGTGCGCCGGACGCGTCCTGCGGGTGACGGGGGACCTGGCCGACCCGCCTCCGCCGGACCAGGTGGACGAGCTCCTGGCGGTGGCCGACGAGCACTGGAACGAACGCGCGGCCGGGGCCGCGACGAGAGGAGTCAGCAGTGAGTGACGAGGGTCTGGACGGCCTGTTCGCGGAACACAGCGTGCTCGCCATCCTGAGGGGCATGCCGGTGCGCACCACGGTGGAACTGGCCGAGCGCGCCTGGGACCTGGGGGTGACCGCCATCGAGGTGCCCGCGCGCGACCCCGAGGGGCTGGAGGCGTTGCACGCCACGGTCAGGGCCGGGGCGGAGCGCGGACACCCGGTCGGCGCGGGCACGGTGATCACCCCCGAACAGGTCCGTGCGGTGTCCGAGGCGGGCGCCGCGTTCACCGTCGCGCCGGGCTTCGACGCCGAGGTCATGGCCCTGTCGGAGGCCGCCGGTATGCCCCACCTGCCCGGTGTGGCCACGCCCACCGACATCCAGGGGGTGCTGAGGGCGGGCGGCCACTGGGTGAAGGCCTTCCCCGCCTCGTCGCTCGGCACGGGGTGGTTCCGGGCGATGTCCGGACCCTTCCCGGACGTGCGGATCGTGGCGACCGGCGGCATGGACGCCCACAACGCCCGCCGGTACCTCGACGCCGGGGCACGGATGGTGGCGGTCGGATCCGCGCTGACCGACCCCGAGCAGATCCCCCTCCTGGCCGCGCTGGTCTGAGCCCGTCGCGGGGGCCGGGCGGCCGTGCGGGCGGCCGTCCGGGTGGAGCGGCGGGGTTACCATCGGGCCCGGGGACCGGGGCCAACACACCTCTGTGACCTGGGCTCTCATCGCTCTCTCATCCCTGTCGGCTGTGATGGACGGACCATGCAAGCCAAGATCCTCGTCGTCGACGACGAACCGAACATCCTCGACGTGGTCGCGACCGTGCTGGAGTTCCACGGATTCGACGTGCGCACCGCCGCCACGGCCGCCGAGGCCCACACCGCCGCGCACGCGTTCGGGCCCGACCTGGTCGTCCTGGACGTCATGCTCCCGGACGGCGACGGGTTCGACGTGTGCCGCGCGCTCCGGCGTTCGCGGCCCGACCTCGGCATCGTCTTCCTCACCGCCAAGGACGCCCACAGCGAGCGGATCGCGGGGCTCACCTACGGCGGCGACGACTACGTCACCAAACCGTTCAACACCGACGAGCTGGTGGCCCGGGTGCGCGCGGTCCTGCGCAGGACGCGACCGGGCAACGGGCCGGAAGCGGCGGACGGGATCCTGCGCTTCGCCGACGTGGAACTGGACGAGCGCGCCTGCGTGGTGCGGCGGGCCGGGAACCCGGTGCCGCTCTCGCGCACCGAGTTCGACCTCCTCCGGTACCTCATGCTCAACAGCGGGCGCGTGCTGTCCCGCCCGCAGATCATCGACGAGGTCTGGAGCGACGGCTACGCGGGCGCGTCCAACATCGTCGACACCTACGTCGGCTACCTGCGCCGCAAGCTCGGCGTTCACGGTCCCAACCTCATCGTGACCCAGCGGGGGTTCGGCTACGCGCTGCGCGAGGGCGACCCCGAATGAGGGCCCCCTGGCGCACCCTGCGCGGACGGATGGTGGTGGTCAACGCCGTCCTGATGTTCCTCGCCCTGAGCGTGGTGACGGTGGCCAGCTCCATGTTCCTCGGCACCTACCTGGTCGACCGGCTGGACGAACGCATCGAGACCAGCGCCTCGTTCGTGCGGGCCAACCAGGACGAGATCTTCGCCAAGAGCCCCGACCAGCTGGTCGAGCAGATCCGCGCCCCCAGTGAGTTCGTCGCGGAGTTCGTCACGCGGGTCCCGGGGGACAGCCACCCCAAGGTGCACCGGCTCCAGGGGTCGGGGCCCACCCTGGTCCGCGACATCGACACCGACGGCGCGCCGGAGGGCGTGTTCACGGTCGAGCACGAGGGCGCCGAGTACCGGGTCAAGGTGCTGGAGCTGCCCGAGCAGGACACCGTGGTCCTCCTCGGAGAGCCCCTGCGCCCGGTCACGGCCACCGTCCACCGGCTGATCGCCATCCAGGTCCTGGGCGGCCTGGCGATGCTCGGGATCGCGCTGGTCGCCGGGACCGCCGTCATCCGCCGGGGCCTGCGCCCCCTGGACGACGTCGTGGAGACGGCGGAGGCCATCGCCCGGGGCGACCTGGAACGCCGAGTCCCCGAACCCGCGCCGGGCGCCGCCGACGAGGTCAGCCGCCTGACCCTGTCCATCAACCGCATGCTGGCCCGCCTGCGCGGCGCCCTGCACGCGCACGAGCAGTCCGAGGAACGGCTGCGCCGCTTCGTCTCGGACGCCTCCCACGAACTGCGCACCCCGCTCACCTCGATCCGCGGCTACCTGCAACTCGTGGCCCAGGGGGTGGTCGACGTCGCCCGGCGCCCGGACGTCATCACCCGCTCCCAGCAGGAGTCCGAGCGGATGGCCGCCATCGTGGACAACCTCCTGTACCTGGCCCGCCTGGACGAACGCCCCGCGCCCCGACACGAGGTGGTCGCCCTCCGCCGGATCGTGGCGGACAGCGTCTCCGACGCCCGCGCCGCCCAGCCCGAACGCGACTGGCGGACCGAGGTCACCGCCGACGGGCTGGTGGTCGGGGACGAACAGGAACTGCGCCAGGCCGTCTCCAACCTGCTGGCCAACGTGCGCGTGCACACCCCGGCCAGCAGCCCGGCGACCGTCCGGCTGCACCGGCGCGACGGCCGCGTGGTCCTGGAGGTCTCCGACGAGGGCCCCGGTGTGGCCGAGGAGAACGCGGCCTTCGTGTTCGAGCGCTTCTACCGGGCCTCCGCGGCGTCCGGGCGACCCGGCAGCGGCCTCGGTCTCCCCATCGTCCGGGCCGTCATGCGGGCCCACGGGGGCGAGGCGGAGTTCACCTCCACCGCCGCCGGGGGAACCCGGGTCACCCTGCGGTTCCCGTCACCGCCGGACTCCGACGCGGGCACCCTGGCAGGTGGACGTGACGACGATCTCACCGGCGGCGCCGCGTTCTCATCGAACTCTCATGATCCTCGGCAGTTCGCCTCATCGGCGTCGTATGAGCTGGAAGGCAAGCGTAAGTCGGGGTTGAGAGGAATGAGTATGGCTGGGCTGCTCTATCGTCTGGGTGGGTTCGCCTACCGACGACGATGGCTGGTCGTGTTCTCGTGGCTGCTGGTCCTGGTGCTCGCGGGCGGTGCGGCGCTGATGTTCCGCGCCCCGCTCAACGACGCGCTCAGCATCCCCGGCACCGAGTCGGAACAGGCCACCGACCTGATGGAGGCGCGGTTCTCCACCACGGGTGAGTCCGTCACCGCCGTGCTGCGCGCCCCCGACGGCTCCGACGTCATCGAGGAGGCGCAGTACGCCGACGCCGTGCGGGCCACCGCCGACGAGCTGGCGGAGATCCCCGGGGTTGACGAGGTCTTCAGCCCGCACGGCATCCTGGAGGACGCCCGCCAGCAGTACGACGACGGGATCGCGGAGGGCGAGGAACAGGCCCTGGAGACCGCTCGTGAACAGGTCGAGGCGATGGTGCCGCCGGAGACCCCCGATCGCGATCAGGCCGTCGAGGACCTGATGGTCGAGGCCGAGGCTCAGGCGCTCGCCGCCGTCGCCGAGCAGGCCCCCGACTTCGACGACGACGAGGTCCTCGACCAGGTCCCGCAGCTCTCCGACGACCGTGACAGCGTGATGATCCAGGTCCAGCTGGAGTTCCGTAACGGCGAGGTCCCGTCCGAGACGGTCGAGGCCATCCTCGACACGGGTGACGAGGCACGCGCCGCAGGGATGGACGTCGAGTTCAGCGGTCCCTCCATCACCCAGCAGGTGCCCGCCATCATGGGCCCGAGCGAGGTCGTCGGCCTCGTCGCCGCCCTCGTCGTCCTCATCATCAACTTCGGAGCCCTGGTCACCGCCGGTCTGCCGATCCTGCTCGCCCTGATCGGCGTGGGTGTGGGGATGCTTCTGCTCTACGCCGCGTCCAGCCTGATCGAACTCACCAGCACGGCTCCGATCCTGGCGCTCATGCTGGGGATCGCCGTGGGTATCGACTACTCGCTGTTCGTGCTCTCCCGCCACCGCAAGCAGGTGGCGCAGGGCTGGGATCCGGCGGAGTCGGCCGCCCGCGCGATCGGCACCGCCGGCAGCGCCGTGGTCTTCGCGGGGATCACGGTCGTCATCGCTCTGCTCGGGCTTTCGGTGGTCCAGATCCCGTTCCTGACCCTCATGGGCGTGGCCGCGATGGTCACGGTCGCGGTGGCGGTGCTCATCGCGATCACGCTGCTCCCCGCTCTGCTCGGGTTCATCGGCCACCGGGTCACCGCCGGTCGACTCCCGGTGCTGGGCCGCCGGGCCGAGAGGGCGATGGTCTCCGACCGCACCATGAGCGCGCGGTGGATCGGCATGGTCATCAAGCGCCCGGTCATCGCGATCGTCGGTGTGACCGCCGTCCTCGGTGCGCTCCTGCTCCCCCTGGGCAACATGCACCTGGGCCTGCCCAGCGACGAGACCAGCTCGACGGACACCACGCAGCGTCAGGCCTTCGAGATCATCAGCGAGGAGTTCGGTCCCGGACACACCGCGCAGCTCGCGGTGGTGGCCGACCTGACCGGGCTGCCGGACATGCCCGCCGCCGCCGACGAGGTGGCCGAGCGCATGGAGGACGTCGACGGGGTCGCGGAGGTGTTCCCGCCCCAGCTCAGCGACGTGCGGGACACGGCGATCATCGTGGTCATCCCCGAGACCGGGCCCTCGGACACCGCCACCGAGGACGTGCTGCACGACGTGCGCGGCCTCCAGGGCGAGATCGAGGACGAGATCGGCGCCAAGATCGTGGTGGCCGGTGCCGCCGCCATGGCCATCGACGTCTCCGAACGCCTCGCGGACGCGCTGCCGGTGTTCGCCGCCGTGGTGATCGGCCTGGCCCTGGTCCTCATGACGATCGTGTTCCGCTCGATCCTGGTGCCGGTCAAGGCGGCGCTGGGGTTCGTGCTCAGCGCGGGTGCCTCCCTGGGGCTGACCGTGGTGGTCTTCCAGTGGGGTTACGGCGCCGGGCTGTTCGGTGTGGAACCCGGTCCGCTCCTGGCGTTCATGCCGACCCTGATGATCGGCATCCTCTTCGGCCTGGCCATGGACTACGAGGTGTTCCTGGTCTCCCGCATGCGGGAGGACCACGTCCACGGCGCCGAGCCGATGGCGGCGATCTCCACCGGCTTCACCCAGGGGGCGCGCGTGGTCACCGCCGCCGCGGCCATCATGATCAGTGTCTTCGCGTCGTTCGTCTTCGGCCACGTGGAGATGTTGAAGCCGATCGCGTTCGTCCTCGCCGTGGGCATCCTCATCGACGCCTTCCTGGTCCGGATGACGCTCGGCCCGGCGATCATGGCGCTGTTCGGCCGGGCCACCTGGTGGCTGCCGAAGTGGCTGGACCGCCTGCTCCCCAACGTGGACATCGAGGGCGACCGGCTCGCCCCGGCCGGACCCGTCACGGGGGAGGCGAACGCTGAGGGCGCGGGCTCCGCGCCCGGCACGGAGGACGGTGACCCCCGGGAGGCCGGTGCCCCGGCCGGTTCGTCCCGGTAACGACCGCTCCGACGAACGGCCCCGCCACGCCCGGCGGGGCCGTTCCCGTACCCGGGACCCGGCGGCGACGGGTGCCGTGGGCCGTGGTTAGTATGACCCGGATCACTCGACAGCAGCCGGGAGTCCGCACGTGCCAGCAGCGCAAGCCAAGCCGCGTCTCGTCCTCGCCACCTCCGCCGCCTCGTTGGCCGTGCTCCTCGTCGCCGGTTGCTCGGGGACGGACTCCGAGGGCGCGGCCCACCCCGAGGCCACCGCCACGGAGGGGAGCAGGCTCGACGAGATCCTGGACCGGGGCTCGCTTCAGGTGTGCACGACCGGTGACTACCGGCCCTTCACCTTCCTCGACTCCGATCCGGACGAGTTCACCGGCATCGACGTCGACATGGCCCGTGACCTGGCCGACGACCTCGGCGTGGAGATCGAGTGGACCCGGACCACCTGGGACGACCTCATGGAGGACTTCCTCGCCGGGTGCGACGTCGCGGTCGGCGGCATCTCGGTCAACACCGAACGCGCCCAGCGGGTGTACTTCTCCGCCCCGCTCATGGAGGACGGCAAGACCCCGATCACCCTGTGCGAGAACGTGGACGACTACCGCACCATCGAGCAGATCAACCAGCCCGGGGTGCGTTCCATCATGCCCAGCGGCGGCACCAACCAGGTGTTCGCCGAGGAGCACTACCCGGACGGCGACCTCGTCACGCACGACAACAACACGATCTTCGACGAGATCGTCGCGGGCCGGGCCGATGTGATGACCACCGACGCCTCCGAGGTGCTGTGGGTGGCCAACGAGTACGAGGAGCTGTGCGCCGTCAACCCCGAGGAGCCCTTCGACTTCTTCGAGAAGGCGTTCATGCTGCCCCGGGGTGACGACGTGTTCAAGCACTACGTGGACCAGTGGCTGAACATGGCGCTCAACGACGGCACCTACGACCGCATCGTCGAGCCCTGGTTCGGGGAGGACGTCCAGCTCTGAGTCCGGAGGGCGTCGCGTCCGGGCGCGACGTCGGGGCACCCCCGCTTCCGGGGGTGTCCCGCCTCGGGAAGCCCGCATCCTCGACCGGGACGGGTCCACCGCCCCGGGTTCAGTCCCGCGCGACGGCGGCGAAGTGCGCCGCCATCCGGCCGTGGTCGGGAACCAGTCCCGTGATCAGCTCCAACGCCTGGGCGGCCTGGAACACCGCCATGCCACCGCCGTCCAGGGTGGCGCACCCGATCCGCTCGGCTCCGGCGAGGAGCTCGGTGCGCAACGGCCGGTAGACGACGTCGGCCACCCACAGGTGCGGGCGCAGGAGCTCCGGGGCCACGGGAGGGGCCGGGTGGTGGGCCATCCCGGCCGGGGTGGCGTTCACCAGCCCGTCCGCCCGGGAGAGGAGCGTGTCCACCGCCGAGGGAGGGGCCGCACTGCACCGGGCGCCCGCGAACCGGCCCCGCAGGTCCCGGGTGAGTCCCTCGGCCCGGTCCCGGTCGGTGTCCACCACCGTGAGGTCCCGCGTGCCGGAGGTCATGAGGGCGTGGGCCACCGCCGCACCGGCCCCTCCCGCGCCCAGCAACACCACCTGCTCCCTCGGCACGGTGGGCAGCCCCCGTTCCAGGGAGCGGGCGAAGGCCGACCAGTCCGTGTTGTGCCCCACCGCGCGCCCGCCGTCGAACACCACCGTGTTCACCGCGCCCAGCGCGGCGGCGTCGGGGGTGAGCTCGTCCAGGTGGGGCAGGACGAGCTGTTTGCACGGGTGGGTGATGTTCAGTCCGTCGAACCCGTAACGGGGGGCGGAGCGCACGAGCTCACCGACCGACGACGCCGACAGCCCCCAGGTGTCGAGGTCGATGCGACGGTAGACCAGGCGGCGCCCGAGCTCGGCCGCCTCCGTCTCGTGCATGGCCGGGGTCAGGGAGGGACCGATCCCCGAACCGATCAGCCCCACCAGGAAGGAGGGGGCGCCGGGAGGGTGGGCCGGAGTGCGCACGGCCCCGTCGTCGCTGGTCGGGCCCCTCACGTCCACTGCTCCGCGCGGTGCTTCGCGCGGTGCGCCGCCATCCGCACCGCGGTGTTGGACGCCCCGTACCCCTCGTAGCCGTCCACCCGCTGCACGACCTCGAAGAACAACCGGCCGCCCAGCAGGGGTGTGTAGAGGTGCCAGAAGCCTCCCGTGCCGTCGGTGTCGTAGAGGATGCCCAGATCGCGCATGAGCGCGAGCCGTTCCGGGGACAGATCCGTTCTGGCGGCGAGGTCGTCGTAGTGGTTGTCGGGGACCCGGATCGGAGGCTCCCCGGCGGCGACCATGGCACCGGCGACCGCGACGATGTCGTCACAGGCCAGGGCGACGTGCTGGGACCCGCCGGTGGCGTCGGCCTGGGGGCCGCGCCCCAGCACGGACACGTTGAGCGCGACGCGGAGCCCCGACCCCGACCCCGTGTGTGGCCGGGTCAGGACGCGGCTCCGGACCAGTCCGTCGGGCGAGGACAGGTCGGTGTTCTCCGACGGGGAGAGCCCGAACAGGGCCCGGTAGAAGAGGGAGGCCTCGTCGAAGTGGTCGAAGGGCTGGTGCAGTCCGACGTGGTCGATGCCGGTGACCGGGGTCGACGCCCCGTCGCTCCGGTGGCCCACCGCGGGTGCGGAGAAGTCCTCCGTCCAGTCCACCCCGCCGGACGACCCCGGCGGGCACAGGAAGACGGCGGTCCCGTCGGGCGCGGCGACGGCCGGTATGCGTGCCTCCGACGGGTCCCGGCGACGGGACAGCTCCGGAGCCGAGAGCGCCTCGGCCCTGGCCGCGACCCGGGCCGGATCGGTGACCTCGATGCCCAGGGCCGTCACGGCGGCGTCGCCGGTCCAGGTGTGCCCGAGCCTCGGGTCGGCGGAGTTCAGCAGGATCCGGGTGCGCCCGTGCTCCCACAGCTCGACGGGTTTGGAGCGGTGGTCGCGGGTGTGCGCGAACCCCAGAGCGGACAGCACCGAGCGGGTGCGCCCGGCGGCCGGTTCGGCTGCCGCGACCTCGACGAACGCGAGGTCCTCGGGCGGCACGAGGTCCGGGAGCCGGGTCAGGTGGACGGCGTCCCGGTGCGGGACCGAGGACTGACGGGGGTCGACGGACCCCCGTGCCCGGGCCACGGCGTCCTCCAGGGCGGACAGCGAACGCAGGGCGTCGGCCGCCGTCCGCTCCGGGTCGGAGGCGCGGAAGACGTCGTTGAACACCTCCAGCGACAGGGGGCCCCGGTAGCCCGCGGCGATCACGTGGCCGGTGAAGGCCACCAGGTCGAAACCCCCCTGCCCGGGGAAGCAGCGGTGGTGGCGGCTCCACTGGAGCACGTCCATGTCCATGCGCGGAGCGTCGGCGAGCTGGAGGAAGAGGATGCGGTCCGAGGGGATGTCCCGGATGCCCGAGGGGTCATCCCCCCTGGAGAGGATGTGGAAGCTGTCCAGGCACAGGCCCAGCGCGGGGTGGTCGGCCGCTTCCACGATCCGCCACGAGTGCTCGTAGGTCGAGACGTGCCGTCCCCAGGCCAGCGCTTCGTAGGCGACGCGCACGCCGTAGGGCTCGGCCGTCTCGGCCAGGGCGCGCAGCTGGGCGGCGGCCAGCGCGTCGTCGTCGATAGCCGTGGCGGTCGCGTTGGAGCAGACCAGCAGGGTGTCCACCCCGAGTTCGACCATGAGCGCGAACTTGGCCTCGGCGCGCCGCAGGTTGGCCGCGAGCCGGGTGCCGTCCACGCCCTCGAAGTCCCGGAAGGGCTGGTAGAGGTCGATGGTCAGGCCGAGCTCCCCGGCCAGGGCGCGGATCTCGCGCGGGGTCAGGGGTGAGGCGAGGAGGTCGTTCTCGAAGATCTCCACGCCGTCGAAGCCGACCTTGGCGGCCGCGCTCAGTTTCTCTTCCAGGGTTCCGCTGAGGGAGACCGTGGCGATGGATCGCCGCATGTCCTTCAGGCTCCGTTTCCGTTCTCAGGGTGCTCACGCCGCGCCGGTGTGGGCCGGTGCGGAGGTGGAGTGGGACGGGGCCGAGGGTGCCGGTGACCGACGGCCCCCGCGCTCAGGCCGACTCCCGGAAGGCCTCGTAGAGCTCCAGCTCCTCGCCCTGGAGCGTGGACAGGAAGTGCTCGTGGACCTGGGCCCGGAAGGCCTCCACGTCCACGTCGTCGACGACCTCCATGGCGCCGCTGGCCTCCCACTCGGAGAGGACCTCCGCCTCCGCCTCCTCGATGCAGGCACGGTTCTCCTCCCGGACCTGGCTGACCGCCTCCTGGAGCACCTCCCGCTGCGTCGCGGAGAGCCCTTCCCAGGTCTGCCCGGAGACCACGATCATCTGGGAGCCGATCTGGTGCCCGGAGAGGCTGACGTGGGACTGCACCTCGGAGTAGTTGTCGGCGTCGACGGTCGCGATCGGGTTCTCCTGGCCGTCGACGGTTCCCTGCTGGAGGGCCATGTAGACCTCCTCGAAGGCGACCGTCGTGGGGCTGGCCCCCATCGCCTCCGCGTTGGCGAGGTAGATGGGGGAGTCGGGGAACCGCATCCGCAGGCCGGAGAGGTCGGCGGGGGTGCGGATCGGCTGGTTGGCGGTGAAGTGCCGGTCCCCGAAGTACCAGACATCGAGGATCTTCGCCCCGGTGGCCTCCTCGAAGCCCTGCTTGGTGGCCTCGGCGGCCTCCGAGTCGAAGAAGGAGAACATGTGGTCGGCGTCGTCGAAGGCGTACGCGGCGTCGAAGACCCCGATCGGCGGGTGGGCGGAGCCCAGAGCCGCCGATCCCTGCACGTCCATGTCGATGTCGCCGGACATCACGGACGCGAAGGTCTCGGTGTTGTCGCCCAGCTGGCTGCCGGGGAAGGTGTCCACGCGGAAGCCCGCGTCGGCCTCGGCCACGTGCGCGGCCACCAGGTCGATGCCGCAGCGGGTGTGCGGGTGCTCCTCCGTGTAGCTGTTGGAGAAGGTGAGGACGGGCCCGTCGGTGTCGTCGCCCGCACCGCAGGCGGTGAGGACGAGCGCCGCCGCAGGCAGGAGCGCGGCGACGCGGAGACCGGTGTTCATGGTGGGACCTTTCGGTGGGGCGCGGGGAGTGGGTGGGGTCGGGGGTCGTGGGCGGCGAGGTCCGGTGGACGGTCGCTACAGGCCGAGTCGGCCGGGGAGGAAGAGGACGAGTTCGGGGGCCACGGTGAGCAGGCCGAGCACCGCCAGGAGGGGGATCAGGAACGGCGCCGTTCCTCGGAACACCTCGTGCATGGGGGTGCGGGTGGCTGATCCCAGGACGAAGAGCACACCGCCGATGGGCGGGGTGAGCAGGCCGATCATCAGGTTCACGATGGCGATCACCCCGAAGTGGACCGGGTCGACGCCGAACTGCACGGCGATCGGCAGCAGGACGGGCACGGTGATGACCAGGGCGGCGATCGGCTCCAGGATGGTGCCGATGAGGATCAGCGCCACGTTCACCAGCAGCAGGAACACCACGGGGCTGTCCGTGAAGCCCAACAGGAACGAGGCGATCTCCTGCGGGACCCGTTCCCGGGCCAGGACCCAGCCCAACAGCCCCGACGCGGCGAGGATGAGGGTGATCGACGCCGCCGTGGTGGCGGTCTCGACGGCGATGCTCCACACGGAGCGCGGGGTCAGGCGCCGGTAGCAGAACCCGAGGACGAGGACGTAGGCGACGCCGACGGCGGCGGCCTCGGTCGGTGTGAAGAGGCCGCTGAGGATGCCACCGAGCAGGAGCACCGGCGCCCCGAGAGGACCGATCACGCGCAGGGCGGCGGTCCGCAACTCGCCCGGCGCCGAGCGCCGTCCGGCGAGCTGGGGCTGCCTGCGGCTCCAGACGAAGACGTACAGCGCGAGGCCACCCGCGATGAGCAGGGCCGGGACCACGGCAGCGGCGAACAGGGCGGCGGTGGAGACCGCGGCCACCGAGGCGTAGACGATCGCGGGGATGCTCGGCGGCATCACCGGGCTGATGAGGCTGGAGGAGGCGGTCAGCCCCAGGGCGAAGCGCCGGGGGTACCCCCGGCTGGTCATGGCCGGGACGAGCATCTTGCCCATGCCCGCGACGTCGGCCAAGGCCGTGCCGCTGATCCACGAGAAGCCGACGCTGACGCCGATGTTCACGTAGCCCAGACTGGCGCGCACGCGGCCGAACAGCACCTGGGCGAAGGCGAAGATGCGGTCCGCGATCCCCGTGTGGTTGGCGACCACCCCCAGCAGGACGAACAGCGGGACCGCGAGCAGTGGGAAGCTGTTGACCTCCTGGGCCGCGGTGCGCAGGCTCAGCCCCGTCGACTGGTCCGTGACGATCATGTAGAGCAGGGTCGGCCCGAGGATCGCGAAGGCCACGGGGACCCGCAGCAGCAGGAGGACGAGGATGCCGGTGACGATCAGTGCGGCGCTCATTCGGCACGCTCCTCGGGAACGCTCTCCATCGCCGGGGGAGCGGGAACCAGGGTGTTGGCCAGGGCGCGCAGCGCGGCCAGGGACAGCCCGACCATGGGGATGACGTAGGTCCAGGACAGGGGGATGTTCAGGGCGGGTGTGGTCTGTGGGGGACCGGTGAAGACGAGCGCGGCGGCCTCGAACACGAAGCCGACGGCGATCGCCGCGACGACGAGGTTGGCCAGGACCCACACCCCGCGCAGGACCCGGCCGCGGGCCACGTGGTCGACGAGTTTCAGGGTGATGTGCTCGTCCCGGCCCACCAGGTAGCCGGCCAGGGAGAAGGTCAGCCACACCAGGCCGAACCGGGCCAGTTCGCCGGTCCAGACCCAGCCCGAGACCGGCAGGTGGCGCTGGGTCGCCTGGACGAGCATGAGGACGAGGATGAGGGTGAGCAGCAGGGCGCCGACGACGAGCTCGGCCCTCTCCAGGCAGCGGACCACCGTCCGCGCGGGACCCGGCGGCCCGGTGTCGTTCGGTTCGGGGGGTTGGGTCATCCCAGTCGGCTCCAGTCGGGAGGACACGGCTTCGCGCTGATCAGCGGCCGTGGGCGTGGCGGGTGTCACATTTTCGTGAACTCTAGGTATCCGTTCACGGTCGTGGCAAGCGATTGCCAAAAGTTGTCGCGAACCGGTAGGAAGGGGGCGAGATGAACACTCCGAGGCGCACGACCATCTACGACGTCGCGACCGAGGCGGGCGTGGCGGCCTCCACGGTCTCCCGGACCTTCGGCAACCCCCGCCGGGTGAACGCGACCACGCGCGAACACGTCCTCCGGGTCGCCGAACGGCTCGGGTACCGGCCGAACCCCCTGGCCACGGCCCTCCAGTCCGGGCACAAGGCGACCATCGCCATGCTGGTCCCCGACATCACCAACCCGCACTTCTTCGGCACGATCCGGGGTGCGGAACGGCGGGCCAGCGAGGCGGGCGTCACCTTCATCCTCGGCAACACCGAGGAGTCGGCGGCCAACGAACGCAACCAGATCGAACGGCTGGACCACTCGGTGGACGGCTTCGTCCTGGCGGCCAGCCGCATGAGCGACGAGACGACCGTGGGGATCGCCCAGAGCCACAACCTGGCGCTGGTCAACCGCGAGGTCGACGGCCTCCCCGGCGTCGTGGTCGACACCGGCCCGGGGAGCTGGCAGATCGTCGAGCACCTGGCCTCGCTGGGCCACCGGTCGATCGTCTACCTCTCCGGACCGCACCAGTCCTGGCTCGCCAACGAACGCTGGAAGGCGCTCAGGGCCGCGGCGGAGCGGCGCGGGCTCTCCGTCGGCCGACTCGGCCCGTTCCCGCCCAGGGTCAGCGGGGGCGGAGCCGCCGCCGACGCCGCCCTGGTCTCCGGGGCGACCGCGCTGGTGGCGCACAACGACCTCCTGGCCATCGGTGTCCTGCGCCGCCTGTCCGAACGCGGAGTGGCGGTCCCCGGGCGGGTCAGCGTGGTCGGCTACGACGACATCTTCGGTGCCGACCTGTGTGTTCCCGCCCTGACCACCCTCGCGGGTCCGGAGGACGAGGCGGGCCGGGTGGCGGTGGAACTCCTGCTGAGGAAGGGGTCGCTCTCCACGGCGCACCCGGCCCCGCAGCGGGTGGTCCTCCCCACCCACCTGGTGATCCGCGACTCCACGGGGCCTGCGGCGCGCTGAGACCCCGGCCGGTTCCGGTCGGGCCCCAGCGCGCCGTCCCGGACGCGGGAGCGGGGATACGGGAACGGCCCGGGCACCGGCGCGTTCGCGCCTGGGGCACCCGGGCCGTGGGAGTCCGTCCGCCGAGCGGCCCTAGTGGGCGACGCCGCTCAGCTCGTTGGGGGCCTCGTCCAGCGTCACCGAGCCGGTGACCTCACCGGAGGCCAGGTCCACCGCGTGCACCTGGTTGGTGGACGGGTCGCTCACGTAGGCGGTGCCCCCGCGCACGAAGAGCGCGGGTCGGGGGTCCTGCCACTCCACCGGCTCCTCCCACGTGTCCATCAGCTCGATGCTCCGGGTGAGCTCGCCCGAGTCGGGGTCGATCTCGTGCAGTGCCCCGTCGGTGCCCAGCACCAGGGCCTCACCAGCCGGGCCCCGGCCCAGGGAACGGAAGGTGTAGCTGGAGGGCAGGTCGACCAGTTCCAGGTCGCCCGTGGCGGTGTCGACCAGGGCGACGCGCTCGGGGCGTTCCAGTTCGGCGTCCGGGTCGGTCTTGTAGTCGCCCAGGATGACCGGCGACGCGTCCGAACCGGCCTGGTTGCCGATCCGTCCGTAGTCGTCCGGGCTCTCGACCTTGGTGAACGCGCCGTCCTGGTAGATCAGCGCGCCGTCCTGGCATCCGATCGCCACGGCCCCGCCCTGGGCCGCGCTCTCACCGTGCACGCCCGGGCAGTCCTCGCTGCGGGCGATCTCCTCCCCGTCGGCGTCCAGGACCAGAGCGCCGACACGCTCCTCCTCGTCTCCGAGGGTGAGCAGCATCTCGCCGTTCTCCAGCTCGACCGCCACCCCGTGGTGGGCCTCCTCGGTGGTGCGGACGTCGGTCTCCTCGGGCAGACCCGAGCCCAGCGCGTCGGTGTCGAAGGCGGTGACCTCCCCGGTGCCGTCCGCGAACAGGACGGTCCGGCCGCCGTGGCGCACCACGTGACCGGGGGTGTCGGCTTCGAAGAGGGTGTCGGTGAGCTCCGCCCCGGCCGCGTCGAGGACCTGGAAGCCCTCGGAGGTGGAGACGAACACGTGGCGGTCGTCCCCGGCGGGGTTGACCCGGTTGAAGCCCTCCATCTCGATGTCGGCCACCACGTCGAGGGACTCCCCGTCGAGGACGTACAGGCCTCCGTCGTAGGTGGTGACGAGGGGTTCCGTGGCCACGGTCTCGGCCGGGGTCCCCTCCTCGTCGGCACTCGCGGCGCCGTCGTCGGTTCCGGTTCCACAGGCCGTCAGGAGGAGACCGGCGGAGAGCAGGGCGGGCAGGGCCGCCGCTCGGGTGGTGCGGTGCGAACGCATGCTTCTTCTCTCTCAGGGATGGGTGGTGCGGGGTCGGGGGGTGGCTGGGGGGTGGTCCGAAGGGCGGGACTCAGTCGTCGCGGAGTCCCGCGGTGATCGCCTCGGTGTTGGCGCGCATCATCTCCAGGTAGGTCTCGGCGCCGCCGCCCTCCTGACTCAGGGACTCGGTGAAGAGCGGGACCACCTCGATCTCCACCCCGGCCTCCTCGGCCATCACGGTGGCCAGGCGGTCGGGCTGGGAGGAGTCCGCGAAGACGGCGGAGACGCCCGCCTCCGCCACGGCGTCGGAGAGGTCCTTGAGGTCGGAGGTGCTGGGCGAGGCCAGGGTGGTCCCACTGGGGATCACCGCTCCGACGACCTCGAAGTCGTAGCGGTCCGCGAGGTAGCCGAAGACGTGGTGGTTGGTGACGAGCCTGCGGTTCCCGGCGGGCAGGGCGGCGAACTCCTCGCCCATCCACGCGTCGAGCTCGTCCACCTCGGCCGCGTACGACTCGGCGTTGGCGCGCACGGTGTCCGCGTCGACCCCGTCGACCTCCTCGATCACGCGCTCCGCGATCAGGTCGACGGCCAGCCCGACCCGGCCCGGGTCGGTCCAGAAGTGCGGATCGGGTTCGCCCTCGCTCTCGTCCGAGGTGTAGGGCAGCGGGTCGACGCCCGCACCGACCTCCAGGGCGGGTACCCCGGCCTCCTCGGCGGCGGCCACGTTGCGGGCGACCCCCTCCTCCAGGCCGAGGCCGTTGTGCACGACCAGGTCGGCGTTCTCCAGGGTCGCGGCCTCACGGGCGGAGATCGCGAAGGAGTGCGGGTCGGTGTCGGGCGGCATCAGCACGGTCACCGGAGCCTGGTCACCGACGATCCGCGCGGTGACGTCACCGAGGATGTTGGTGGTCACCACGACCCCGGTGCCGTCTCCCTCCGAGGAACAGGAGACCAGGGTGAGGGTGAGCGATGAGGCCGCGAGCACGGCGAGGGGGAGTCGGGGCAGCATGGCGGTCACCGTCCGGTCTGGATCATCAGGTGCGGCGCGATCCCCGGTTCGAGGGTGCGGGCCACACGGAGGTCGTCGGCGTAGTCGATCTCGTGGACGACCCCGGCCCCGGGATCGCTGACGTAGGCGCGGGAGGTGTCGGCCACGAGTGTGGGCGGGTGCTCGGGGTCCACCGCGTCCAGCAGGGGGGTGGCCGCCTCCTCCTCGCCGGTCTCCGGGTCGAGCGCGCGCAGGGTTCCGTCGTCGGCCAGGGCCAGGATCGGCCCCTCCTCACCGGTCGCCGTCGCGGCCACGGTGCCGGGCTGGTCGTGGGCGCGCCACTCGGGGACGGCCAGATCCAGGACCCACAGGGTGTCGTCGTCGGGGAGCGCGGCCAGGACGGCGGACCCGGAGCGGTGGTGGAGGGGGCCGGCGCGTTCCTCACCGGGGTGGGGGAGGGTCGCGGCCTCCAGTTCGCCGTCCTCCTCGGTGACGTGGAGGGTCCCCTCCGCGCAACCGACCACCAGGCCCCTGCGGGTGACGGCGGCACCGTCGGGGTCGGTGCAGGTCGCGTCGGGCGAGGCGAGGGGGGTGCCGTCGCGGTCGAGCACACCGACCGTCCCCTCGGCGTCCACGGTGACCAGGGCCCCCTGGTAGGGGTGGGCCGAGGTCCCCTCGTCGAGGGAGGGCCCGGCGGTGGTGACCGACCCCTCCTCCAGTTCCGTGCGTTCCAGCAGCAGTGACGTCCCCTGCGTGGTGAGGGAGGTCAGAGCGGTGTCGGTGACCACGTGCGCGGGGCCGGGGAGGTCCAGGGAACCGACGTGCCCGGAGCCGGTCCGGTAGTAGTGGTTGTGGTCTCCGTGGTCCACGGTCCACACGCCGCTGTCGAAGACCTCGGTGGTCCCTTCATCGGATGAACTCAGGTACGCGAAGCGGCCGTCGCCTTGGACGCCGTCCACCCCGGGGACCTCGCCCAGCTCCGTGACCTCCTCGGTGAGCAGGTCCAGGAGTCGCACCCGGCCGGTGTCGGTGTCGGCCACGACCAGCCGGAGCTGGGGCTCGGCGGCCTCCTCGGCCCCCTCGACGTAACCGTGGGGCGTCTCCTCCTCCACGGGCTCGGGTTCCGCGGCGGAGTCGCCGCCGGAGCAGCCAGCCAGCAGGATGATCAGGGCGGCCGCTCCCAGGGCGGCGGTGTGGTGTCGGCGGGTCACGGTGTCAGCGTTCCTTCCAGGGTGGTGGGCGGGGGCGCGTGGTCGGCGGGGGGTTCGCCGGTCGGGGGGCGTCGTCGGGCGAATCCGCGCGAGCGCGCGCCGGAGGCCAGGGCCGAGACGAAGAAGAAGGCCACCGCCGTGGCCGCGATGCTGGCCCCGGCCGCCGTCTCCCAGTGCCAGGAGACGAGCAGTCCGACGTAGGTGGCGGCGCCGCCCAGCAGCGCGGCGGTGAGCATGATGCCCGGGATGCTCCTGGCCCAGAGCAGAGCCGTGGCGGGCGGGGCGATGAGCAGACCGAACACCAGCAGGGTGCCGACCACGTGGAACGACGCGACCACGGCGAGCGTGACCAGGCCCAGCAGAGCGGCGTGCGCGACGCGCGGCGCCAGGCCCAGGGTGTGCGCCTTGCGGTGGTCGAAGGCCAGGGCGACGAACGCCCGGTGCCCGACCACCGCGACCACCAGGGCGGCGGCGAGGGAGAGCCCCAGGTGGAGCAGGTCCCGCTCACGCACGCCCAGGACGTCGCCGAAGAGGAACGCGGTGAGGTCGACCGCGAAGGACGCCGAGTGCGAGACCAGGATCACGCCGACCGAGAGCATCCCCACGAACAACAGGCCGATGCTCGTGTCCTGCGACAGCCGGGGTGAGCGGCTCAGCGCGGTGACCCCGGCGGCCATGGCCCCGGCCGCCAGGGCGGCGCCCAGGAACAGGCTCTGTCCGAACAGCGCGGCCAGTGCCACCCCGGGCAGCATGCCGTGCGACATCGCGTCCCCGAGGAAGGCCATGCCCCGCAGGACCACCCAGGTGCCGGCGATCGCGCAGACGGCCGAGACGAGGAGCCCCGCCCAGAGCGCACGCTGGACGAACGTGACCCCGAAGGGTTCGATCAGTGCTTCCATAGTGGGAGACTCTACAACGATAATCGTTTTCGTTTTCACATCGGGTCGGATCAGACCAACCCGACACACCAGGAACGGAGGTCGCGAGGATGAGGGTCGACCACGTGTACGCGGGCTACGACGGCACGGACGTCCTGCGGGGCGTCACCGCCGAGATCCCCGAAGGGGCCGTCACCGCCCTGGTCGGAGCCAACGGCGCGGGCAAGTCCACCCTGCTCGGGGTCCTGGCGGGCACGATCACCCCTCGGGGCGGAAGGGTGGTCCCGGCGCGCGGCGGTCGCCCGGCGTTCGTCGTGCAGCGCAGCGCGGTCCCGGAAACCCTGCCCCTCACCGTGCGCGCCACCGTGGCCATGGGCCGCTGGGCGCACCGGGGGTGGTGGCGCCCGCTCACCCGGAACGACCGCCGGGTGGTCGACCGACGTATGGAACAGGCCGGGGTCGCGGACCTGGCCGACCGCAGGCTGGGGGAGCTCTCCGGGGGGCAGCGCCAACGCGCCCTCATCGCCCAGGGGCTGGCTCAGGAAGCGAACCTGCTGCTGCTGGACGAACCCTCGGCGGGGCTGGACCACCACTCCGTGAACCGTGTTCGGGAGCTGGTCGCCGAGGTCGCCGCCGAGGGCGTCACCGTGGTGCACGCCACCCACTTCGCCGAGGAGGCGCGGGGCGCGGACCACGTCCTGTCCCTGGAGTCGGGCCGCGTGGTCGTCCCCGATCCCGACCGGTGAGTCCCGTGTCGGTCGCGGGTCCGGGTCCGCTCGGTGCCCGGGGCGGTCCCGACGGGCCGGTGGACGCCGGGTCGGGGAACGGTGGAGGAGTGGACCAGGGGATCTGGAGACGGGACCGCCCGGGCGCGGATCCCGTGGTGCTCGTCACTCGCGGGTAAGGGCAGGCTCCCCTTGGTTTGGCCTTCTCGGGGTCGCCCGGCATAGCCTGTGTGACGTGGTCAGACAAGGCAGGGCGGTGCGCGAGCGATCGGGGGCGGTGGAGAACCGCAGGCTTCCCTCGTACGGCGCGGGCGAGATCGACGTCCCCTACGTGGTTCACGGCACCGACGAGGTGATCGCGCGCGACACCTACTGGGAGGAGCACTCGCACCCCACGCACGAGCTGCTCTGGAACCTGCGCGGCGCCTCCACCGCCACGACCGGCGCACGGGTGTGGACCATCACCCCGTCGGTCGGCCTGTGGATTCCGGCCGGGACGCCCCACTCCGGATGGACCCCGGCGGGGACCTGGCACCACGCGGCCCAGTTCAGTGTGCACGCGGTCCCGGCCATCGCGGACACCACCGTCGCGGTGGAGGTCACCCCGCTCCTGCGCCTGTTGCTCGAACGGCTCAACACCGACGGCCTGGACCGGGAGTCGCGTGCCAGGACCGAGGCCGTGGTGCTCGACCTGCTGGCCCCGGCGCCGGTCGAGTTGCTGCTGAGGATCCCCGAGTCCGCGCTGCTGGAGCCGATCGTCGCCGCCGTGCGCGCGGACCCGGCGGACGACACGACCCTGGCCGCGTGGGCCGCGCGGCTCGGTGTCAGCACCCGCACCATCACGCGGGCCTTCCGCGCGCAGACCGGGCTCGGGTTCAGTCAGTGGTCGACGGCCGCGCGGGTGCAGCACGCGATCACGCTGCTGTCGGTGGGGGAGGAGATCGAGGAGGTGGCCGAGCGGGTCGGCTACCACTCCGCGAGCGCGTTCGGCGCGGTCTTCCGGAGGGTGACGGGCATGAGCCCCGGGCGGTTCCGGGTCCAGTGACGGCGGAATGTCCGTTCCGCGAGGTTCGGTGTCCCTTTCGAGCGATTGCGAACCAACTGAGTGCACCCTAAATTCGGTTAGGCAAACCTAACTCCCGGTTTCCGGGGTTGGTCACCACCGGAAGGACACCATGACCCGCGCCCCACGGCTGGCCGCGATCGCCACCGCCGCACTCATCCCCCTCACCCTCGCCGCGTGCTCCTCCTCACCCTCCGGGGAGGGCGACGGCGCCTCCGGCGACTGGACCCCCGTCACCGTCGAGCACGCCCTCGGAACGACCACCATCGACTCCGAGCCGGAACGGGTCGCCACGGTCAACTGGGCCAACCACGAGGTCCCGCTCGCCCTGGGCGTCGTCCCGGTCGGCATGGCCGCCGCCACCTTCGGTGACGACGACGACAACGGCGTGCTCCCGTGGGTCGAGGAGAAGCTCGAGGAGCTGGACGCCGAGACGCCCGTCCTCTTCGACGAGACCGACGGCATCGACTTCGAGGCCGTCGCCGACACCCGGCCCGACGTCATCCTCGCCGCGTACTCCGGCCTCACGCAGGAGGACTACGACACCCTCAGCGAGATCGCCCCCGTCGTCGCCTACCCGGAGACGGCCTGGGGCACCTCCTGGCGCGACACCATCGAGCTCAACAGCGCCGCCATCGGCAGGGCCGACGAGGGCGCCGAGCTCATCGCCGACCTGGAAGCCGAGATCGACGCCGCGGTCGCCGAGTACCCGCAGATCGAGGGCGCGGCGGCGATGTTCATGACGCACGTGGACACCACCGACCTCAGCGAGGTCAGCTTCTACACGACCCACGACACCCGGGCGCTGTTCTTCGAGGACATCGGCATGGTCACCCCCGAGAGCGTCGCCACCGCCTCCGCCGAGACCGACCAGTTCTCCCTCACCCACAGCGCCGAGCAGGCCGACGCCTTCGACGACGTCGAGATCATCGTCACCTACGGCGGCGAGGAGCTGGTCGAGGCGCTGGAGGGCGACCCGCTGCTGTCGCAGATGCCCGCCGTCGAGAACGCGGCCGTGGTGAACCTGCCCGGTGACAGCCCGCTCGGCACCGCCGCGAACCCGACCCCGCTGTCGATCTCGTGGATCCTCGACGACTACCTGTCGCTCCTGGCCGAGGCCGCTGACGGAGCGCAGTGACCACCCGAACTGCATCCCCTGAGGCGGGGGCCGCCGCCGTGCGGTCCCCGCGCCGGGGCAGGCCCCTCTGGCTGCTCCTGGTCCTCGCCGTCCTGCTGGTCCTGATGTTCCTCTCCGTCTCGGTCGGATCCCGCGACGTCCAGTGGGCCGACATCGTGGCGGCCTTCGGCGGATCGGCCGAGGGCTTCGACGAGGCGGCCGTGGCCAAGCGCATCCCACGGACCCTGCTCGCCGTGCTCGTGGGCGCGGCGCTCGGGGTCTCGGGCGCGGTCATGCAGGGCGTGACCCGCAACCCGCTGGCCGACCCCGGCATCCTGGGCGTGAACATGGGTGCCTCGCTGGCTGTCGTCATCGGCATGGCCCACCTCGGCCTGGCCACGGCCACCGGCTTCATCTGGGCCGGTATCGTCGGCGCGGCCGTCACGGCCCTGTTCGTGCACGTCATCGGATCCCTGGGTCGGGGAGGCGCGAGCCCGCTGAAGCTGGCGCTGGCCGGTGCGGCCACCTCCGCCGCGCTGTCCTCGTTCATCAGCGCCGTCGTGCTGCCCCGCAACGACATCGCCGACGGGGTCCGCTCCTGGCAGATCGGCGGTGTGGGCGGCGGCACGTTCGCGTCCATCTCCCACGTACTGCCCTTCCTGGTGGTCGGGTTCGTCGTGTGCCTGCTCTCCGCCCGGGGCCTCAACCTCCTGGCGCTGGGCGACGACCTCGCCGCCGGACTGGGCGAGCGCGTCGCGATCTCGCGGGTCACCGCCTCGGTCGGCTCCGTCGTGCTGTGCGGCGCCAGCACCGCCGTCACCGGCCCGATCGGGTTCGTCGGCCTCGTGATCCCGCACGTGTGCCGCCTGCTCGTGGGCGTCGACCACCGCTGGCTGCTGCCGTTCTCGGCCCTGACCGGCGCCGCGCTGCTGACCGCCGCCGACGTGGTCGGCCGCGTGGTGGCCCGCCCCGGACAGATCGATGTGGGGATCGTGACCGCGCTGGTGGGCGCCCCCTTCTTCATCTACATCGTCCGACGTCAGAAGGTTCGTTCCCTGTGAGCATCTCCACCGTCGAGACCGTCACGCGCGGTCGCGCGCGCCGGGCGCGGCGACGGCACACCGTGATCGTCGTCCTCGCCCTCCTGCTCGTGGTCGGCTTCTCCGTCACCCTCATGGTGGGACAGACCTTCTACCCGCCCGGTGACGTCGCCCGGGTGATCCTCGGCCAGGACGTCCCCGGAGCCTCCTTCACGGTCGGACGGCTCCGCCTGCCCCGCGCCGTGCTCGCGATCGCCGCCGGGGCCTGCTTCGGGCTGGCCGGAGTGACCTTCCAGACCATGCTGCGCAACCCCCTGGCCAGCCCGGACATCATCGGTATCAGTGCCGGGGCGAGCGCGGCGGCGACCTTCGCGATCGTGGTGCTCTCCCTGGACGGGGCCGGGGTGTCGGTCTTCGCGATCGTCGCCGGGCTCGGGGTGGCGCTGGTGATCTACCTGCTGTCGTACAAGGACGGGGTCTCGGGCACCCGGCTCATCCTCATCGGCATCGGCGTCGCGGCCATGCTCCACAGCATCACCTCCCACATCCTGGACCGCGCGGCCACCTGGGACCACCAGGAGGCGATGCGCTGGCTCACCGGGAGCCTCAACGGCGCCGGGTGGGGAGCGACCGTGCCGGTCGTCGTCGCGCTGGCGCTCATCACGCCGCTGCTCCTGGGCCAGTCCGGAAACCTCTCGGCCCTCCAACTGGGCGACGACACCGCCTCGGCGCTGGGCGTCCGGGTGGACCGCACCCGGCTCCTGGCGGTGGTCGGGGCGGTCGGGCTCATCGCCTTCGCCACCGCCGCGTCCGGGCCGATCGCCTTCGTGGCCTTCCTGTCCGGGCCGATCGCCGCCCGCCTGGTGGGCTCGGACGGCTCCCTGCTGGTGCCCTCCGCCCTGGTGGGCGCCCTCCTCGTCCTGGTCGCCGACTTCTGCGGTCAGTTCGCCTTCGGGACCCGGTTCCCCGTCGGGGTCGTCACCGGGGTGCTCGGCGCCCCCTACCTCGTCTACCTCATCATCCGCAGCAACCGCGTGGGAGGCTCCCTGTGACCACGGACCACTCGCTCCTCGTCGAGGACCTGACGCTCGGGTACAAGGACCGCGACGTCATCGACTCCCTGGACCTGGCCGTGCCGCCGGGACGGATCACCGCGATCGTCGGCGCCAACGCCTGCGGCAAGTCCACCCTGCTGCGCTCGATGTCGCGGCTGCTGGCGCCGCGCTCCGGCCGGGTCCTGCTGGACGGCCGGGAGGTCCACCGCACGCAGCCGAAGGAGGTCGCGCGGACCCTGGGCCTGCTCCCGCAGTCACCGGTGGCCCCGGAGGGCATCACGGTGAGCGACCTCGTGGGTCGTGGACGCCACCCCCACCAGCGGTTGTTCACCCGCTGGAGCAACGAGGACGACGAAGCGGTCGCGGAGGCCCTGGAGGCGACCGGGACGGTGGAGCTCGCGGACCGGCCCGTGGACGAGCTCTCCGGCGGGCAGCGCCAGAGGGTGTGGATCGCCATGGCGCTGGCCCAGCGCACGGACCTGCTCCTGTTGGACGAACCGACCACGTTCCTGGACGTCAGTCACCAGGTGGAGGTCCTGGACCTGCTCACCGACCTCAACGCGTCGCGCGGGACCACGGTCGTGCTGGTCCTGCACGACCTCAACCTGGCTGCGCGCTACGCCGACCACCTGATCGCGCTCGCCGGGGGCGGGCTGCACGCGGCGGGTCCACCGGAGCGGGTGCTCACCCCGGAGACGGTGCGGGTGGTGTTCGGCATGGAGAGCCAGATCATCACCGACCCCACGTCGGGGAAGCCGTTGATGCTCCCCATCGGCCGACACCACCGGGCCGTGTCGGTGGACTGAGCGGCCCCGCACCGTCGGAGGGCGGCGGCCGACTGTGGGGTTGACAGAACTGGATTGTGAGTGTGTACTCACACTCATGAGTCCGAAAGACGGAGGGCGTTCGACGGCGGAGGCGCGCCGTGCCCTGATTCTGAGGCACGCGGTGTCCGCCTTCGCGAAGAGCGGGTACCACGCGACCCCGGTGACCGACATCGCTGACGCCGCCGGGATCTCCCAGGCCTACGTCTTCCGACTGTTCGGGAGCAAGCTGGGGCTGTTCACGGCGACGCTGGAACTGTGCTTCGAGCGCGTGGAACAGGCCCTGCAGGAAGGGGCGGAGGGCTCCCTCGGGGGTTCGGCCGCCCAGGTCCTGGAGGGGATGGGCGACGCCTACGCGGCGCTGATCGCCGACCGGGACCTGCTCATGCTCCAGGTGCACGCCCAGAGCGCCACCGACGTCCCCGAGATCCGCGAGGCGTTCAGGAAGGGCTACGCCTCGGCGGTCACTCTGGCGCACTCGCTCTCGGGGGGTACCCGCGACCAGGTCCAGTACTTCTTCGCCATGGGCCTGATGTGCCACCTGATCACCGCCCTCGACCTGGACGAGGTGGACGCCCCGTGGGCGCGCACCCTGGCCAACGGCATGACCCACCACCCCCGATCCACGGGGTGACGCGGCGGGAGCGGTCCGTCCCCTGACGTCCGCCCGAGTCGCCCCCTCCTCGTTCGTGCCCGCTGAGAGGCGGGCACTTATTCGACCCACGCCTGTGAGTGAGTGCTCACACAATGGCTGTTTTCGACACCGTCGCCTCGCCCCGCAGCGGTCCGCAACCCCGCGAACGACCCCCGACCCTGAGAGGCGACGCCATGACAACGACCCCCGAGACCCGCGCCGACGCACCCGGCGGGACCGGACCCACCACGGGGACGGCCCTCGTCTCCACCCTGGTGCTGACAACCACGACGCCTGGCGGGACACCGTGAACGTCCCGGCCGGGTCGACCGTGCGCCTGCTCGTGCCCTTCCGGCACGGCGCGGGCCGGACCGTCTACCACTGCCACATCCTCAACCACGAGGACCTGGGCATGATGGGCGTCCTGGAGGTCACCGGGTGAGGTCGGGGACCGGCGCGCCGCCGGTCCCTGACCCCGCCGTCATCCCCCGACGAAGTCCGCCAGGTGCTGACCGGTGAGCGTGGAGCGGTCCGCGACGATCTGCGCCGGGGTGCCCTCGAAGACCACCCGGCCACCGTCCTGTCCCGCCCCCGGGCCGAGGTCGATGATCCAGTCGGCGTGCGCCATCACCGACTGGTGGTGCTCGATCACGATCACCGACTTCCCGGAGTCCACCAGCCGGTCCAGCAGGCGCAGCAGGTGGTCGACGTCGGCCAGGTGCAGGCCGGTGGTCGGCTCGTCCAGGACGTACACGCCGCCCTCCTCGGCCATGTGGACGGCCAGCTTGAGCCGCTGCCGCTCACCGCCGGACAGCGTGGTGAGCGGCTGCCCCAGGCGCAGGTAGCCCAGTCCCACGTCGGCCAGCCGGTCCAGGACCCTCCGCGCGGCGGGGGTCCGTGCCTCGCCCTCCCCGAAGAACCCGGCCGCCTCGGTCACCGACATCGCGAGTACCTCGCTGATGTCGCGTCCGCCCAGGCGGTACTCCAGCACCGAGGGGTCGAACCGCCTGCCGTCGCACTCCTCGCAGGTGGAGGCGATGCTGGCCATAAACCCGAGGTCGGTGTAGACGACGCCGACACCCTTGCAGACCGGGCAGGCACCCTCGGAGTTCGCGCTGAACAGCGCGGGCTTGACCCCGTTGGCCTTGGCGAACGCCTTGCGGACCGGTTCGAGCAGCCCGGTGTAGGTCGCCGGGTTGCTGCGCCGCGAGCCACGGATGGGGCTCTGGTCGACTGCCACCACCCCCGCCTCCGCGGCCGAGGCCCCCTCGACCAGCGACCCCCGCACGAGGGAGCTCTTGCCCGACCCGGCTACCCCGGTGACCACCGTGAGCACCCCCAGCGGGATGTCCACGTCCACGTCGCGCAGGTTGTGCGTGTCCGCGCCGCGGACCTCGAAGCGGCCGGTGGGGACGCGCACCTCCTCCTTGAGGGCGGCCCGGTCGTCGAGGTGGCGCCCGGTGGTGGTGCCGCTGCTCCGCAACCCCTCGACCGTGCCCTCGAAGCACACGGTGCCGCCCTCCGCACCGGCGCCCGGACCCAGGTCCACGACGTGGTCCGCGATCGCGATGGTGTCCGGTTCGTGTTCCACCACCAGCACCGTGTTGCCCTTGTCGCGCAGCCGCAGCAGCAGCCGGTTCATCCGCTCCACGTCGTGCGGGTGCAGCCCGGCGGTGGGCTCGTCGAAGACGTACGTGGTGTCGGTGAGCGAGGACCCCAGGTGGCGGATCATCTTCGTACGCTGGGCCTCACCGCCCGACAGCGTCCCGGCCGCCCGGTCGAGCGAGAGGTAGCCCAGCCCGATCTCCACGAACGAGTCCAGGGTGCGGCGCAGCGCCTCCAGCAGGGGAGCGGCGGACGGCTCGTCCAGGTCCCGCACCCACGCGGCGAGGTCGCTGATCTGCATCGCGCACACCTCGGCGATGTTCACCCCGCCGATCCGCGACGACCGGGCCGCCTCGCTGAGCCGCGTCCCGCCGCAGACGGGACAGTCGGTGAAGGTCACCGCGCGCTCCACGAACGCCCGGATGTGCGGCTGCATCGCCTCCTTGTCCTTGGACAGGAACGACTTGCGGAGTTTGGGGATCAGACCCTCGAAGGTCAGGTTCGACTTCTCGACCTTCACCTTGACCGGCTCGTGGTGGAGGAAGTCCCGCATCTCCTGCTCGGTGTACTCGCGGATCGGCTTGTCGGGATCGAAGAAGCCCGACGCCTTGTAGGTCCGCACGGTCCACCAGTCGTCCGACTTCCAGCCGGGGATGGTGAACGCCCCCTCCGACAGCGACTTGGAGTCGTCGTAGAGCTCACGCAGGTCGAAGTCGGTGACCTTGCCCCGGCCCTCGCAGTTGACGCACATGCCGCCGGTACGGGTGAAGGTCTGCCGCACCGTCTTCTGGTCGCCGCGCTCCACCGTGATGGCGCCACTGGCCCGGACCGAGGCGACGTTGAAGGAGAACGCCTGCGGGGAGCCGACGTGCGGCTGTCCCAGGCGGCTGAAGAGGATGCGCAGCATCGCGTTGGCGTCGGTGGCGGTGCCCACCGTGGAGCGCGGGTCGGCGCCCAGACGCTCCTGGTCGACGATGATCGCGGTGGTCAGCCCGTCGAGCACGTCCACGTCAGGGCGGGGCATGGACGGCATGAACCCCTGCGCGAAGCTGCTGTAGGTCTCGTTGATCATCCGCTGCGACTCGGCGGCGATCGTGCTGAACACGAGCGAGCTCTTGCCCGACCCGGAGACTCCGGTGAACACCGTCAGACGGCGTTTGGGGATCTCGATGCCGACGTCCCGGAGGTTGTTCTCCCGGGCCCCGTGCACCCGGATCAGTTCGTGGACGTCCGCCGGATGTGGCGCGGTCGGCTCCCCGACGGTCAACGGTCCTCCTTGATCCGGACCAGGTTGCCGGCCGGGTCGCGGAAGGCGCAGTCACGGACGCCGTAGGGCTGTTCGGTGGGTTCCTGGACGACCTCGGCGCCCTTCGCCACCATCTCCTCGAAGGTGGAGTCCAGGTCCGGGGTGGCCAGGTTCAGGAAGGCGTAGGTCCCCTTGGCCATCATCTCGGTGATGACCCGGCGCTCCTCGTCGGTGACCCCGGGATCGGCCACCGGGGGCTCCAGGACCACGGAGGTGTCGGGCTGCCCCACCGGCCCCACCGTGATCCAGCGCATCCCCTCGTACCCGACGTCGAGGCGGACCTCGAACCCGAGGACGTCCCGGTAGAAGGCCAGCGAGGCCTCCGGGTCGGTGTGCGGCAGGAAACTGGCGTTGATCTTGATGTCCATGCTGGTCACACTACGACTGGCCGGGACGCCGCGCTTCTTGATTCCTGATCGGTCTGGTGACCTGTCGGACCACGCACGAGGGCATGCCCTCCGCCTCGCCCACGGCCTGTCGGCGGTAGGTGCTGGGCGGCACCCCGACCAGCTCGGTGAAACGGGTGCTGAAGGTGCCCAGGGAGGAGCAGCCGACCTCGAAGCACACGTCGGTGACGCTGAGGTCGCCACGGCGCAGCAGCGCCATGGCGCGCTCGATGCGCCGGGTCATGAGGTACGAGTACGGCGATTCGCCGTAGGCCCGCCTGAACTCGCGACTGAGGTGCCCCGCCGACATGTGGGCGTCCCTGGCGAGCTGTTCGACGTTCAGGGGCAGCGCGTACTCCCGGTCGATCCGGTCGCGGACGCGCCGCAGACGCGTGAGGTCACTCAGGTGCCTGTCGGAGGCGGATCCACTGGTCACGGGACTCATCGTGCCACGGGGTGACGACGGACTCCAGACGACCCGACGGAGGGGGCTTCCGGACCCCGTGGAACCCGCCACGGGGCGTGGCCCGACACGCTATCTTGCCAGTCGTAACCAATGGATCACTTTCGGTCACGGGCAGCCGGGCCGGACCCCGAAGGAGGCAACCGATGCGAGCGGCCCTGATGTACGGCGCCGGTGACGTACGGGTGGAGAACGTGCCCGATCCGGAGCTCGTCGATCCCGCTGACGCCCTGGTGCGCGTGGTGCGCACGTGCGTGTGCGGCAGCGACCTGCACGCCTACCGGGGCATGCCCGCCTCCGAGGAGGGGGTCCGTGCCGGGCACGAGTTCGTCGGCGTCGTGGAGGAGACCGGACCCGAGGTCACCTGGGTCCGGCCCGGAGACCTCGTGGTGTCCCCGTTCTCCTACGCCGACCACACCTGCGGACTGTGCCGGGAGGGACTCCACACCTCCTGCGCGAACGGGGGGCTGCTCAGCGGCGCCCAGGCCGAGGTGGTCCGCGTCCCCCAGGCCCAGGGCACGCTGGTCCGGCTGCCCGTGCGGGAGGAGTCCGCTCTGCTGCCCTCGCTCCTGACCCTGGCCGACGTCTACCCCACCGGTCACCACGCCGCCGTGACCGCCGGGGTCGGACCCGGCACCTCGGTCACCGTCGTCGGGGACGGTGCTGTGGGCCTGCTGTCCGTGCTCGCCGCCAGGAGGAGGGGCGCCGAGGAGATCATCCTCATGGGCCGCCACAAGGACCGCACCGACCTGGGCCGGGAGTTCGGGGCCGTCGAGGTGGTCGCGGAGCGCGGTGAGGAGGGCGTGGAGCGGGTCCGGGAACTGACCCGGGGCGAGGGCACCCACACGGTGATCGAGGCCGTCGGCCAGCTGGACGCCTACGAGACGGCTCTGGGCGTGGCCCGCGTCGGCGGCACCGTCAGCCGCGTGGGCCTGCCCCAGTACGAGCGGGGACCGATCGGGATCTCGGCGATGTTCGCCGCGAACGTCACCCTCACCGGCGGCCCCGCCCCCGCGCGCGCCTACATCGAGGAACTGCTCCCCGACGTCCTGGAGGGGAACGTCCACCCGGGCCTGGTCTTCGACCACGCCTCCGACCTCGACGGCGTCTCGGAGGCCTACCGGCTGATGGACCAGCGCGAGGTCCTCAAGGTCCTCGTCCAGCCCTGACACGACGGGACCCGAGGGGGCGCGCCGAGTCCCCTCGGGCCGGTGCCCCGGGGAGGTTCACCTCCGGGGCACCGGCAGCCGGGGTCAGGCGTCGACGGACCGCCGACCGCCGATGCTCACGGCCAGGTCGAACGCGTTCTGCACCGACCCGGTGTTGGCCACGCCCCGCCCGACCACGTCGAAGGCGGTGCCGTGGGCGGGCGTGCAGATCGGGACCGGGAGCCCGCCCGCGATGGTGACCCCTCCGTCGAAGCCCATCAGCTTCATGGCGATCTGGCCCTGGTCGTGGTACATGGTCAGGACACCGTCGAACTCACCGCTCCTGGCGCGCAGGAAGATGGTGTCCGAGGGGAACGGACCCTTGACGTCCAGCCCCTGACCCGCGAGATCGGCGACGGCGGGACCGATGACGTCGATCTCGTGGCGGCCGAACCTGCCGCTCTCCCCGGCGTGCGGGTTGAGCGCGCACACGCCGATCCTCGGGGAGTCCAGCCCGGAGCCGCGCAGTACCTGGTCGAGCAGGAGACCGGCCTCCACCACGTTGTCGCGTGTGATGCCCGAGTGCACGTCCGCGATGGACACGTGTGAGGTCACGCGCGCGGTCCACAGGCCGGGCAGGACGTTGAGCTCGGAGGTGAAGGATTCGACTCCCAGCACCTCCTCGAACCAGCGCAGCTCGTCGTTCTCCGTCATCCCGGCCAGGTGCAGGGACGACTTGTTGAGCGGCGCGAAGAGGATGGCGTCCACCCGGCCGTCCTTGGCCATGTCGAGGGCGACGGCGAGGTTGGCCAGTGCCCATCTGCCACCCGCCTCGGTCGCCGCGCGGCGCTCGAAGCCGCCCTCGCTCCCGGCGGGGCGGGCGGCCCCGTTGTCGTACAGGACCGGAAGCCCGCTTCCGGCGTCGCCGTACTCGATCGCGACCCCGGCGTCCTCGCCCGCCGACCGCAGCTCCTCAGGGTCGGAGACGAGCACGATGTCGGCGGCCCCGGTGTTCTCGGGGCGGGAGAGCAGCTTCGCGATCAGTTCGGGTCCGACCCCCGCCGGGTCCCCCAGGGTGATCGCGACGCGGGGGCGGGGCTGCGAAGAAGTGGTCATGACTGCCTTTCTGGCGGTGGGGGCTGGTGAGCGGTGTCGGCGCCGTCGTTCGCGGCGTGGCCGTCGGTGGAGCCCGAGGTCTCCGCCTCGGTGATCCCGGTGGTGTCGGTGTCGTCGTGGCCGTTGGCACCGCCGTCTCCCCGGCGCGCGGACCGGAGCGCCCTCACGGCCGCCGGGCCGACGATCAGCAGCAGGGCCACCCCGAGGATGGCGAGCGCGGTGCCGCTGGAGGCGAGCAGGGGCAGGACCGAGCCCTCGCCCAGCGCCGAGGTCTGCACCAGCGCGGTCTCGAAGAGAGGGCCGATGACCAGGCCGAGCACGAGGGGCGCCACGGGGAGGTTGAGCCGCTTCATCGCGTAGCCCACGAAGCCGAACACGATGACGATCCACACGCTCAGCATGCTGTTCTTGATCGAGTAGGCGCCGACCAGGCTCGTGACGATGATCAGCGGGTAGAGGATCGAGTACCTGATCCGCAGGAGCTGGGCGAAGACCGGTGCCAGCGGCAGGTTCAGCAGGAGCAGGATGGCGTTGCCGATGAAGAACGAGGCCAGCAGGCCCCAGACGAGCGTGGGCTGGTTCTCGAAGAGCAGCGGCCCGGGTTGGATGCCGTACACCAGGAAGGCGCCGAGGAGGACGGCGGTGGTGGCGCCACCGGGGACCCCCAGGACCAGCGTCGGGATGAAGTTGGCGTTGGACCCCGAGCTGGTGGCCGCGTCGGGGGCGACCACACCCTCGATCGCTCCCGTTCCGAGCTGGGCGCGGTTCCGGGAGAACCGCTTCTCGACTCCGTAGGCCATGAAGGAGGCGAGGGTGGTCCCCGCTCCGGGCAGGCAGCCGAGGACGAACCCGACGAGGGTGCCGCGTGCCGTCGCCGGGGCCGAGCGGCGGAGGTCCTCCCGGGTGAGGAGCAGGTCGCGGAAACGCGCGCGGATGGGGGTGGCCATGCCCCGGTGGAGCTGGTTGAGGAGCTCCCCGATGGCGAAGAGCCCGATCATCACCTCGACGTAGGGCAGACCGCCGAACAGGCCCACCTGGTCGAAGGTGTACCGGGGTGTCCCCGAGCCGACGTCGACCCCCACGCTGGAGATCAGGACCCCGACCAGGCCCAGGGCGGCGCCCATCAGGAGGTTGCCCCCGGAGAAGACCACGATCGTGCAGAGACCGAGGGCCATCACGGCGAGGATCTCGGGCGGGCCGAAGCCGAGGGCGATGTCGGCGAAGATCGGTGCCAGCGTGGTCAGGGCGATCAGCGCGACGAACGCCGCCGTGAACGAACCGATCGCGGAGATGGCCAGGGCGGGTCCCGCCCGTCCGGCGCGCGCCATGCGGTAGCCGTCGAAGGTCGAGACCACTGAGGACGCCTCGCCGGGTGTGGCGACCAGGATGGCGGTGGTCGTGGCTCCGAACTGCGAGCCGTGGTAGATGCCCGCGAGCATGATGAGCGCGGTGAGCGGGTCGAAGGTGAGGGTGACCGGGATCAGGATGGCCACGCCCGTGGCTGACCCGAGGCCGGGCAGGATGCCGATGACCGTGCCGAGAAGGACGCCCACGAAGCACCAGAAGAGGTTCTCCGGAGTGAGCGCGGCGCTGAAACCGACGACGAGGTTGTCGATCACGGGGCGCTCCACAGGGTCGGATCGAAGACGCCGAGGGGAAGGGGGACCCTCAGGAGTACGACGAACAGCAGATAGCACACGACCAGGACGCCGACGGACGCGGTGAGCGCGACGGGCCAGCGCAGGCGTTCGACGCCGATGGTCAGGAACAGGGTCAGGACGGCCAGTGCGGGCAGGATGCCCAGGAAGGGGATGAGCGCACCGGTGCAGACCAGGGCCGCCGAGACGACGGCCAGCTTGCGGCGGATCGCCCGCAGTTCCTCGGCGGAGTGCCCGGAGTCCTCCTCCACGTGGCCGTCGCCCCGCAGGACCGTCCCGGTGCGCGCCTCCCGGTACAGGAGCACGACCCCGATGACGGCCAGGGCCAGACCGGCCACGCGGGGCAGCGCCCCCGGACCGACGGTCCCGTCCTCAGCGGTGAAGGGGTAGGCGAACGAGCCGAGGAGGAAGAGCGCGCCGAGGACCGACAGCGCGGCGTGCGCGGCGAGGACCGAGGGCCGGGCCCTGGTCGCGCCGCCGGTCCCCGCACTCGCGGGGAGGGGTGTGGCGTCGCCGCTCACTGGAACACCTCCGCCATCTGCTCGTCGTGTTCCGCCAGGTACTCCTCGAACTCCTCACCGGCGAGGACGGCCGGGATGAGGAGGTCGTCCCTGATGTAGTCGTGGTAGGTGTCGGACTCCATGGCCTCGAGGATCGAGTCGATCCAGTAGTCCCGCTGGACCGGGGCGATCCCGTCGGGGGCCAGGACACCGCGCCAGATGGTGACCTCGGCGTCCAGGCCCTGTTCGACGGCGGTGGGCACGTCGCCCAGCACGGGGTCGTCGTACCGCTCCTCGCTGAGCGTGCACAGCGCCTTGAAGTCGCCGCTCTCCACGTAGGGCTTGGCGGAGGCGGCGCTGGCCGGAGCCACCTCGATCTGGCCGCCGAGCAGTCCGGTGAGGACTTCGCCGGTGGATCCGTAGGGCACGACGGAGAACTGTCCGCCGCTGCGCGCAAACTCCGCCGTGACCAGGGAGTCGGCGCCGGTTCGGCCGCTCGACCCGGTCTTGACCGTCTGGTCCTGGCTGGCCTCGATCAGTTCGGCGCAGGTCTCGTAGGGGGCGTCACTGGAGGCGACGACCATCCGTGAGTCCTGGGCGAACATGACCAGAGGGGTGAAGTCGCGGTAGGTGAAGGGCACGTCGTAGACGAGGGGCAGGGTGTTGAGGGCGCTCTCGGCCACGAGCAGCGCGTTGCCGTTGCCCTGCTCGGACATGAAGGTGGCCCAGCCGACCGCGCCGGAGCCCCCCTCCCTGTTCTCCACGTTGACGTTGAACCCGGCGTCGAGGTCGTTGAGTGCCTCGGCCACGACGCGGGCGGAGCGGTCACTGCCGCCGCCGGGGGCGAAGGCGACGAGTGCGGAGACCGAACCCCGGGGGGTCCAGTCGTCGGGGGGAGCGGGGCTGGCGTTCAACACCGTGCATCCCGCGAGCAGGATGCAGGCGCTTGGCGCTGCCAGTGCCATGCGCGGTGATGGCTTCATGTCAGGCCCTCTTGCGTCCGGGGGGTGGAGGAGCTCTCTGACGCGCAACCAGCACGACATCAAAGATCCTATTGGATATCGGACCAAGCTAGGTGTCTGACACAGGAATGACAAGGGGGCGAAACAAAATCGAACGAACACGGGACGGCGGTGGGCCCCCTCCGGAGTCGGAGGGGGCCCACCGCCGCGCTGAGCTGTGCGGAGTCAGCCCTCCGCCGAGGCCCGGCGCGCCACCGCCTCCAGATGGGAGCGCATGGAGGCGCGAAGGGCCTCGGGGTCGCCGGTCTCGAAGGCGGCGAGGATCGCGGTGTGCTCCGCGATCGCCTGGTCCATGTCCATCGTCCCGTGCTGGACGGTCTGTCGGAGCCGGTGGACGTGCGCGCTCAGGGATTCGGCCGACTGTGTCAGGAAACGGTTCCCCGCCGCCCTGATGATCGTCAGGTGGAACTCCCAGTCGGCGGCGAAGTAGTCGCGCAGGTCGGCGAAGTCGGGAGGGGTCTCGCCCGCTCCGCGCACCTCACGCACCCTGTGGGCCGCGAGGACGTGTTGGGCGTGGGCCACACGCAGCTCCGGCAGCAGGTCGTCGGAGTGCCCGGCGGCGCGCTCGACCGCCGCGACCTCGAGGATCGTGCGCATGTCGAAGAGCTCCTCCAGCTGTTCGGGCGTCATGGGCGGGGCGACCCGGTAGCCCTTGAGCGCCACGCGCGACACCAGGCCGGTGTGCTCCAGCTGGACCAGGGCCTCGCGCACTGGTGTGGGGGAGACGGCCATCTCGCGGGCGAGGGAGTCGATGCCGAGGGAGCTCCCCGGGGGTGCGGAGCCGTCGAGCAGCTTCTCCAGGATCGCGTCGTACACGCCGTCCCGAAGGGCGCGGCGGGCGACCACGGCGCCCTTCGTGGTTGAACCCCCGGTGGAGGTGGTCTCTCTTTTGTTCATCTCCACCAGATCCTAGCCCGACGGCTGCGTGACTCGTCGGTCAACTCTGTTCGGCATCGGAAAGATCCTATAGGGTCTATGATTCCAAGCCCGTCGGGTCATCCCACTCGACCCGCGCCGGGCTCGCACGGCCCCCAGGACCGACCCCCGGAGACGACGATGCCCCATACCGCGCAGGACTGGCCGATCGGTGCCGCGCTCCTCCAGTTCCCCGACACCGCACCGGACGGCACGCCGGTGCAGGACGCACCGGCGGCGACGTGGTCCGCCGTACTGAACGAGGTGGCCGCCGAGGGGTTCGCCCACGTGGACCTCACCGACCGCTGGCTGCGTCCGGGGGACCTCTCCCATGAGCGCCTGAGCGAACTGGCCCGCACCCTCGGGGCCCACGACCTCGGCGTCTCCGCGATCTCCGTGACACGCCGCAGCGTGATCGACCCCGACCCGGCCGTCGCCCAGGACAACCTCGACTACCTGCTGCGCACCGTCGACGCCGCCGCCGAGTTGGGCACCACCGTCGTGTGCGCCGGACTGCACCGGCCCCTGACCCTGGCACAGCGGCGGGCCCTCTGGTTCTGGCACGAGCCCGGCGGCGCGGACCCGGTGGACGACGAGCGCACCTGGTCGCTGGCGGTCGAGCGCCTGCGCATCGCCGGTGAACGCGCGGCCCGACACGGGCTGCGCCTGTCCTTGGAGATGTACGAGGACACCTACCTCGGCACCCCGGAGAGCGCGGTCCGCATGGTCCGCGACATCGGACTCCCCAACGTGGGGATCAACCCCGACATCGGCAACCTGGTCCGTCTGCACCGTCCCATGCCGCACTGGGAGGAACTGCTGGTCCCGGTCCTGCCGTACGTCAACTACTGGCACGTGAAGAACTACCACCGCGACTTCGACCCCGCGACCGGTGCCTACTTCACCGTGCCCGCCCCGCTGGAGGGCGGTGTCATCGACTACCGGAGGGCGTTCGAGCTCGTGTTGGGAGCCGGGTTCGACGGTCCGGTCTGCACCGAGCACTACGGGGGCGACGGGCTGGGGGTCTCGGCGCGCAACCGTGAGTACGTGCGCCGCCTCCTCGCCGTCAAACTCCCCGTGGCGGCCCAGGCCGGAGAGGAGGCTCGGGCATGACGCTCCTGGTCAACGACCCGGCGGACTTCGCGGCCGAGGCGCTCGCGGGATTCGGCGCGGCGCACCCGGACGAGGTCCGCGTCATCCACGGGGGAGCGGTGCGGGCCTCCGCCACCCCGCACGGGCAGGTCGCCACGGTCCTCGGCGGCGGCACCGGCCACTACCCGGCGTTCGCGGGCTGGGTCGGCCCCGGGTTCGCGCACGGGGCCGCCTGCGGCAACATCTTCTCCTCGCCCTCCGCCTCCCAGATCTGTTCCGTCGCGCGCGCGGCGGAGAACGGCGGCGGCGTGGTCCTCGGCTTCGGGAACTACGCGGGCGACGTGCTTCACTTCGGGCAGGCGGCCGAGCAGTTGAGGGCCGAGGGGATGGACGTCCGCGTCCTCGCGGTCACCGACGACGTCGCCTCCGGGCCCGCGGACGAGACCGCCCTGCGCAGAGGCATCGCCGGTGACCTCACGGTCCTGAAGATCCTGGGCGCGGCGGCGGAGGCGGGGCTCGGTATCGCGGAGGTCCACCGCGCCGGGGCCAGGGCCAACGCCGCCACCCGGTCCCTGGGTCTGGCCTTCGACGGCTGCACGCTCCCGGGCGCGGACCGGCCCCTGTTCACGGTGGACGCCGGCCGGATGGGGGTGGGACTGGGCATCCACGGTGAGCCCGGCATCGAGCAGCGCCCCCTGCCGACCGCGGACGAGGTCGCCGACCTGTTGGTGGACGGTGTGCTGGCCGAACGCGGCGCGGCCGCCGGGGCCGTGGGCGGCTCCGAGCGTGTGGCCCTGATCCTCAACGGACTCGGCGCCACCAAGTACGAGGAGCTGTACGTCGTCCACCGCAGGGTGAGCGAACGGCTCGCCGCCGAGGGCCTCACCGTCGTCGCCCCGGTCGTGGACGAACAGATCACCAGTCTGGGCATGGCGGGGCTCTCCCTGACCCTCACCTTCCTCGACCCCGAACTGGAGCGGCTCTGGAGGGCCCCCGCCGTGACACCCGCCTTCCGGCGCGGCCACCTCCCGCCCCGCCCTGCACGCACCGACGACCTCGCCGCGGCCCGGCGGACCCCGCCGGTCACCCCAGGGGACGCACCCTCACGGGCGCTCGGGGCGCTGATCGCCCAGGCGCTGGGAACCGTGCGTGACACCGTCGCGACCCACGAGCGCGAACTCGGCGCTATCGACGCCGTCGCCGGGGACGGTGACCACGGCATCGGTATGCGGCGCGGGGCGGAGGCCGCGGTCGGGGCCGCGGAGCGGGCCGTCGTGCTCGGTGCCGGAGCGCGCACCGTCCTGACGCGCGCGGGTGCCGCGTGGTCGGAGAGCGCGGGCGGCACGTCGGGCGCTCTCTGGGGAGCGGCACTGACCGCGTTGGGCTCGGCGCTCGGAGACAACGGGAGGGTCGGACCCGAACGCGCCGTGACGGGTGCCAGGGCCGCGGTCGACGCCGTGGTGCGCCTCGGCGGGGCCAGCCCCGGCGACAAGACGCTCGTCGACGCGGCCCTGCCCTTCGTGGACCGGTGGGCTTCGGCCCTCGGTGACGCGGGCCCGGACGCGGCCTGGGCCGAGGGAGCCGCCGCCGCGCGCCGCGCGGCCGACGCCACGGCCTCGATCCCGGCCCGGCTGGGACGGGCCCGGGCACACGGAGACAACAGCCTCGGCACCCCCGACGCCGGGGCGGTCTCCTTCTCGCTGATCGTCACCGCGCTGACCCCCCTCTTCCAGCGGGACACACACCCCCGACACACACCCGACCTCCAAGAGGAGAACCACTGATGCTGATGCGCGTCGCCGTCGGCTCCGACATCGCGGGCTTCGACTACAAGGAGGTCTTCAAGGCGGACCTCACATCCCACACCGGAGTGGCGGAGGTGATCGACGTCGGGGTCGCCTCCGACCAGGACACCGACTACCCGCACGTGGCGGTCGAGGCGGCACGCCTGGTCGCCGAGGGCCGGGTCGACCGGGCCGTGCTCGTGTGCGGCACCGGCCTCGGCGTGGCCATCGCCGCCAACAAGGTGCCCGGGGTGCGCGCCGTCACCGCCCACGACTCGTTCTCGGTCGAACGGTCGGTCCTGTCCAACGACGCCCAGGTGCTCTGCCTCGGCCAGCGGGTGGTCGGGATCGAACTGGGTCGCAGACTGGTGCGCGAGTGGCTGACCTACAGCTTCGACACGTCCTCGCCCTCCGCCGGGAAGGTGGCGGCGCTGTCCTCCTACGAGCCGGGCGCGGGGCCGTCCGGGAGCGGAGCCTCGGGCCGGTGAGTCGGCCCGAGCTCTGGATCGGCACCAGTTTCAAGATGACCAAGACCCGGGTGCAGGCCGTCGCCTACGCGCGACGCCTGCTCGCGGAGGTCGGCGCGGGCGTGCCGGGGGTCACCGCCTTCGTCATTCCCCCGGCGACGGCCCTGGCCGAGGTGTCGGCCGTCCTCGGGGCGGGTCCCGTCCTGACCGGTGTCCAGAACGCCCACTGGGAGGACGAGGGCGCCTGGACCGGAGAGCTGTCGGTGCCGCAGGCGGCCGACGCCGGGGCCCGGATCGTGGAGATCGGCCACTCGGAGCGGCGCGCGCACTTCGGCGAGACGGACGCGACCGTGCGCCGCAAGGTCCGCGCCGCCCTACGCCACGGGCTGACCCCGCTGGTGTGCTGTGGCGAGAGCGCGGAGGTCCTCGCGCGGGGCGGCTCCGTGGACCACGTGCTCGGGCAGGTGGAGTCCGCCCTCGGTGGCCTCCCCTCCGGTCCCGGCGGCCTCGAGGAAGTGCTGGTCGCCTACGAGCCGATCTGGGCGATCGGGGAGCACGGCCGGGAGCCGCGTCCGGAGGAGGTCGCCGCCGTGCACGGGGCCCTCGCCGCGGAGTGGGGCGACCGCGTCAGGGCCGTCCTGTACGGCGGATCGGTCACCACCGGCAACGCGGCCGACCTGCTGCGGGTCCCCGGCGTGGGCGGACTCTTCGTCGGCCGCTCGGCCTGGGAGATCGAGGGCTACCTGGATCTCCTGGCGACCGGGCGGCGCCATGCCGACGCGACGGGCTGAGTCGCGCGGCCGGTCCCGGCGGCGGGGAGCGGGACGCCCGCTCCCCGCCGACCGCTGTCGTTCCCGTCCGGAGGACGCGGACCGGGCAGGGAGGTCACACGTCCCAGGTGGTCCCGTACCGGTCGGTGAGCTCCCGGACCTCCTCGGGGGAGAGCACCGAGAAGGTGCTCCCCCGGAGGGCGACGACGACGCGCGCGGCCTCCTCCAGCTCGATCGCTCCGGCCAGGGCGGTCCCCGGGTCCGCGCCCGCCACCAGGGAGCCGTGGTTGGCGAGCAGCGCCGCGTCGAACCTCCCCGGCAGCTTCGCGAGGTTCTCGGCCAGCCGGTGGCTGCCGGGCGCCGCGTAGGGGACCAGGGGAGCCTGGCCCACACGCATGACGAGGTAGGGCGTGACGGGCGGCAGCGCCGACGTGGCCGACCACGCGGGCAGGCAGGAGGCCGCCGTGGAGTGCGGCGAGTGCAGGTGGACGACGGCGCGCGCCGACCCGGACCTGCGGTACATCTCCAGGTGGAGCGGGAACTCCTTCGACGGGGCGGGACCGCCGGTGTGCGTCCCCGCGTCGTCCAGCACCGACAGGCCCTCGGGTTCGAGATCCCCCAGGGAGACCCCGGTCGGGCTCATCAGGACGGTGCCCCCGACCCTGACCGAGACGTTGCCCGAGGATCCCGGGCTCAGTCCCAGGTCCACGGCGCGGCGTCCCGTCGCGCACAGCTCCTCGGCGGCGCGTCGTGTCTGCTCGTTCACGCGCCCTCCTCCCACGCCCGCACGAACAGGTCCTCGGCGCCGAAGTTCCCGGATTTGAGCATCAGGTGGATGTCCTCACCGTCGCGGTGACCGAGCATCCAGGCCACTCCGGGATCGACCTCCGGGCCCAGGGTGAGCGAGCCGACACCGAGCCGACGCACCACCGCTCCGCTGGTCTCACCACCCGCCACCAGGAGCGCACGTGTCCCCGCGGCAATCAGACGTTCCGCGATCTCGGCCAGGGCCCGCTCGATCACCGGCGCGTCCGCCGTGTCCACGACGTCCTCCGGCGACGCGGTCGCGTAGACGACGAACGGGGCCGCCTCGCTGGCCCGCGCCTCCGTGACGGCGCTCGACACCACGGCCTCGAAGTCCTCCCGGAGCGCTGCGGCGCGGATCCGGAGACCGGAGCCCGACGAGAGAGCGTGCCGCACCTGTCCCTGAGTGGCCCGGGAGGCGCTGCCCGACAGCACCACGCGCGGACCGCCGGGCAGGGTGAACTCCGAGCGCTCGTCGGACCGGGGGCCGCAGAGCCCCTGGGCGAGCGCGCTGCCGCCGGTCAGCAGACGCAGGTCGTCCGTCGCGGCGGCCAGGGTCCGGAGGTCGGCGTCACGCAGGGCGTCCACGACCACGAACCGAGCTCCGGCCTCCCGGGCGGCGCCGATGGCGTCGCGCACCGCGTCGGCGCCCTGGGACACCACCGGCCACGGCACCAGGGCCGTGTCGTCCGCGCCCCGGCTGACCTGTGGTTCGAGCAGCCGGAGCAGGTTCGAGTCGGTCATGGGGGTGAGCGGGTGGTGGCGCATGGGCGACTCGTCCAGCGGCTCGTCGCCGACGAACAGGTGGCCCCGGTAGACGGTGCGCCCGTTCGCGGGGAAGGCCGGGGCGATCACCGTGACCTCCTCGTCCAGGGCCTCCAGGACCGCCTCGGAGACCGGGCCGATGTTGCCCTCCGGAGTGGAGTCGAAGGTGGAGCAGTACTTGACGTAGAACCGTTCACACCCGGCCCGGCGCAGCCACGCCAGCGCGTCCAGCGACACCGCGACCGCCTCGTCGACGGGCATCGTGCGCGACTTCAGGGCCACGACCACGGCGTCGGCACCGTTCGCGGCGTCGAGCGTGTGCCGCTCGCCGTCCGCGTCCGCTCCCAGGACGACGGTGGTGCGGAAGCCCGCGGACGTGAGCGTGATGGCGAGGTCGGTGGCTCCGGTGAGATCGTCGGCGATCGCGCCGAGGGTCGCCATGGGTTCTCCTGTGGATCGATGGTGGTGGACGGACGGGGGGAGGGGCGACGGCGTGGAGGGGTGTTCCGTGGAGGGGGACCCCACGGAACACCCCCTAGACGAGACCGGTCGCGATCATGACGTTCAGGACGGCGAACCCGGTGATACCGGAGATGACCGAGGCCACCCCGATGGAGCGGATGCCCTGCCCGACGGTCATGTTCGACAGCGTCGTGGTGACCCAGAAGCCGGAGGAGTTCGCGTGCTTCATGATCTGCGCGCCGGTCGCGCAGGCCAGGTACACCACCAGCGGCGAGAGGTCGAGGGCGGGCAGGAGCGGCTGCATGATCGCGGCCGAGGTCATGACGCCCAGGATGTTGGAGCCGGTGATGGTGCACACGGCGGCGGCGATGAGGAACGGGATGATGACCGGGGACAGCCCGGTGCTCTCGATCGTTCCCGCGACGTTCTCGGCCACTCCGGTCTCCCGGATGATGGTGGCCAGCGCGCCGCCGACACCGGTCAGCGCGAGGGGCATGGCCGCGATGCGCAGTCCGGACTCGAACAGGTCGTTGAGGGTGGCCTTGTCCCGCCAGCGCCCCCGGAAGAGGGGCAGGGCGAGGAGGCAGGCGAGGAACAGCGCCATCGTCGGCTCACCGACGAACAGCACGGTCGCGGTGAACCACGAACCCTCGGGCAGGATCGGGGCGGTCAGGGACGCGACCACGATGAAGACGATGGGCGCCAGGATCGGGAGCAGGGAGCCGAAGAGCCCGACCCGGGGCGCCTCGTCCCCGCCGGTGACGGCGTCTGAGGAGGCGCCGGCCGACCCGGAGGCCCCGGAGGAACCACCCCCGGCGTTGGCCAGGTGCTCGACGAACTCGGGCTTGGGCGGCACGTGCGTCTTGGTCCGCGACAGGTAGATCGTGGCGGCCAGGATGCCGGGGACGCCCACGGCCAGTCCGTAGATGATGGCCTCGCCCATGCTGACGTCCAGGAGCGAGGCGGACGCGAGCGGGCCCGGACCGGGCGGGATGACCGAGGTCATGACGTAGGCGCCGATGTAGAGGATCGGGCCGAGCTTCATCATCGAGATGCCCGTGCGGTAGGCCAGGGCGGAGACGATGGGGATGAGCATGACGACGGCGGTGTCCGCGATGAGCGGGATGCCGAGGACGGTGGAGGCCAGGGCGATCGCCCAGGGCACCTTGTTCTCGGAGAACAGCCGCAGGGCCGTCTCGGTGATCTTCATGGCCGCGCCGCTCAGTTCGAGCATCTTGCCCAGGACGCAGCCGAAGATGATCAGGAGGCCGACGTTGGCCAGTGTGCTCCCGAAACCCTCCTTGACCAGCTCGACGGTTCCGGTGCCGCCCATGCCCAGGACGAGCCCGAGTGCCACGACGACGATGAACAGCGTGGCCACGGGGTGGACCTTGAACCGTGCGATGAAGAGCACGAGCACGGCGATGGCGCCAAGGAACGCCAACAGTGTGAGGACGTCCGACATGTCACTGCTCTCCGGTGTTCAGGGGCGAGCGTGTGCGCGCCTGGTTCCAGGTGTCGAGGAGCGTGTCCTCGGGTTCGGCCAGGTCGCCCAGGAGCAGCAGCTCCCCGGCGGCCACGTCGCGGGCCAGGGTGGTGTGCGCCGCCAGGTAGAGGGGCGCGACGTCGGCGGGGGCGTCGGCGGAGTCCAGCAGGACGGGCGCCACACCGGTCACGTCGTGGTGGTGGCCGCCCATGTCGAGCCTGGTCCCGGCGGGAAGCGCGGTGCGGGCCCGTCCGGCCAGGACTGCGTGCGGGGCGGGCGGACGCGAGCCCGCGGCCCGGTGGTGGTCGGCGGCGGCCAGCACGCTCAGCGGTGTCTCCACACCCATGAGGTGGTACGGCAGGTACAGGCAGGCGTAGCGTCCCGAACGCGAGACCACGTGGCCCTTCTGCGCGAGGAGTGACCAGGAGACGTCGTCACCGGTGCGGACGACGGCGAAGACGCCGCCGGCGAAGGAGGCCTCGTCCGGCAGGCGCAGCACGCTGAAGACGTCCACGACGCCCGAACGGGTCAGGATGCCGCCGTCCTCCGCGAGTGCGTAGACGTCGGCCAGCTCGGCCGTGCGCGCGACGGGGTAGTGCAGGGACTCCACGTCGGGTACCAGGCCGGTGAAGTTGGCGACCACGCCCATCTCGCAGTAGTCGGCGGCGGCCGAACGCGTGATGTCGGAGACGGCCAGGGCCCGGGAGGCGAGCGTGGCGGGCACGTCCTCGCCCAGGGTGAGCAGGGAGGCCATCTCGGGAGCGTGGACCTCCTGGTCGAGCTGGCGCACGCGGCCGGTGGCGGGGTCGAAGACGAGGTCGTACTCACCGGACTTGCCGATGGCGACGACGTCGAGCCCGAGCAGGCGCGTGCGCTCGTACCACTCGATGAGGTTGGCGGGCTGGTCCCCGATGCCGGGCGTGTAGACCACGCCCCGCTCGGCGGCCAGGGCGGCCAGGGCGACGCCGGAGACGGAGTCGACCTCCTTGGAGACCATCACCACGTGGCGACCGGTCCCGATGGCCAGCCGCGCGGCGTCGGTGCCCGCCGCGGGGCTGCCGGTGGCCTCGACGAGCACGTCGTAGTCGGCGTGTTCGAGCAGGGCGGCGTCGTCGATCACGGCGATCTCGTCACCGGACAGCGCGGCCAGGTCGCCGGGGGTGGAACACGCCCTCAACGCGGCGGCCGGGTACCCGAGTTCGACGCACAGGGCGACGGTCCCCTCGGTGTCCAGGTCGCACAGGACCGAGGGACGCAGGCGTTCCATGCGCGGCGTCTGGGCGAGCAGTGTGCGGGCGAAGCCGCCCCGTGCTCCGGTGATCGCGTAGCGCACGGTCGGCGGGGGCGGACCCGTGGTGCTGGTGGCTTGCATGGTTCTCCTTCTCTCACGTCACGGTGGACACGCTGTCCTCATCCGTAACGGCAACACGCCCTGTTTAACAGGAGAGGAACATGCGAGTCAACAATTATCACGCCTCGTATCATCTGGTAACACTCGCTACCATGGTCCTGTGAACGCACTCGAAGGAGGACGATGATCCCGGCGCAACGGCGCGAACTGCTCCTGAGAGAACTGCGCGGCACGGGTGTGCTGAGCGTGAAGGAGCTCTGCGACATCCTCGGTGTCTCGCACATGACGGTCCGCCGCGACATCATGAACCTGGAGGAGGAGGGGCGGGTCCGATCGGTCCCCGGCGGCGTGGAACTCGCCTCCCAGGTCCGCACCGAGCCCTCCTACCTGGACAAGTCCCGTCTGGACCTGGACGAGAAGCGCGCCATGGCCCAGGCGGCGGCCGCCCTGGTCGAGGACGGTCACACCGTCTACCTGGACGCCGGGACGACCCTGGGTCACCTGGTGCCGTCGCTGTGGGGAGTCACCGGACTCACGGTCATCACCAACGACCTCACCACGGCGGCCTCGCTGTCCGACCACCCCGACCTGTCCCTGTACTTCGTCGGTGGGCAGATCGACCGTGAGAACCGCTCGGCGGTGGGCGACATGGCCGCCGCGACCGTGGCGGAGTTCAACATCGACGTCGCCTTCATGTCGACCAGTTCGTGGGACATCGGGCGCGGTTCGACCACGCCCTCGCGGTCCAAGGTCGCCGTCAAGCGCGCCGCGATGGCGGCCGCGTCGTCGTCGGTGCTGGTCGCCGGGGCCGACAAGTACGGCGCGTTCGGCACCTTCAAGGTCGCCGCGTTGGAGAGCTTCTCGACGGTGATCACCGACGACCGTCTGGCCGAGTCGTCCGCGCGGGCCATACAGGAGGTCGGTGTCAGCCTGGAGATCGTGAGCCCCCAGAGCGTCTCCGACGAGGTGGCGCGTCTGGACCCCACCGTCTGACCCCCACCGTGACCGGCGCCCCCGGTCACGGTGAGGACGGCCCCGAAGTGGCCCCGGTGCCCCGGGGCCCCGGGGACCCACCCCGTCTCGGGCGCGGGGTCAGGGGCGGCGGGTGCGGAAGTCGCGGGAGCCCGGGGCCAGGGCCGCCAGGGCCGGGGCCAGGACGCACAGGGCGGCGCAGCCGAGCAGCACGGTCTGCGCACCGAAGACCTGGGCGGCGGGGGCGATCAGCGCCAGCCCGACCGGGGCGAACCCGTAGGCGAACAGGAAGTCCAGCGACGACACCCGGGCCAGCTTGTCCGGGGCCACTTCGCGCTGGGCGGCGGTGAACCACGGGACGTTGAACAGCTCCACGCCGAGGCCCACGACGGCGTAGGCGGCGAACACCCAGAGTCCGCCGACGGGGAACACCAGGCTCAGCGGCGCGAGGGCGTACAGACCCAGCCCGAACAGGGCCCACCAGCCCTGGGCGCGCGGCTTCCAGCGGGAGACCAGCACCGCTCCGACCAGGGCCCCGGCCGTGTACGCCGTCAGCGCGCCGGCCAGCACGGCCTCGGTCCCGTAGTGGTCGCGGCTGGCCAGGGGGAGCAGGACGTTGGTCGCGGAGTAGCCCAGGGCGATCACCACGGTCAGGGCGCCCAGCCCGGCGAGGAACCAGGTGTGGCGGCGCGCCTCGGTGAGCCCCTCGGCGAACTCCACGTGGAAGGGCGCCCGCGCGGGGCGCTCGACGGGGGTGGCGTCTCCGCCTCGGGGCAGCAGGGCCGCGGCCAGCCAGAGGGCCGCCGTGACCAGCAGGAGCACCTGGGGGCCGGTCACCGTGGCCAGCAGGGCGGTCAGGCCGGGGGCCAGGAAGGTCACCCCACGCACCGAGAAGGTCAGCGCCGCGTTGGCCTGTTGGCGGTCCTCGGCGGGCACCACCTCGGCGGTGAGCGCCTGGAAGGCGGGGCGGCAGGCGCCCTGGCCGACACCCACGACGGCGGCGGCAGCGGTCATCAGGGCGACCGAGCCGCCGCCCAGCCCGGCGGCGAGGACCGGGCTGGCGACGGCCGCCGCCAGCCCGGACCACAGGACCACGGCCCGGCGCGAGTGGCGGTCGGCGTACAGGCCGCCCAGGGGGACCGCGACCAGGAACCCGGCGGTGCGGGCGGCCAGGACGAGCCCGAGCCCCACCGCGCTCAGCGTTCCGTGCAGGACCGCGAGGCCCAGGATGAACGGCATGGCCCAGGTGGCCAGGCCCGACGCGGTGGTCGCGCACCACAGGCGGACGAAGGTCGGCCGGAGCAGCGGTGCGCCACGGCGCTCCCGGGGACGGGTCGTGTTCGGCGTCGTGGACACGAGGAGTACTCATCTCGGTTCGGGGTGTGTAGGGTCTCACTCTAGTGAAAACGATTATCAGTTGCGACTCTGTTGGCGAAACTGGATCCCACGGCGTGGGCGGTTGGCCTGCGGTGGGGTGGATGTCCGCTTCCGTGGGGGTTGGCGCTCGCGTGAAGGGGGCAGCGACCTCGTGGAGCGAGGAGCTCCTCGTGACAACGATAATCGTTTTCGCTATGGTCGTCGGAACCGGCGCCCCCAGGGCGTACCGACCGATGCCCCCTGCCCCGAAAGGCCACGCGTGGACCCCGCACAGATCGCCCAGCTGCCCCCACCGCTGCCCGCCGAACGGATCATCGGCCTCAACCAGCCCAGGGTCGACCTGCACACCCTCCGCTCCTACTCGTGGAACGGGTGGGAGTTCGACGTCCCGCCCGAGGTGTTCCTCCCCGGCGCCACCAGCCGGATGATCCACCAGCGCGTCCTCGACGACGACATCGACGTGCGCGGACGCGTCTACGCCGCCATGGGAGTCGGACTCGGGGTCGAGGCGGCCGTGGCCGGGCTCCGCGGCGCGGCCCGGATCCTCGCCGCCGACGTCCACCCGGCCAGCGTGGCGGCCACCGAGCACAACTACCGGCGCGTCGTCGGCGCGGGGGAGGGGACCGCGTTCGTCCCGCTGGTCTCCGACCTGTTCGCCGCCTTCCCGCCCGAACCGCGACTCGACGTGGTCACCTTCAATCCGCCGGCGGTCAGCCAGCCCGTGAGCGACGACCCCGACATCGTCCGCAACGTCTGCGCGGGCCGACCCGTCACCGACGCGTTCTTCACCCAGCTCGCCGAACGCGACCTCCTGGCCCCCGGCGGCCAGGTCTACTTCGTCGCCTCCAACACCGCGGACCTGCGGGGGATCATCGGCCACGCCGTCGAGGAGGGCTTCACGGCCCACGTCCACCACCTGCACGACTGGAACGACGGAGTCCTGACCTACCTGTTCCGCCTCACCCGGGAGAACGTCAAGTGAGCCACCCCCAGACCCTCGACACCCTTCTCCAGTCGGTGCTCGACACCCCCGACCTCCCCGTCGCCACCAGCGTGTTCTGGGTTCACCACGGCACCCGCCTGGCCGGGGGCGACGTCACCTACCTCAACCAGTACGTCCTCGTCCGGATCGGCCGGGCCTTCGGCGCGTGCTCCTTCGAACCGGGCCAGCTGGACCCTGACGTGTGCGCGGACCTGTCCGGCAGACCCCTGGCCGACCTCCTGAGAGGCCCGGCCCCGGTACGGCTCGCCGCGTTGGACGCCTACCTGGGCCAGGCCCACCCCCACTCCGAGGACCCCCGCGCCGAACGGGTCACCCTCCCGTACGGCACCCCCGAGGAGCGCGCCGTCGCCCGCGACCGCGCGATCGCCGGTCTCCTCCCCGACCCCGACGGCAGGCGGATCGCCCTGATCGGCGTGGTCAACCCCCTCGTGGCCGCGATCCGGGAGCGGGGCGGCCAGTGCCTGCCCTGCGACCTCAACCTCCGCCGCACCCAGTGGGGAGACCCCGTCAGCCCCGACATGGAGGAGGTCCTGGCCGAGGCCGACGCGGTCGTGGCCACCGGCATGACCCTGGGCAACGGCAGCTTCGACCGCGTCCTGGAACGCTGCCGCGAACGCGACCTTCCGTTGGTCCTGTACGCGCAGAGCGGCAGCGCGGTCGCCCGGGCCTTCCTCGGCTCGGGCGTCACGGCGGTCTCCGCCGAACCCTTCCCGTTCTCGCAGTTCAGCGCAGAACCGACCCACCTCTACCGCTACCGAGAAGGAACCCGAGAGTGACCGTAGGAACTGGACAGGCGACCTGCCACCACGGTGAGATCCTCCAGGGCGTGTTCCTGGACGAGCGGGGACGCCCCACCCGTGGTCTGGTCACCCTGCCGATGTCCGAGCCCCGGACCCGCGCGCTGTTCACCCCGTTCTCCGTGAAGGCGCCCCGGCACGTCGTCGTCGACCCCCTCGACCGGGCCAAGGCGGCACGCGCCGCCGAACTCGCCGTGGCGGAGTGCGCGCGCGTGGCCGGGACACCGCTGGTGGGCGGCTACCTCAGCGTCCGGGGCGGGGCCCGGCCCGGGCTCGGCATGGGTTCGTCCACCAGCGACGTGACGGCATCGGTGCGCGCGGTCGCGGCCGGGCTCGGCGTGGAGCTGTCTCCGGAGTCCGTGGCCCGGGTCGCTGTCGCGGCGGAGGGCGCCAGCGACCCGGTCATGTTCGGGGAGCGCCCCCTGCTGTTCGCCCAGCGTGAGGGCCGTGTCCTGGAGGAGTTGGGCCCCGTGCTGCCGGAGATGGCGGTCGTGGGCTGTCTGACCGGAAGTGGCCAACCGGTCGACACCCTCTCCTTGAAGGGGAACGCACGACGGGGGGACATCGCCGTCTACGAGAGGTTGCGTGCCGCGCTGCGTACCGCGATCACCGAGGAGGACGTGGCCGGGGTCGGGCGCGTCAGCACCGAAAGTGCCATCCTCAACCAGCGTGTGCTGCCCAAGGACGAGCTGGGCACGCTGAGGGAGGTCGCCCGCGAGTGCGGTGCGGTGGGCATCCAGGTGGCGCACAGCGGCAACGTGGCCGGTGTGCTCTTCGACGCGGCCGCCCCCGATCTCGGGGAACGCCTCGCGGCCGCCGCCGACCGCCTCGACGCGGCGGGGCTCACCCCCCACCGCGTGTTCTCCACGTCCACACGGTTCGGTGCCTCGCCGCCCCCCTTCGCGCGGCCCGTCCTCACCGGGGTCGCCTCGACCCCTCCCACCCCGGCCCCACCACCCTCGACCACCGCGGAGCCACCTTGGACGAGCACGTTTCGGAAGCCATCGCCAGACCCGACCTGATCGACCTCGGCGGGGGCCTGTTGTGCCTGCGCTTCGAGTCCATGAAGGTGGCCTCCGCACTCGCGGCCGTACGCCACCTGCTCGACACCGGGGTGGTCCGCCCCGGTGACACCCTCATGGACAGCTCCAGCGGCATCTACGCCTACGGGCTGGCCCTGGCCGCCCACCGGTACGGCCTGCGCTGCCACATCATCGGTTCCACCACCATCGACCAGCCCCTCCGCCTCCAACTGGCGATCCTGGGCGCCACCCTGGAGCAGATGCCGCCCTCGGACGACCTCCGGCTGGACCAGGACCGCCGGGTGCGACGGGTCGGGGAAGTGCTCCGTGAACACCCCGACTACCACTGGATGCGGCAGTACCACGACGTCGTCCACGGCCTCGGCTACCGGGCGGTGGCCGACCAGATCCGCAAGGAGACCGGAGACGGCCCGCTCACCCTGGTGGGCGGGGTCGGATCGGGCGCCTCCACCGGGGCGCTCGCCCGCTACCTGAGGGAGAGCGCCCCGGACACCCCGCTCGTGGGGGTCCAGCCGTTCGGCAGCGTCACCTTCGGCAGCGACCACGTCACGGACCCGCAGATCATCATCGCGGGGATCGGCAGCTCCATCCCCTTCGGCAACGTCGACCACACCCTGTACGACACCCTGCACTGGACCGGTTTCGACGCGGCCCTGGCCGGGAGCACGGACCTGCTCCGCCGCCACGCGGTCTTCGCTGGGCTCTCCACGGGAGCCGCCTACCTGGTGGCGCGCTGGGAGGCGGCGGCCGCCCCGGACCGGCGGGTGGTGTTCGTGGCCCCCGACACCGGACACCGGTACGTGGACACGGTCTTCGCGCGGCACGAGGAGGCCGCTGACGTCACCGACCTCGTTCCCCGGGAGGTCGGTGACCTCAAGGAGCTGTCGCCGCCCTGGTGCCGGATGGCCTGGGGGCGCCAGCCCGCCCCGGAACGGGCGGTCCACCGGGAGTGACCGACCTGAGGAGGGCCGGGCCGCGACCCGGCCCTCCTCGGACCGGGGTCAGAGACCGACCAGCAGGTAGGCCAGCGGGCCCGCGATGAGGGTGCTGAGGATGACCCGCTGGAACCAGATCACCACGAGCTGCCCCACCGTCAGCGGGATGCGGGTGGCCAGGACGCAGGGGACGAGCGCGGAGAAGAAGACGATCGAGGACACCGACACGACCCCGACCACCAGACGGAGCACGAGGTCCTCGGACCCGGCGGCCACGGTGGCGGGCAGGAACACCTCGGCGATCCCCACCGAGAGCGCCTTGGCGGCCAGCATGGGGTCGGAGAGCCCCACCACCCAGGTGAAGGGGACGAACACGTAGGCCAGCAGATCGAAGACCGGGGTGGAGTGCGCCACGACCAGTCCGATGGTGCCCACGGACATGATCGACGGGAGGATGGACATGCTCATCCGGACCCCGTCCACGAAGTTCACCCACACGTTGCGCGGCAGGGAGGGCGCCGCGACCAGGGCCTTCCTCGCCTCGCGCCACGCGTGCCCGACGCGGTTGCCGGTGACCTCCTCCTCGGGCTGCGGCGTCGCCCCGGGGAAGTGGTCGTCCGGGATACGGCTCAGCGGCGGGACGCGCACGAGGATCGCGGTGACCGCGTAGGTGACGAGGAACGTCAGGAAGAAGTAGGTCAGCCAGATCCCCATCAGGTCGAGGGTGTTGGCGATGACCACCATGAACGTGACCGAGACCGTGGAGAACCCGATCGCGATGATCGCCGCCTCCCGGCCGGTGTACCGCCCGGACTGGTAGACGCGGTCGGTGATGAGCAGGCCCAGCGAGTAGCTGCCCACGAACGAGGCGGCGGCGTCCACGGCCGAGCGTCCGGGGACGCGCCACACGGGCCGCATCACGCGTTGCAGCAGCACGCCGACGAACTCCATGAGCCCGTATCCGACCAGCATCGCGAGGAAGACCGCGCCGACCGGCACGAGGAGGCCGACGTTCACGGCCACGGCGTTGAACAGGAAGGGGGCGAGGTCGTCGCCCATGAACCACGCGGGACCCACGTCCAGGATCACCATGGAGGCCACGACCAGGCCCACGATGTTGAGCAGGGCGAACACGAGCTTCACACCGCTGTGCCGCCACGTTCCCGTGACGAAGGGGACCACGGTCCCGGCCGCGATGACCAGCCAGATCACGTAGGGAAGGGCGGGTCCGAGCCCGGCCTGGAGGAGGGTGACCAGATGGTCGAGGGGGATGGCGTTCCGGTCCCCGAAGGTCACGGGAACGAAGAACATGAAGATGCCGATACCGCTGTAGACGACCAGGCGCCACGTCCCGGCCGCCTTCGAAGCGGTCGCGTTGTCGCTCACGGGGGGCTCCTCCTGCCTCTGAAATGGGAGTATTCCCGGAATCGAAGCAGAAAGTGACGCGGGACACCCGGGCCTGAGAGCAGAAAGCGTCCGAGATCTCGGACAACCGGTTTCGTCCCGGGGTCCGAGTGTTTCCCTCGTGTGTCCGGCTCAGCCCTCCTCCTCCACCAGTGCGAGGAGGCCGTGGATGTTCGCCCGCAGGAACGCGGAGAGCTGGGGGGCAGGAGGCGGATGCCCGCGAGGGCCTCCCGTGAGGCGGGGAGACGGACCACCTCGTAGGTGCCGCGCCCGGGTTCGGTGAACTCGGCTCCGGTCCGGTCGGCGAGGTTCATGGAGGTCAACCGCGCGACGAAGACGTGCTGGACACCCGTGCCGCCGGGGAGGTCGTCGGTGATGACGAGGACCTGGCGGACCCGGTCGATCCGGCCGCCGAGTTCCTCCAGGACCTCACGGCGCAGGGCCGCTTCGACGCTGACGTCGTCCGCTTCACGACCGCCTCCGACGGAAACCCAATAGGGCTCCTGGCCGGGTCTGGTGCGCTTGATGAGCACGAGGCGCCGCTCGCTGTCGAAGAGGAGGGCGCGAGCGCTCTGCTTGACGACGCCGGTCATGTGTCCCCGCTTCGGTTCGTCCCATGGTGAGGAGAGCTTCGGCTCGCGCCGATCCCGGGCGGCCCGTCGCGTCGCGCCCGCCACTCTCCGGGCCTGATCGAGTGGGTCGCCCGGGGGAGGGCTCGGACTCTGAGGCGGGAGGGGGCTCAGAAGGAGGAGACGCGCAACAGCGCGGACCATTCAGAGGAGGGGAAGGAGAGGTAGCCCAGGTCGCGTTGGGTGGAGTCGCGCACCGCGAAGCGTTGGGGTTCGTCCAGGAAAGGGCCCGCTTCGACGCAGCTGCGGTCTCCGTTGGGGCTGTGGCTGCTGATGTGCCAGCCGACCTCGACACACTGGCCGCCGCCGTTGGCGCTGTAGCTGCTGGTGCGCCAGCTAGTTACGGTCGACGTGTCCCGGTTCATTACAGGTTCCTCTCCAAGGCCGCGATGAACGCGACCGAGTCCTCAGGACTCAGGCTCATCTCCTGTGAGCGATCGTACAAGGCCGCCAGATGCCTCGCTTCTTCGGATTCCAGGTAGAAACCGCCTGCTGGGCTCACGGAATAGGCGATCAGAGGAAAGGGGTCCTCCATTGTGATCAGCATGAAACCGCCGTTCGGACTCGCGAGAGCGCCAGCCTCGAAGGGGACGACTCTGATCCCGATGTTAGGCCGTTCCGAACAGGCCAGAAGGTGCCGGAGCTGGTCCTTCATGACCTCGCGACCGCCGACCATCCTCTGAAGGGCGGCCTCCTCCATGACGATGTCGAGTTGTACGGCGTTCTCACCTTCGAGGATGGCCTGCCGTGACATCCTGAGTTCGACGCCTCGTTCGATCTGAGCGGATGAATCATGCGGGTTGGCAGCACGGAACAATGCCTCCGCGTACGCCGCCGTCTGCACGAGCCCGTTGACGGGCGTGATGTCGAACGTGCGGATGCGATCAGCGCGGCTCTCCAACCACATGTAGTCGATGAACCAGTCAGCGATCTCGGAGGAGTACTTCTCCCACCATCCGGTCCTGCTGATCTCCTTGGAGAGTCGGAGCAACGAGGCGCGCTGCTGCTCGCCCTCCACCCCGTAGAGGTCCATCAGGGCGAGAACCTCGGGTTCACGGACCGGCAGTGCGCCCGACTCGAACTTGCTGATGGCCGAGAAGCTGCGTTGCAGGTACTCGGCGGTGTCGGTGAGTTTGAGCCCGTTCTGCTCGCGCAGCTCCTTCAGCATCTTTCCCAGCCACTGCGCCCGCAGCGTCGGCCTTCGCTTCGGCATGTGTGCCTCCTTGAAGATGTCTAGGAAAATTGTACCTACAACTTGACTTGTGATTGTACCTGCCTCAGTCTAGCTTTAAGTGAGGCAGGTATCACTCGGTGCGATCGCGCCGGATGTGGGCCGCCTGCTGACACAAAGACAGCCGCCCGGGGTGGGGTAGCGAGATTGCAGCCTCTTCGCCCCACCTCGGGCGGCCTTCAAGGAGGGAGCGCCGATGAACGACGTCCACATCCCCACCCCCATTGTTGCCCAGGAGTGGGACAAGATCGACACTTCCGTGGACAACGAGGAGCCTCAGATCCTGTCCTCCGAGCAGTACGCCCGCTACTGCGCCACCATCCGGGACCTGTTGCGCGCCGCTGGCCTGTCAGTTCAGGACTTCGACCGGGAGACCCCGGAGTTCCTGGTGATCGACGACGAGGAACTGGGAATGCAGGTGCGGCTGAGCCCCGACCGTCTGGCGAACGTCGAGATCACCCTCGACGAGGACATGGCGGAGGCCTTCAATACCGTGCGGTTCGCCGGTCATCTGGTCCGCCTTTTCGAGTTGGGCCGAAGGTTCCGTGACGAGAGCATCGGAAGCCTCTGACCTCGGGGCGCCGCGTCACCCTGCCGTCTCCTCCTCCGGAACCCTGGCTGGGGGCCGCTCCGGACTCCTCGCCGGGGCGGCCCGCCGATCACTCACCCCTGGAGGTCGCGCAGGTGCTCCGAGAACTCTCTAGTTCCGGATTCGGGGTCACGGTGTGCTCATATTGGAAGTCGTCGTTGGTGCCGGTCCTTGTCGGTGCTGCCGCCGTCGGACGTTGGCTGTCCTCTTCGGTCCGAACCGGCTCGTGGTGCTACCTGCTGTCTTCTCCTTAGAATTCGACCAGGGAGGCGATGAATCATGCGGCGTATGTGGGGTATTGTCTTCTGTGTCCAACTTTTGAGAAGTTGGAAAAACGACTCCTTGCCGTTGGTAAGTTCCCTGGTCAGAAAGTCTGCTCCCCGCGCACGCGGGGATGGACCCGCGGAGGTGACTGCGGATCAGACGGTGGGGATCTGCTCCCCGCGCACGCGGGGATGGACCCGGCAACCTCAAGATGGTGGGGCTCCGACAGAACTGCTCCCCGCGCACGCGGGGATGGACCCCCCGACTCGCCTGGTCATTGGCTACGGCGCCGCTGCTCCCCGCGCACGCGGGGATGGGCCCCTGTACAACCCCAAGCTGGAGTTCCTGGGCGTCTGGTCCCCGCGCACGCGGGGATGGACCCCGGCGGCACCACTGCCAGTAGGCGACACACTCCTGCTCCCCGCGCACGCGGGGATGGACCCCCTCGGTCGTCGTGGAGGCACGGAGCAGGCGCAGGCGTTCCGATGCGCCACCAGTGCCGCACGGCGCGCGCTCGGGCTGGCCACCACACGACGAACCCGGTGCCCCTCTTGCGGGACACCGGGCCTGATCATCGAAGGCGGGCAGAGCCTCCTGCGACTACTGCGGAGCGAGCAGTTCGGTGACCAGGCCTTCCGCGTAGGGCCTCAGCCGCGCGTGGATGTCGTCTCGTTCGGAAGCTTGGATAATCTCCGCGCAGATCACCAGCTGCGCGAGTCGGCCGGTCTCCGTCCGGAGCAAGCTCCCGAACACATCACGAACCTTCGAAGCCGTTGCGGGGGCCGGGAGACTGTACGCGAGCAGAACCGCAGCGTCGTAGCCTGCTGGAGCCCCCACCCCACCCTTCCCAATCGATGAGTTCCAGGGGCTCCTTGCTGACGTTCGCCCAGTGAAGGTCACCGTGAGCAGTCCGCCAGTCCTTGACGGTCAGATCAGCACCTTCCAGCGCGGGAATGAAGCGGGGAATCCTGTGGATGAACGCCTGTGTTATCACCTCTCGGCCTACAGGCATGGGGGTTCGACCGACTTCATCAACCGCCCCATGCAGCGCCGACCACCACTGATCAGTCACATCAGCGGGTGCTGAAAGGTCGGGCGTCTCTGAGAGTTCCTTGCCTCGAAGAAGCGCCCACAGGTGAGCCTGGAACGCAGCTCCGTCAGACGACCACGAGTGGTCCGCGAGCAGGTCCGGTCGTGGAATCGTCGCGCTCAAGTACCTCTCAGCAAGTGCCGCCCCTTCCCAGAGCTTGCCCTCCGGGCGCGGCGCGGCCATCACTCGCAGCCACGCCTCAACTCCGTTCGCGGCCACCACTGGTCCGCTCAGGGTCCTCCCTCCGAGCCCGGAACGGAGAGCGACCTCCGAAGGTGCTGAGGCTCCGAGGAACGTGACAGCCTGGTGCCACTGATCAGTGAGGTCGTTCGGGAGCGGGATCGAGGAGTTCACAGAGTTTCCTGAGTCGGTGGTCGGACAGCGGATCACCAACGTTGTCAGCCGCCTGCTCCCAGCGCTCGGAGTTCGTGGTGCTGATGAGCAGGCCGGTCAGCCCGGGGGAACGGAAGTGGCCACGGGCACCGCTGCTTCCGCACCGCTGGCTCCTGGGGAAGGCCCGCCGACCTCGGGGGCGTCACTTCCCTCCGAGACCGGGGCGGGCCGCGCCGGGACTCCTCCCGGGGCGGCCCGCCGATCGCTCACCCCTGGAGCTCGCGCAGGTACTCCGCGAACTTCTCCAGGCCGTCGATGTTGCGCGGGCCCGAGATGCCCTCGTTGTAGTCCAGCACGAAGAAGTTCTCTTCCCGCACGGCCGGAACCTCGGCCATGGCGGGGGATGACGTCAGGAAGTCGATCTTCTCCTGGGCGGGCTGGTCGCCGTAGTCCAGGATGATGATCACCTCCGGCTCCGCCTCCACCACGGGCTCCCATCCCACCTGGGTCCACCGCTGCTCCAGGTCACCGAAGATGTTGCTGCCCCCGGCGTGCTCGATGATGTCGTGCGGCGGGACCTGGTTGCCCGCGGTGAAGGGCTGGTCGGTGCCGGAGTCGTAGAGGAAGACGCGGGTCGGGTCGCCTTCGGGCACCTGCTCCTCGACCGCCGCCACCCGCTCCCGGTAGCCCTCGACCAGCTCGGTGGCGCGCTCCTCCACTCCGAAGATCCGTCCCATACGCTCCAGGTCGGTGTAGAGCCCCTCGAACGGCGTCACCCGCTCGGGGTGTCCGGGGTAGTTGAAGCAGGACTCGGCGTGCATGAAGCTCTGGACGCCGATGCCGTCGAGGATCTCGGGGGTGATGCCCCGTTGGTCACTGAAGCCCGAGTTCCAGCCCGCGACCACCAGGTCCGCCTCCGCGTCCACCACCAGCTCCCGGTTGAGCAGGTCGTCGCTGAGGAACTCGACGGCCGCGTAGTCCTCGGCCCACGGCGACTCCTCGACGGGCGGGTTGGCCGGGGGCATCACGTAGCCGTGCACGTGGTCGACCAGCCCGAGTGCGAACAGCTTGTCCGCGCTGCCGCCCTCGTAGGCGACCACCCGCTGCGGCGTGGTGTACTCCACCTCCTCGCCACAGCGCTGGACGGTGACCGGTCCGGCCCCGGCCTCGGAGGTCCCCTCGACCCGGGCGCCGCAGCCGGCGAGCAGGACGGAGGCGGTCACGAGGGGGACCAGGGCGAGCGGGCGGAGCGGGATTCGGGGATTCATCGGGGGTCCTTCCTTGAGGGTGGGAGCCGGTACAGCAGCTGGGGGCCGCCGGTGAGGGGGTGGGGGACGACGGTGGCCTCCACGCCGAAGACCTCCCGGAGCAGGGCGGGCGTGAGCACCTTCTCGGGGCTGCCCGCGTCGACCAGCGCGCCCTCGGAGAGCACACCGACCACGTCGCAGGCCGAGGCGGCCAGGTTGAGGTCGTGCAGGACCACCAGCACGGTCACGCCCACGTCGCGCAGCAGGGAGAGCAGGTCGAGCTGGTGGCGGACGTCCAGGTGGTTGGTGGGTTCGTCCAGCACCAGCACGCGCGGCTCCTGGACCAGGGCGCGGGCCACCAGGACGCGCTGGCGCTCGCCTCCGGAGAGCTCGAGCACGCCGCGCCCGGCCAGGTGCGCCACGTCCAGCAGTTCCATCGAACTCCGGCACAGGGCGCGTTCCCGGGCACTGAGCGGCTGGTTCCCGCGCAGGTGGGGGGTGCGTCCCAGCGCGACCAGCTCCTCGACCGTGAAGTCGAGGTCGCTCCCGTTCTCCTGCGTGAGGGCCGCCACGCGCTGGGCGCTGGCGCGCGGGCTCATCGAGGTCAGGTCCTCGCCGTCCAGGAGCACCCGGCCCGCGCTGGGCCTCAGGGCCCGGTACACGCAGCGCAGGGCCGTGGACTTGCCGGAGCCGTTGGGGCCGACCAGGCCCACCACCTGCCCGTCCGGGACGTCCAGGGTGAGCTGGCGGACGATCCGCGCGCCGCCCAGGTCCACCGAGAGCTCGTCGAGTCGCAGGTCCATCAGCGTCCTCCGAACAGGTAGCCGCGACGGCGCATCAGCATGATGAACACCGGGACGCCGATCAGCGCCGTGATCACTCCGAGGGGGAGTTCGCGCGGGGCCACGACCACCCGGGAGACCAGGTCCACCCAGACCATGAGCACCGCGCCCGCCAGGGGCGCGACGGTGAGCACCCGGCGGTGGTCGGCGCCCACGAGGATGCGCACGACGTGCGGCACCACCAGACCGACGAACCCGATCGCGCCGCTGACCGCCACCATCGCGCCGGTCATCACGGCGGTCAGGACGAACAGCCAGCGGCGCAGGCGGTCCGCGTCCACCCCCAGGCTGGCGGCGGTCTCGTCGCCCAGCGCCGTCACGTCGAGGGAGCGGGCCCGTGAGCGCAGCAGGAGCGCGCCGAGGACCACGGCGGCCGCGACCACGGGGAGCGAGGCCCAGGTGGCGGCGCCGAAGCTGCCCATGGTCCAGAACAGGACGGTGCTGGTGGCCTCGTTGCTGGGGGCGAGGTAGACGATCACGCTCATGACCGCCTGGAAGCCGAAGGACAGGGCCACCCCGGTCAGGACCAGGCGCAGCGGGGTCACACCCATGCGCGAGTAGGAGACGGCGTAGACCAGTACGGTCGCCGCGAGGGCCCCGGCGAAGGCCCCGGCCGAGACCGCGTGGACTCCGAGGGCGGAGACGCCCAGGACGCCGACCAGGACCGCGCCCACGGAGGCCCCGGAGGAGACGCCGAGGATGTAGGGGTCCGCGAGGGGGTTGCGCACCATCGCCTGGACGGCCACGCCGACTGTGCCGAGCCCGGCGCCCACGACGGCGGCGAGCAGGACGCGCGGGGTGCGGATCTCCCAGATGACCTGGTAGCGGGTGACCTCGTCGGCCTGGATGACGCCGCCGCTGAGCGCCGCCCACAGGTAGCGGACGGTCTCCTGCGGGGGGACGACCGCCGAGCCCAGGCCGATCGCCAGGACCGTGGAGACGACCAGGACCAGGGTCAGGGCCAGGGCTGCGGTCGCGGTTCCCGCCGGTGTGGTCAGCCAGCGGACCCGTGGCGCGGCTTCGGGGCCGGGGGAGGGAGTGGTGAGGGGAGCGGGGGGAGCGGGGGCGTGCCGCATCCGGCCTCCCTTCCTGTGAGGGCGAGGGATACGAGTGGATATGAAAACGGTTTTCATTCTAAACGCAGACGTGGCCCCTCGTGTCCACTTTCGGGGAAGGGGCGGCGCCGGGGGCACGAAGAAGCCCGCCGGCGGTCCGTGCGAGCACGGAGCCACCGACGGGCCGGGGCAACCCTGGAAGAGGGGTCAGACGGCGTTGAGCTGGATCGCCAGGGCGTCGAGGCTCCTCGCGGTGAGGTCGAAGGAGTCCGTCGAGCCGGGCGGGTCCCCCACGGGACGCTCCACGTAGGCGGTCCGCATCCCGAGGGCCTGTGCGCCGCGCAGGTCCCAGGCGTGCGCGGCGACCATCAGCAGGCGCTCCGGCGGCAGGCCCGCGTGGGTGAGTGCGAGCCGGTAGACGTCCGGGTGGGGTTTGTACGCCCGCGCGTCCTCGGCGGAGAGTGCCTGGTGCCAGCGCAGTCCGGCGTGCGCGCTGATGAGGGTGAGCGCGGGGCCACTGGCGTTGGACAGCCCGACCACCGGGTAACGGGAGGCGATCCGGTCCAGCGCCCGCACGGAGTCGGGCCACGGCTCCAGGCGCCGTGCGGCCTCCGCCAGTTCGAGGACCGCCTCCTCGTCGTCGATCCCGGCCTCGGCCGCCACGCGTGCCGCCGCCTCGTGATCGAGCTCGGTGCTGCTGGCGTAGGGGAGGCCACCGGCGAGGATCGCGCGCTGGCGCTCCTCGACGTGCCCCGACCACGTTCGGAGGAGTTCCGTCACCCGGGCGTCGTCGGCGCCGGGCAGCAGCGCCCGGATGCCGCGCCCGATCCCGCCGGGTTCGTCGACCATGGTTCCGAGGACGTCGAAGAAGATCACGTCGATGTCGGGGGGTGAGGTCACGTGGCGACTCCTGGTGTGTGCGGCCGCGCCGCCCGGACCGCGCGGGCGGGTCTCTCGGAGACGGGTCGGACGACCGTGTGTCCGCCGGGCCCAGCGAGCATAGCCCGCCGGGGTCGGCGGGGTTCCGGTGAACCCGGGCGGTCGCGTGTCGGCGCGGCGGGCCGGACGGATCGGCCTGGTGCGGTCGGTCGCCGGAGACGTGTCGTGCCGGGTCGGACGCTCAGTGGGAGGAGGTGCCGGGGGCCGGGGCGAACGCGCCGCCGGGGCCGAAGGCCAGCGCCGCGAAACGCGTCCCGATCCGCCGGTGCGCGGCGGTGTCCGGGTGGAGGCGGTCGGGCAGCGGCAGCTCCGCGTGGTCCGCTTCCCCGTAGAGCTCACGGCCGTCCAGGTAGGACAGGTGCGGGTCCTCGGCCGCGCGCTCCCGTACGATCCGGGACAACGTCTCGCGGACGGAGACCAAGGTGAGCTTCCCGGACGCGCGCTCGGCGGGGTCCCCGGTGGCGCGGAACATCTTGCGTCCGGCGCGCAGGGCTTCCGGGTCGAACTCGGTGGGGCCGGGGGTGTCCTCGTGGATGGGGCACAGGGTCGGGGAGACGACCAGCAGCGGAGTGTCGGGGTGGCCCTCGCGGATCGTGTCCAGGAAGCCGTGCACCGCCGGGCCCAGGGCGCGTGCGCGCATCAGGTCCGCGTTGACCAGGTTGATGCCGATCTTCACACTGATCAGGTCGGCCGGGGTGTCCCGCATCGCGCGGGCGGTGAACGGGTCCAGCAGCGCGTTGCCGCTCAGGCCCAGGTTGACCAGGTCCACCGGCTCGTGGGCGGCGGCCACCGCGGGCCAGATCGAGGTGGGGCTGGTGGCGTCCGAACCGTGGCTGACGGAGCTCCCGTGGTGCAGCCACACCCGCCGTCTCCGGTCGGTGACCGGCTCCACCGGGGCGTCCGCGCGCAGGGCCACGAGCTGGGTGGCCTCGTCGTGCGGCAGCCAGATCTCCACGTCCTTGACCCGGTCGGGCAGCCCGGTGAAGCGGGCGGTGCCGACCGGTCCGTCCGCGTGCTCCAGGGCTCCGGTGGCCATGTCGAGGGTCAGGGTGTCGCCGCCGGGCACGGTGGTGCTCGCGTGGAGTCGGCCGTCCACGAGCAGGTCGTAGACCCCGTCCGGGCGGGCGGAGATCCCCGGGTAGACCCGCTTGGTGGGCAGGGTGTCCAGCTCGATCGCGGTGGCCCGGGTGCGCAGCAGCAGCCGTACGCCCGAGGGCTGAACCTCGGCCAGCGCCAGCAGGGGCTCGGGGTTCTGGGCGCGGGCCCGCGCGGGCAGCCGGTGCGGCAGCAGGCCCCGCTCCGTGCGCTCCCACTCGATCGCTCCGAGCAGGAGGTCCGGGGTGAGGGGGGTCGTGATCCAGTGGTTCTCGGTGTTCATGGGTCTACCCGTGGTTCGTCTCGTTCGGGGCGGGCCAGGTCCGCAACAGGTGGTCGAGCGCGTCCAGAGTCCGTGACCAGCTCTCCTGGGAGTCGGGCTCGCTGTGGTCGAAGCCGCCGCCCAGCTCCGTCGCGACGTAGCCGTGGAAGACGCTGCCCAGGAGGCGCACCGCGTGCGTCTGGTCGGGTTCGTCGAGGTCGTAGCCGCGCAGGAGCGCCCGCGTCATCCGTGCGTGCCGTACCCCGGCGCTGGCCGCCGCCGTCTCCGGGTCGAGCCGGAGACGGGCGGCGGCGTAGCGGCCGGGGTGTTCGCGGGCGTAGTCGCGGTACACGTTGGCGAGGGCGACCAGGGCGTCCTTACCGGACCGGCCCGCGAGGGCGTCGGCCGCCCGGTCGGCCATCTCCTCCAGTGCGAGCAGAGCGATCCTGGTCCGGAGGTCCCGGGAGTTGCGCACGTGTGAGTAGAGGCTCGCGACCCGCACGTCGCAGCGCCGTGCCAGCGCCGAGGCCGTCACCTGGTCGAAGCCGATCTCGTCGGCCAGCTCCGCGCCCTCCCGGGTGAGGCGTTCCGGGGTCAGTCCCGCTCGTGCCATCAAGGTCCTCCTCGTTTCCGAAAAGCACTCTATGTCTGCCTAAGCCCTTTAGGCAACCGAGGACATGACTTCGGGGGAGGGGGCGGTGGGAGGGGTCAGTGGGATCGGGCGGGCCGTGAGGTCAGCGTCGCATCAGGGCGAAGACCCCCCAGCCGAGGTACTCACGCATGTAGCGCGCGTAGCGCGCGGGCTCGGTCGAGAGCTCGGCCCGCACCTCGGGAGCCATCTCGTCCCGCGGGTTCCGGTCGAGCCAGCGGCGGAGGTTGAGCCACTGGGCCGCGCAGTACCGGTCCCAGCTGTCCTGGTCGGCCAGCACCATCTCCACGACGTCGTAGCCGAGGTCGCCGAACTGCTCGATCAGTTCGTGCAGCAGCAGGAAGTCGGACGGCCCGGTGGCGTGGCACCCCTCGGCCGTCTCCTGGTCCGGCGGGGTCCGGCGCCAGTAGGGCTCACCGATGAGCATCAGACCTCCGGGGCGCAGGCTCCGGCCGAGCAGCTCGGCCGTCCCGGCCACGCCGTCCCCGATCCAGGTGGCGCCCACGCAGGCGGCGACGTCGACCGGTGGGTCCGTGACGTACCCGGTGGCGTCGCCGTGGACGAACTCGACCCGGTCAGTGACGCCGAGTTCGACGGCGCGGTCCCGGGCCTGTGCGGTGAAGACCGAGCTGACGTCCACGCCCGTCCCCGTGAACCCGAGGTCGCGCGCCCAGGTGCACAGCATCTCGCCCGACCCGCTGGCCAGGTCGAGCACCCGCGTCCCGGGAGGCAGGCGGAGCGCCTCGCCCAGCACGGCGAACTTGTGGGGCGTCAGCGGGTTGTGGATGCGGTGGCCGCTCTCGCGGATGGTGAAGATGCGGGGGAGGTCCATGGTGACCGCCTTTCCGCCGGACTCCGTGCCCGACGAGGGAGAGACGGCCACCGTAGCCGCTGGGCCCCCGGAACCGTGGTCAGTCCTCCAGGGTGTCCTGGATGAGTGGGACGATCTCGTCCAGGGCGTGGTGGATGCCCAGGGTGGAGCCGCTGGAGAAGGCGTTGACCAGCTCCGGGTCGTCGAGGACGAGCAGGCGCCCGGCCTCGGCCGAGGGGATGCCCTGGAGGACCGGGTCCTCGTCGAGGAAGGCGGCGGTATCGGCGTCACCGATCGGGAAGACCAGGGTGAGGTCGGCGTCCAGCTCCTCCACGAGCTCGGAGCTCAGGTCCGTGTAGAAGGCTCCGTCGGCCATCTCGACCAGCTCGGGCTTGTACTCGAAGCCCAGTTCCGTGAGGACGTCCACACGCGTGTCACCGGGCACGTAGGCCCCGTACTGGCCGTCGAAGTAGGCGCCCACGGCGATGGTGAGGTCGGCGAACCCGGCGTTCTCCGCGCGCAACTCCTCGAAGCGGCCCTCCAGCTCGGTGACCAGCTCCTCGCCGCGCTCCTCCTCGCCCACCACCTGGGCGACCTGGCGGGTCTGCTGCTGCCACGTCGTGCCGTAGGTGACCTCGACCTCCGGCGGCGGGCCCACGACGGGCGCGACCGGGGAGAGGAGGTCGTGGCGCTCCTGGGAGTTGTCGGAGCGCGTGTCCAGGATGACGTCGGGCTCCAGGGAGGCGATCGCCTCGATGTTGGGCTCCATGGTGCCCAGCTGGGTGGGCTCGGAGTCGAGCAGGTCGGCGGCCCAGGGGCCCACACCGGCGCCGCCGTAGCCCTGCCAGTCGGCGACCCCCACCGGTTGCATGCCCAGGGCGAGCGCGGTCTCGGCGTCGGACCAGCCGAGCGCGGCCACGTTCTGGGGGCGGTCCGCGATCTCCACGTCGCCGAAGAGCGTCTCGACGGTGACGGGGTAGCCCTCGGCGGCCTCGCCCGAGGGCTCGGAGGAGGTGCCGGGGCCACCGCAGGCGGAGAGCAGGACGGCGGACGCGGCGCCGACGGCGACCAGGCCGAGACGGGCGGACGGACCGGGGTTCATGGGACCTCGCTGGCGAAGATGAGCTTAGCCTTGCCTAAGCCGGATTTCTCCAGGTTAGCGCGGCTTGGGGCTGGTGTGATCAGTGGGGGTGGGGTGGAGAGGTGCGGCACGCGTGGCCGGGGTCTGACCAGTGGGGTGGAGAGGTGCGGCACGCGTGGCCCGGGTCTGACCAGTGGGGTGGAGAGGCGCGGGACGCGTGGTCCGGGTGTGCTCAGTCGACCCCGGCCACGCCCGCGCGCCAGTAGCCCACGAAGGTGATGTCGTCCTTGGACACGGCGCGGTCGCGTACCAGGGCTCGACGCAGGCCGGTGGGCAGCGCGTTCTCTCCCGCGACCCAGCAGTAGGGGCGGCCCTCGGGCAGGTCCGCCGCGCTCACCGTCTCCAGGGCGAGACGGCCGGGGGTGGCGTGGGCGTCCTCGCGCGGCAGCCAGTGCACCTCCACTCCGGGCGGGGCGTTCAGCGGCCGGACGTCCCGGGGGGAGGGGACCTCCAGGTAGACCTGGGCGCGCAGGTCGCGCGGGGCCTGTTCGACGATCGACAGCAGGGCGGGCACCGCGCTCTCGTCACCGACCAGCAGGTGCCAGTCGGCCTCGGCCGGGGGTAGGTAGTAGATGCCCTCGGGGAACAGGCCCACCTCGTCGCCCTCACTGGCCGAGATCGCCCAGGTCGAGGCGGGGCCGCCGTCGCCGTGCGCCACGAACTCGATGTCCAGTTCCAGGGCCTCGGGGTCGAACCGGCGCATGGTGTAGTTGCGGACGTAGGGGCGCTCGTCGTCGCCCATCTCGCGGTACTGCGGGTACCAGCCGTCGTCCTCGGCGTCCGGCAGGACCAGCCGCTCCTGTCCGGGGCGGCGGAGGAAGACCCGCACGCACTGGTCCCGGCCGAGGAACTCGAACCGGGCCAGCTCGGGACCGCTGACGGTCACGGTGACGAAGTGGTCGGTGGTCCGCTCGGCGCGTACGACCCGGGCGCGGATCATCTGGCGGTGACGCGGGGGCTGGATACGCAAGCGGGTGACCCTTCGCGGAGGAGAGTTGGCGGGTTGTGAGGTTAGGCTAACCAATATCATGGCCGCACGGCAATGCCCACATCAGCGACGAAGGGGGCATCCCATGGTCGGAGGGCGTGTGCGCGATGACTACGCTGGGCCAGTCGAGACGACCCTCGGTCCCCTCTCACCTCCACGTCCCTCAGCCCGAACGGAGTCGCCCCGTGACCGCGGCCCCAGCCAACGCCACCCCGGCCGCCGCCGAACCGGTCCCCGCCACCGCGAAGGAACTGCGCTCACGCACCCTGCGCCGCCACCGGGGAAGGGTGACCCTCGGCGTCCTCCTGCTCTCCCTCCACCAGGTCTGCGAAGTCCTCGTCCCGGTCGCCATCGGCCTCACCATCGACCTCGCCGTCTCCACCGGTGACCTCACCGCGCTGCTGTGGTGCGTGGGAGGCCTGGCCCTGCTCTTCACCTGCCTGGCCCTGGCCTACCGCTCCGGTGCCCGTCTCACCCTGAGCTCCGTCGAGCGCGAGGCCCACCTGCTGCGCCTGGAGTCCGCCCGCCGGGTCCTGCGCCCCCGGGGCGAGCGGAGCGGCCTGCGCTCCGGTGAGGTCCTGGCCGTGGCCACCTCCGACGCCGAACAGGCCGCCTCCTACGTACGCGCGTGGGCCATGGGCATCGCCCAGGTCACCGCGATCGCCGTCACCACCGTGGTCCTGCTCACCATCAACCTCCCCCTCGGACTCGGCGTGCTCGTCGGCGTCCCGGTGATGCTCCTCCTGCTGCGGATCCCCGCCGCCCGCATCACCCGCCGGACCGAGGCCAAACAGGCCACCGCCGCCCGCGCCACCGCGATGGCCACCGACCTCGTCGGCGGCCTGCGCGTGCTCATGGGCATCGGCGCCCGGCACAACGCCGCGCTGCGCTACCACCGGGTCAGCGACACCGCCCTGACCGCCTCCGTGGGCGCCGCGGCCACCAACGGCCTCTACAAGGGCCTGGTCACCGCCACCGGGGCGGTGTTCCTGGCCTGCGTCGCGGGAACCGCCGGGTGGATGGCGCTCCAGGGGCACCTGACCATCGGCGAACTCGTCATCGTGGTCGGCCTCGCCCAGTTCCTCGCCGAACCCGTCCAGGCGCTCGGCCTGGTCGGTCAGATGTTCGCGATCGCCCGTGCCTCCGCCCAGCGCGTGGTCCGCCTCCTCAACGCGCCCGACGCCGTCAGCCCCGGCGACCGGATCCTGCCGGACACGCTCCCCGAGGTCCCCCACGCGGTGGAGCTCCGGGGCGTCACCCACCGCACGCTCGACGGGGTCGACCTGACCCTGGCCCAGGGCGAGCTGGTCGCCGTGCTCACCACCGACCCCCGCGACGCCGAGGCACTCGTGGACCTCCTCGCCGGACGGGCCGAGGGCGCCGCGGGGACCACCCTCGTGGGAGGCGTTCCGGTCACCGAACTCGACCTGACGTCGCTGCGCCGCACCGTCCTGGTGGAGGAGCACGGCAGCGTCCTGTTCGAGGGCACGCTCCGCTCCAACCTCACCGTCGGCCGGGCCGACGACCACGCCCTGTCCGCCGCGCTGACGGCGGCAGCCGCCGAGGACCTGGTGACCGGCCACCCCGACGGACTCGACCGATCCGTCACCGACCGCGCCGCCAACCTCTCGGGCGGCCAGCGCCAGCGCGTCGCCCTGGCCCGCGCACTGGTCGCGGACCCGCCCGTGCTGGTCCTGCACGACCCCACCACGGCGGTCGACGCCGTCACGGAGGCGGCCATCGCCCAGGGCACCGCCGACCTGCGCGCCCGGAGGTCACCCGGAGGCGCCACCCTGGTCATCGCCAGCAGCCCCGCGCTGCTGGCCCGCGCCGACCGCGTGGTGGTCCTGCGGGAGGGCCGGGTGCACGCCGAGGGCACCCACGCACGACTGGCCGAGGACGACCCCCACTACCGTGAGGCGGTGCTGCGTTGAGCACGGAACCCATCACCAGGCCCGAGCCCCCGGAGGCCGAACCCCAGGCCGCCCCGGTCGCGCCCGGACCCGAACTCCTGCCCACCGCCAACGCACGGCGCACCTGGGCCGTCCTCGGTGACGGCCTCAGGTCCGTTCCATGGGCCACCGCCCTGGCCCTGCTCACCGTCCTCGGGGGCAGTACCGCCGGACTCGTCGCCCCGTGGGTGCTCGGGTCGATGGTCGACGACATCTCGGCGGGAGCGGGCCTGGACGCGATCCTGCGCTCGGCCGGGCTCATCGCCGGCGCGGCCGTGGTCGGGGGACTCCTGGCGGGGCTCGGCGCCTGGCAGGTCAGCCGGGTCGGGGAGACCGTCCTCGCCCGGCTGCGCGAACGCGTGATGGAACGGGTCCTGCACATGCCCGCCGCCCGGCTGGAGCGGGTCCGCATCGGTGACCTGCTCTCCCGGGTCGGTGACGACGTCGCCGTGGTCACCAACGCCATCGCGCGCAACGGCCCGGAGGTCGTCACCGCCCTGGCCATGGTCGTACTCACCACGGTGGGGATGGCCGCCCTGGACTGGCGTCTCGGCCTGGCCGGACTCGCGGCGCTGCCCTTCTACGTGTGGGCGGTGCGCTGGTACATGCCCCGCTCGGGCCCCTACTACGCGCGCGAACGTGTCGCCATGGGAGAGCGCTCGCACGCGCTCATGGGTGCCCTGCGCGGCCGGGGCACCGTCCGCGCCTACCGCCTGGAGGAGGAGCACGAACAGGTCATCGCGGACCGCTCCCGCACGGCGATGCGACTCACCATCGACGTGTTCTACCTCTTCACGAGGCTCGGCGCGCGCATGAACGGTTCGGAGTTCGTCGGGCTGGGCGCCGTCCTGGTCGTGGGCTTCTTCCTGGTGCGCGGCGACCTCGCCACCGTCGGCATGGTCACCGCCGCCGCCCTGTTCTTCCACCGGCTCTTCGGCCCGATCGGGTTCCTGGTGATGAACTTCAACGACGTCCAGCAGGCCGGGGCGAGCCTGGCCCGGCTGGCCGGGGTCATCGACCTGCCCGTGGCCGACGACCCGCGCGCGGAGGAGGGCCCGGCCGGTTCCTCCCTGCGCGTGGAGGCGGTCAGCCACGCCTACGCGCCGGGAGCGCCCAGGGCGCTGGACGGGGTGACCCTCGGTGTCGCGGCGGGGGAGCGGGTCGCGCTCGTGGGCGCCAGCGGGGCGGGCAAGACCACCCTGGCCGCCGTGGTCAGCGGACTGCGGGCCCCCTCCTCCGGAACGGTGTTCCTGGGCGGGGTGCCGCTGGACGAACTCGGGGAGGCGCGCGTGCGCGAGCACGTCTTCCTGGTCAGCCAGGAGACCCACGTGTTCGCGGGGACCCTCCTGGACGACCTGCGCCTGGCTCGCGCGGGGGCCGACCCCGGCGAAGTGGAGAGCGCGCTGGAGACCGTGGGCGCCCTCGACTGGGTGCGCGCGCTCCCGGAGGGCCTGGAGACGGTCGTCGGTGAGGGCGGGCACGCGCTCACCGCCGAGCAGGCCCAGCACCTGGCCCTGGCCCGCCTGGTCCTGGCCGACCCGGACCTGGCGGTGCTCGACGAGGCCACCGCCGAGGCGGGCAGCTCGGGCGCGCGCCGTCTGGAGAGCGCGGCGGTCGCCGCCACGAAGGGCCGGACCACCCTGGTGGTCGCGCACCGCCTCACCCAGGCCCAGACCGCCGACCGCGTCGTCGTCATGGACCAGGGCCGGATCGTGGAGGAGGGCACCCACGACCAGCTCGTCGCGGACGGCGGCCGCTACGCGCGGCTCTGGCACAGCTGGCAGGGCTGACCCTCCAACGGTCACCAGAGAGGGGGCGTCCACCCGCGTGGACGCCCCCTCCTGTGTGCCTGGTCCCCGTGTGATGCTCCGGACAGGGGATTCCGGCCGTGGAGGGGCTGGTGTACAACTAGTATCTATGTCGTATCCAACTTGGGGGGTCCAGTGAGCGCGAGTGGCGTCGGCGGGCGGGAACCGGTGGTCCCGGCCGCCACGGAGCCGGAGTCGGCGGCGGGACGCGCCTACACCGTCGTGCGGAACCGGATCCTCGACGGTGAGTTCGAGGGCGGCAGCATGCTCAGCGAGGGCCGGATCGCCACCGAACTGGGCATGAGCCGCACCCCGGTGCGCGAGGCCTTCCTCCAGCTCCAGGCAGAGGGGTGGATGCGCCTCTACCCCAAGCGCGGGGCCATGGTGCGCCCGGTTCCGCCGCACGAGTTCCGCGAGGTCCTCCAGGCCCGCCAGATCATCGAGTCCGCGGCGGTCCGCACCGTGTGCGCCTCCCGTGGCGGCTCCGAGCGGCTGGTGCGGCGCCTGCGCGAGGTGACCGAGGACCAGCGTCGAGCCTGGGAGGAGGACGACCTCGCCGCCTTCACCCGGGCCGACGTCGAGTTCCACCGGGAGGTGGTCGCCGCGGGCGGCAACTCGATCCTCCAGGGCTTCCACCAGCTCCTCCAGGACCGCCACCGTCGCATGACCACGCAGTCGATCAGCGACGACACCACCCGGGCCGAGCTCGTGCTCGACCAGCACGCCGGGCTGGCCCGCCTCATCGAGGAGGGAGACCCCGAGGGCTTCGCCCGAGCCACCGCCGAGCACCTCAACGACGTCCACGGCTTCACCGTCTGACCCCCACACCACCCGCCCCCCGCGCCCCCCTTCCCTGACCCCGAACCTGAGAAGGAAGCCCGACCCATGGCCACGATCGAGGCCCACAGACCACGCGCGGACGCACCGTCCAGGAGCGGGCGCCGCCGGACCCTGCCCGGGTGGCTCGCCGTGTGCGGCACCCTCTTCGCCGTCGCGTGGGGCGGCAACGAGTTCACCCCGCTGCTGGTCATGTACCGCCTGGACAGCGGTATGAGCGTGCAGATCGTCAACATCCTGCTCGGCGCCTACGTGCTGGGCATCGTGCCCGCCCTCCTCGTGGGCGGGCCGCTCTCCGACCGCCACGGGCGCCGCCCCCTGATGTTCCCCGCACCGGTCCTGTGCGTGATCGGCAGCGGTCTGCTGGCCCTGGGGTCCGACTCGGTCGCCCTGCTGTTCGCCGGGCGCGTCTTCTCCGGAATGGCGCTCGGCCTCGTGATGGCGGTGGGCACCAGCTGGGTCAAGGAGCTGTCCCAGCCGCCCCACGACCTCCGTGCCACGGCCGGGGCCGGGGCGGCGCGCGCCTCGCTCGCGCTCACCCTCGGCTTCCTCCTCGGCGCCGTGGTCGCGGCCGCCATCGCCCAGTTCGCTCCGATGTCCGCCGTCCTGCCCTACGCCGTGAACATCGTGATCACGGTGCTGCTCGCGGCGGCCCTGCTCCGGGCTCCGGAGACCCACGGGCGGGGGACGGTACCCGGCAGGCTCCTGGACGACCTGCGGGTCCCGGCCGCGCTGCACCGCCGGTTCCTGCTGGTGGTCGTCCCCATGGCACCGTGGATCTTCGGAACGTCCGCCAGCGCCTACGCGATCCTGCCCAACCTGCTCGCCCCCCGGGTCCCCGGCTACGAGGTCGGCTTCTCGGGGCTGCTGTGCATGGTGGCGCTGGCCAGCGGCGTCCTCAGCCAGCAGGTGGCCAAGCGCGTCGACAGCCCGCACTCCTCACGCGCGGTCGCGGCGGCGCTGGCCACGGCGGCCGTCGGCATGGCCCTGGCGGTGTGGGCCTCGGCCGTCCTCACGATCCCGGCCGCGCTGGTGGCGGCCGCCGTGCTGGGCGCCGCCTACGGCCTGTTGCTGGTGTCCGGCCTCCAGGAGGTCCAGCGCATCGCGGGACCCGACCGTCTGGCCGGGCTGACCGCCGTCTACTACTCGCTGGCCTACCTGGGGTTCTTCGTCCCCGCCGCGCTGGCGGCGCTGACCGGCTGGTTCGGCTACCCGACCATGTTCGCGGTCGGCACGGGCCTCGCGCTGTTGTGCGTCCTGGCCGTCACCCTGTCCTGGCGACGCCACCTGCCCGCGCGCTGACCCCTCAGCACTCCGGCGGGAACTCGTCGGTGCCCACCAGGGCTGCCTCGCCGCTGGTGTGCGTGCCCAGGTACAGGCCGTCGTCGGCGGCGAGGAGCTCGGTCTCGAACGCCAGCGTGGCGATGTCGTGCTCGGCGTCCTCCTCCAACCCGGCGGCGGAGGTCACCCCCAGGGTGTACACGGTCTCCGAGGAGGCGGGCACCACCCGGTAGGCCGGGGCGCCGTCCGTGTCGGTGATGGTCCAGTCCTCGCCGGGCGCGGCCAGGTCCACCTCGACCTGGTCGCCCTCGAACTCACGGTTGGCGTTCAGCCGCCACCCGTGCTCCTCCGAGGTCAGGTCGATCCGGGCGGGCGGGCTGTCACCGCACCAGGACACCAGCACGACGGGGAACTGGTGGCGCGCGGAGAAGTGTCCGGTGGCGACGGCGCCCACCGCCCCGCCGTCGGGCGCGCAGGCCGACAGGAGCAGACAGGCCGGGGGGAGGAGCGCCAGGTGTCGGAGGGCGGCTCGGTCAAGGACTGACATGCCGCGATTGTGCCAACCTCTGTCGCGTGCCGTGGGGCGTGCCACGCGGTCCGGCGCGGGGCGGACGAGATCACCACAGGTCACGTCGGGCGCACCGGAAATCCCGAGCACGGTGCCGCTTCGGCGTGTCTCGTCGGCCCGGGTGCGTCTCCGATTCGTGACACGTCCCGCCCTTGACCTACGTCGCCGGGGTTGCGAAGGATGGCGACGTCGGTTTTCGGTGACATGTGACACATGGGGCGGTTCGTCGCCGCGGGACGGGTCGGCCGCCCGGAGAGGTATGCGTATGCGTTCACGGCGGTGGTCGATCGCGGCCGCGGGACTGGGGCTGACGCTCACGGCCACGGCGTGCGGGGGCGGCGGAGGCGGCGCCGGAGACCAGGTCGAGGTGTTCTCCTGGTGGACCGGGGGCGGCGAGGAGGCCGGACTGAACGCCCTCATCGAACGCTTCGAGGAGCAGAACGAGGGGATCGAGTTCGTCAACGCCGCCGTGGCCGGGGGGTCGGGTACCAACGCCCAGGCCGTGCTGGAGGGTCGGCTCCAGAGCCAGGACCCGCCGGACTCCTTCCAGGGACACGCGGGGGCCTCCCTCCAGGACTACGTGGAGGCGGGTTACCTGGCTCCGCTGGACGACTTCTTCGACGAGCAGGGGCTGCGCGAGGCCTACCCCGACCAGCTGGTCGAACAGATCTCCTACGAGGACAGCGTCTACTCGGTCCCGGTGAACATCCACCGGTCCAACGTGATGTGGTTCAACCCCGGGCTGTTGGAGGAGGCCGGGGTGGACGGGCCCCCGGAGACCCTGGACGAGCTGGTCGAGGCGTTGGAGGCCGTGGACGCCGAGACCGACGCGATCCCCATGGCGGTGGGCGCCCAGTGGACCGTCGACCACCTGCTGGAGTCGGTGCTGCTGGGGTCTCTCGGCACCGACGCCTACAACGCCCTGTGGGAGCCGGGGGCCGACTGGGACACACCGGAGGTCGCCGAGGCACTCGGGACCTTCGAGACGATCATGTCCCACACGCAGGAGGAGTCGGCCGCAGAGGACTGGCAGGAGGCCTCACGCCGGGTCTCCGAGGGCGAGGCCGCCTTCAACATCATGGGTGACTGGGCCGCCGGGTACTTCGACGAACTGGGAGCGCTCCCCCAGGAGGACTACGACTGGGCGCCCTCTCCCGGGACGGACGGCACCTACATGTGGCTGTCGGACAGCTTCACCCTCCCGGCGGGCGCCCCCAACGAGGAGAACGCCCGCGCCTGGCTCGCACTGGTCGCCAGCCAGGAGGGCCAGGACCTGTTCAACCCCCTCAAGGGCTCCATCCCGGCGCGTTCCGACGCGGACCCGGCCCGGTACGCGGACAGTCCCTACCTGGAGTCCGCCCTGGCCGAGTGGCAGGCGGGGCCGGAGCTGGCGGGGTCGTTCTGGCACGGCGTGACCGTGGGCAACCGCTGGAAGAACGACATCGACACCGCCGTCGGCCTCTACCTCCAGAACGAGGACCTGGAAGCGCTCAACGCGGCCCTGCACGAGGCCGCGCAGTCCGAATGAGCGCGTCCACCGATTCCGGGGCCGCCGCTCACGGCGGCCCCGGCCACCCGAAACGTCCCGTCACGGGACTCCGCGCGCGCCCGGGTCGGTTCCGCCGGGCGGCGACCAGGGCCCGCACGTGGCTCCCCGGCCTGCTGCTGGTCTCCCCGTCGATCCTGCTCATCGGCGTGTTCGTCTACGGCATGATCGGCTGGAACACCCAGCTGGCCCTGAGCGACAAGCACGCCCCGATCCAGGACGGCTCCTTCGTGGGGCTGACCAACTTCGTCCAGCTGTGGCAGGAGGCCCGATGGCCCGCCGCCGTGACCAACGCGGTGGTGTTCACCGTGGTGTTCGTCGGCGGCGCGCTGTTCCTCGGCTGGCTCCTGGGCCTGCTGCTGGACAAGGGCATCCGGGGCGAGGCGGTGTTCCGGACCCTCTTCCTCGCCCCGATGGCCGTGTCCTTCATCGCCACCGGCGTCGTGTGGCGGTGGCTGATGAACCCGGCGCCGGCCGAGCGCGCCACCGGGCTCAACGCCCTGTTCGTCCACCTCAACCTGGACTTCCTGGTCAACGACTGGTGGACCGCGCCCGACCTCGGCATGGCGGCGATGGCGCTGCCCGCCGTCTGGCAGCTGGCCGGGTACGTCATGGCGCTGTTCCTGGCCGGGTTCCGCGGGGTGCCCGAGGAACTGCGCGAGGCGGCCCGGGTGGACGGGTGCTCGGAGTGGGGCGTGTACTGGCGGGTGGTCATGCCGCAGCTGCGCCCGGTCACCCTGAGCGCCGTCATCATCCTGGGCCACATGTCGCTGAAGGTGTTCGACCTGATCATCGCCGTGGCGGGGCAGCAGATCGTCGCGGACGTCCCCGCCGTGTACATGTGGGCGATGGTCTTCGAGGTCCGCGACCCGGCCAAGGGGGCCACCATCGCGTCCTACCTGCTGCTCGCCGTGGCGGTGTTCGTGATCCCCTACCTGGTCTGGACCGTGCGCAAGGAACGGAGCGAGGGCCGATGACCCAGAGCGCACCCGGACGGGTGAACGCCCCCTCGGGCGTGGGCGCCGGAAGCAGCCCGCGCGGGCGGGCGGTCCGGTTCACCGTCCTGCTGGTCCTGGCGGCGCTGTTCCTGCTGCCGATGTACGTGCTGGCGGTGACCGGGTTCAAACCCTTCTCGGAGGCCACCGCGGCCCGGGCGTGGCTGCTCCCGCGCGAGTGGAGTCTGGAGGGGTGGTCCACGGCCTGGTCCGCGCTGGCCCCCGGACTGTGGAACAGCGTGCGCATGGCCGTGCCGAGCGCGGTCATCTCCGCCGTGCTCGGCTCCATGAACGGCTACGTGCTGGCGCGGTGGCGCTTCCCCGGGGCGGACACGGTGTTCACGCTGTTCCTGTTCGGGATGTTCATCCCCTACCAGGCGGTCATGATCCCCCTCCAGCAGATGCTGGTGAACGGCGGTCTCATGGGCGGGCTGTTCCCGCTCATCCTGGCGCACACGGTGTACGGGATCCCGATCTGCACGCTCATCTTCCGCAACTACTACGCCAGCATCCCGGGGTCCCTCATCGAGGCGGCGCGGGTGGACGGCGCCGGTCTGCTCCGCACGTACGCCCACGTGGTGCTGCCGGTGTCGGCGCCCGCGTTCGCGGTCACGCTGATCTGGCAGTTCACCTCCGCGTGGAACGACTTCCTCTTCGCGGTGTTCCTGACCGGGCCCAACAGCTGGCCGGTGACGGTGCAGCTGAACAACGTGGCCGGGTCCATGGTGGTGCCCTACAACCAGCAGATGGCGGCGGCGGTGCTGGCCTCGCTGCCGACGCTCCTGATCTACCTGGTGTTGGGGCGGTACTTCATGCGCGGCCTCATGGCGGGTGCCCTCAAGGGGTGACCCCGTGGCCGCCGGGGCACGCCCCCGGCGGCCACCCCCTCAGCCCCGTGCGGCCGAGTAGACGCTCAGGTGCGTGTGGGCCAGGGAGAACAGCGGGGTGGGCACGCCGAGCTCGCGGCCCCGGGCGACCAGGTCCCCGACGATGTGGTCGCCCTCCACCGGGTTGTCGTGGGTCAGGTCCCAGTACATGGACGTGGAGGTGTCGCGTTCGGTGTCGGAGATGACCCTGTCGGCGAATCCCCGGATCCGGTCGCTGGGCGGGTACCCGGCGGCGGTGGCCACGGCGATCGCCTCGGCGAACATCCCCGCGCTGAACTCGGAACCGCCCGGGGCGCGGTTCACCCTGCCGATGGGGGCGCGCATCAGGCAGGTGACCGCGCCCAGACTGGCCAGGAAGACCCACTTGTCCCACATCTCCTGGCGGATCTCCTTGGTGGGGCGGGCGGTGAACCCGGCCTCCTCGAGGGCGCCGTGGACCCGGTCCAGGTCCACCACGGGGGAGTCGGAGAGCGGGCCGTAGACCAGCTCGCCCATCTTCCCGACCTCCACGATGCCGCCCGCCTCGTCCAGGCGGGTCATCACCATGCACACCCCGCCGTACACGTGGTCCTCGCCGAACCGCTCCACCAGGACGTCCAGGTGGCGCATGCCGTTGAGGAAGGGGACCACCACCGTCCCTGGGCCCACCGCCGGGGCCAGGTCCTCGACCGCGTCCTCGAGGCCGTAGGACTTGACCGAGAGCAGGATCAGGTCGTAGGCGTCGGTGAGCTGGTCCTTCGTGACCGGACGGACGGTGGTGTTCTCGGTGTGCCCCTCCACGGAGGTGATGTTCAGACCGTGCTCCGCCAGGAGCGCGGCGCGGGCGGGCCGGACCAGGAAGTCGACGTCGCGACCGGCCTGGACGAGCCTCCCGCCGAAGTAGCCGCCGACCGCTCCCGCACCCACGACAAGGATTTTCATGCCTCTCCCACCCGATAGTTCGTGATCATCGCAAAACGTACGGCTCCGGGAGGGGGCTGGCAAGGTCGGGGGGCTTCTCGCGCGCGTTCGGTTCGGGTCTTGGTGACTGCGCCATGGAGGGGAGCGGCGCCCGAGGCGATGCGCCGGGTGGGCCTGGTGGACGTGGACCCGCGTCCGCACGTGCGGCAGTGGAGCGCGGAGTCGCCGGGAGTCCGGCGGATCTCGCACCACACGCGCCACCTGCGTGACGCGTTCCTGGGGGGCGGAATGACCCCGACGAGGGGCTGGCCCGCGTGCGGTCGGTGACGTGCGCGACACCGCCGCGTGCAGGTGTCGGGGGACTGCGCTCACCGATCTCCGTCGCGGTGTCGACCAGTTCCGGGACGGCGCGCTCGGCGCGGGTGAGGCGGTCGCCCGCCTCCCGCCCCGCCGGTACGAGGACGATCCCGGGTGGGGGACCACCGCCGTCCCGGGACGAACAGGAGCCCGAGCCCGGCGAGCACCGCCGCCACCACCGGGACGAGTCCGGGGGACGCGGCGACCGCCGCACCGCCGAGGACGCCGCCCAGCGCGGCCCCGACGTACACCGAAGCGCTGTGCACCGCCACAGCCCGCGAAGCCGCGCGCGTGCCCGCGCGGTCGAGCATGAGTGTCTGGAGGCTTGGTGGTACGGCCCACGCGGCAGCCGACCAGACCACCAGCAGGGGCACCACCGCCCACAGCGGAACCGGAGCGGTCGACCACAGCAGGGCCAGCGCGGACATCGTCAGGCAGAAGAGCGTGACGGAGCCCCGGAGGGTGCGCAGCGGCCCGAAGCGGTCCACGAGGTGACCGGAGGCCTGTGCTCCCAGCAGCCCGCCGATCCCGGAGCACACGAGCAGCACGCCCAGGACGACGGGGGTGACGCCGGAGAGCCCGGCCAGGACCACCGCGACGTAGGTCTGGAAGGCGAGGTTCCCGGCCACGGTCAGGACGGTGATGACGAGGACGGCCGCCACGGTCCGGTCCACCAGGGGCCGCACCAGGTCGGACAGGGTGCGGTGCTCCTCTTCGACGAGGCCGCCGGGCAGGGTGCGGGCGGCCAGGGCCAGTGCGACCAGGCCCAGCACCCCGCAGAACGCGAAGGTCGCCGGCCAGCCCCACAGGGAACCGATCCACGTCCCGAGGGGGACGCCGAGCAGCACGGCGCCGGTCAGGCCGGTCATGACGGCCGCCAGGTGGCGGCCCCGGCGCTCCGGCGGGGCGAGGGTGCTCGCGAGCGCCAGGGCGGTGGGCAGGACCACCGCCGCCGCGAGCGCGGCCAGCACCCGCAGGGCCGTCAGCGTCAGGTAACCGTCGGCCAGGGGAGCGGCGACGTTGGCGGCGGCGAACACCGCCAGGGCGCAGAGCAGGGCCCTCCGCTGGGGGACCCGGGCGAACAGGACCGCCCACAGGGGGGCGGCGAGCGCGTAGACGAGGGAGTACACGGTCACGAGCTGACCGGCGGCCGCCTCCGACACCGACATGGCGGAGGCGATCGCCGGGAGCACGCCGATGATCACGAAGTCGTCCGTCTGGACCGCGAACGCGGACAGCACCAGGGGGAGGAGCCACGGGGGAGGGAGGCGGGAACCAGGCATGGAATAAGGGTAACATCTGTTTCCCTAAAGCCGAGGGCGCGGCCGGGAGTCTCCTCGGCGACGGGCCGTCGGCTCCCGGTGCCGGGGGCGCGACCACGGCGAGGGTCGTGTCACCGGCACCGCGGCCGTCCGGGTTCAGGCCTCGGGGATGTCGCGTCCGAAGGCCTCGGGCGTGATCGAACCGGGGTCGGGGCCTCGCCGGACACCGGTGTCGAGGGCGTCGATCGCGGTGAGCTGGTCGGTCGTGAGCTCGAAGTCGAACACGTCGAAGTTCGCGGCGATCCGTTCGGCCCTGACCGACTTCGGGATGGCGGACCGGCCCTCCTGCAGGTGCCAGCGGAGCATGACCTGGGCGGGTGTGCGCTCGTGGGCCGCCGCGATCTCCCGGATCAGGGGGTCGTCGAAGGTGGACCGCTCACCATGGCCCCGGTAGCTGGTGATGCCGCCGATCGGTGACCAGGCCTGCGTCAGGACGCCCTGGTCGGTGTTGGCCCTCCGGGCGACGGGCTGGGTGAAGTAGGGGTGCACCTCGATCTGGTTCACCGCGGGGACGATGTCGGTCCGTTCCAGCAGGTCGGCCAGGGTCTCGGGCGTGAAGTTGCTGACGCCGACCGCCCGGACGCGCCCGTCGTCGAGGAGGGTCTCCAGCGCCCTGTAGGCCTCGACGGTCAGGTCGAACCGCGACGGGACGGGCTGGTGGAGCAGGAGGAGGTCGATCCGCTCCACACCGAGCTTGCCCGCGCTCTTGTCGAAGGCGTGCAGGGTCTGGTCGTAGCCGTAGTCACTGATCCAGACCTTCGTCTCGACGAACACCTCGGACCGGTCCAGCCCCGAGCGGCGGATGCCCTCACCGACCTCGCGCTCGTTGAAGTACGCGGCCGCGGTGTCGATGAGCCGGTACCCGACCTGGAGGGCCTCGGCGACGGAGTCGGCGGTCTCCTCGGGCGGGTTCTGGTAGACACCGAAGCCCAGCGCGGGCATCTCCACGCCGTTGTTCAGGGTCAGGTTCATGTGCGTGCTTCCTTCGGTCGTCGGATCGAGGTTCGGTGTCCGCCTCGGCACTCTCCGTGAGGGTCGGCCCGTTCATGATGTCGAAGGAAGGCGGGGACCCCCGCCCGTGGACGGGGGTCGGTGTGTCGCCCGGGTGCATGGGGGGAGGACCCGGCATCGGGAGGGCGCCGGATACACCTCTCGATGCTCGTCGGCGTCCGCGCCGCCATCGAATGCCGCTAGGTAGTTCTGCATCATGTGTTATCGGCCATTGACCAATTCGGGCCGCTATTTCAAAGAATGTCGTGGTGGTGACGGCCGACGTGGCCTGAAAGGAGGACGCCTCGCCGGGAGGTCTGGCGCGACGCGGAGGCGGCGGAGAAGAAGGCGTTGATCGAGGAACATTCCGCGGACTTCGCGCTCTTCGCCCAGGCCGGGGAGGTCAGGCCGGAGACGGCGCGCACGGTGCTCGCGCGTTTCGGGTCCCAGCGCGCCGGGCCGTCGCGCGAAGCGGGACCCCGGACGGGGGACGTGGAATAGTCGGTGGCATGACTGAAGCGACCGACCGTTCCCGGTGCCCGACGAGCGTCACGGCGGCGCCGACCTTCCTCGAAACCGGGAGGGGGGCGGAACCCGGCGCCGACGGTCCGGCCGCTCCACGGTGACCCCGCGTCCAGACACCGATCCGACACCCGCACCCCGCCGTCGCGCTGCTCCGTGTCGCCACCGTCGAAGGCCCGGGTGAGTCCCGTCGCACTGGTGCCTCCCCCCGGCGAACCGCTCATGCGGAACGATAAAGTGCGGGAGGAAGGATCCCGACGGGACGGCCCGCCGGACGAGCACACGAGCAGGGACGGCCCAGCAGAATCGGGTACCCACCCGTGCGAACTCAGCACATGCTCCGCGGCGTCCTGACGCCCGCGGCGATTATCCGACTGGTCCTGGGCTGGGGCGCGTTCCTCGTGACCCTCGTCGCCCAGCCGTACCTGGCCGCGCACCTGCCGACCCCGGCGCTGGTCGCGGTCCTGGGCGCCATCGTCGCCGTCATCGTGGTGTGCGCCTTCGGCGTCGTCGTCGAGGCCGAGCACCTGGCCCACCGGCTCGGCGACCCCTACGGCACACTCGTCCTCACCCTCTCGATCGTGCTGATCGAGGTCATCCTCATCTCCGCCGTCATGCTCGGTCCCGGTGAGCACACCACGATCGCGCGTGACTCCGTGATGGCCGTGTCGATGATCATCCTCAACCTCGTCGTCGGGGTGTCCCTGCTCCTCGGCGGGCTGCGCCACAGGGACGTCCGCGCCAACAGCACCGGAGTCTCCACCTACCTGTCGCTGCTCGTGGTGCTCGGCACCGTCGCGTTCGCGCTGCCCGGCCTCATCGGTGAGGGCGGCGCCTACACGGCCGGGCAGGAGATCCCGATCATCATCCTCACGGTGATCCTCTACGTCGCCTTCCTCGCGCGGCAGATGGGGGCCCAGCGCGACGACTTCAAGGAAGTCGTCTCCGTGACGGGCGCCCCGCTGGCCGGGGAGACGGGAACCCGGGAAGTGGAGCCGGAGCGCACCTCGGTCCTCGCCGTCATCTCGGAACACCGGGCCGAGGTGGTCGCCCGCGCGCTCGTGCTCGTGCTGACCGTGATCCCGATCGTGTTGCTGTCCCACGACATGGCCAGCCTCCTTGACGACGGCCTCGACCGCGCGGGCGCCCCTATCGCGCTCTCCGGCATCCTCATCGCGATGATCGTGTTCCTGCCCGAGACCCTGACCGCGATCCGCGCCGCGCTCGGCGGCGAGATCCAGCGCGTGAGCAACCTCTGCCACGGGGCGCTCGTGTCCACCGTCGGACTCACGATCCCCGCGGTCCTCACGATCGGGCTCCTCACCGGGCAGACCGTCGTCCTCGCGGAGGACCCGACCAACCTGGTGCTGCTCGGCGTCACGCTGCTGCTGACCGTGACGACCTTCTCGGGGAAGCGCGTGACGGCCCTGCACGGTGCCGCGCACCTCATGGTCTTCGTGCTCTACGGCATGACCGTGT